>JAVTVZ010000087.1:40316-50819 GCA_032229625.1 Dermatophilaceae bacterium | reverse complement strand
ACGGCGCCAAGATGAGCAAGTCCCGCGGCAACCTCGTGCTCGTGTCGCGGCTGCGCGCCCAGGGCGTCGACCCCATGGCGATCCGGCTCGTGCTGCTCGACCACCACTACCGGACGCCGTGGGAGTGGACCGACGACGCGCTCGCCCACGCCCAGGAGCGCCTCGCGCGCTGGCGGGGCGGCATCGACGCGCTCGGGCAGAATGCGGCGCTGGCGCTGCTGACGACGCTGCGCGAGCGGGTCGCCGACGACCTCGACACCCCGGGGGCGCTCGCCGCGGTCGACGCCGCGCTCAATGCCGCGGTCGATGCTGCCGCACACGGTGACGCCGGGCCCGGCGACGCCACTGCCGACACCCCTGCCGACATCGGCGAGCAGCCCGACCATCGGTCGCGGGTCGCGCGTGACGCGGTGGACGCCCTCCTGGGCATCGCGCTGTAGGTCTCCTGCGGCCGCTTCTCGGTCGTCGCTCGTCGGCCGCTCGTCGGCGGACGAGCCCGGGCGCGGTGTCGCCGGTGGTCGGTGCCCGAGGGGCGGTCCCCGGGGTCCTCGCCGGCGAGCGCGCTCAGTCCTCGGGTTCGTCGCGGCGACGCAGGTAGCGCTCGAACTCGCGGGCGATCGCGTCGCCGCTGGCCTCGGGGTGCTCGGCGGTGTCGGTGGCCTGCTCGAGGGCCTGGACGTATTCGCCGACCTCCTCGTCGCTCTCGGCGAGCTCGTCGACGCCGCGCTCCCAGGCGCGGGACAGGTCCTCGAGGTCACCGCGGGGCACCCGCAGGTCGAGCAGCTCCTCGAGGTGGTCGAGCAGCGCGAGGGTCGCCTTCGGCGAGGGGGTGCCGCCGGCGTAGTGCGGCACGGACACCCAGCACGAGACCGTCGGGATCTCCGCCTGGTAGGCCGCGTCGGCGAGCACCCCGACGATGCCCGTCGGGCCCTCGTAGGTGTTGGGCTCCAGGTCGAGGGAGTGCGCGAGGCGCGCGTCCTCCGAATACGTGCCCACCGGCAGCGGCCGGGTGTGCGGCACGTCGGCGAGCAACGCACCGAGGCAGACGAGCATCGAGGCGTCGATCTCGTCGGCCAGCGCGAGCAGCTCGATGACGAAGGTGCGCCACCGCGTCGACGGCTCGATGCCCTGGATGATGAGGATGTCCCGGCCGGCGGCGACCCGCGGCGCGCACAACACCCGAGTCGTCGGCCACGTGATGCGCCGGACCCCGTCGACCGTGCCGACGCGCGGGCGGGTGACCTGGAAGTCGTAATAGTCCTCGGGGTCGATCGCCGCGATCGGCTCCGCGCCCCAGACCTGCGCCAGGTGCTCGACGACCGAACTCGCGGCCTCCCCGGCGTCGTTCCACCCCTCGAAGGCCGCGATGACCACGGGATCGACGAGCTCGGGCAGGTCCTCGACCTCGATCACGGAGTCTCCCGTCGGTCCGCTGTTGTTGGCGTGAGCATCCCACCAGCCTACGCAGTCCGGCTCGCGCAGCGACGCTCGCACCGGTCGCCGGGGTCCGTCCCTCGTCGGGACGAAGGGCCCTGGCGGGGCGTGAGTAGCATGGGGGGTCCTGTCCGCACGTAGAAAGACCGCGATAGTGAGCAGCCGCTCCGAGCGACGACCGCAGCTTCGACCCCTTCTGACCCAGCGAGTGATCGTCGCCGACGGCGCGATGGGCACGATGCTGCAGGCCGCCGACCCCACGCTGGAGGACTTCCAACAGCTCGAGGGGTGCAACGAGATCCTCAATGTCACCCGCCCGGACATCGTCCGGGCCGTCCACGAGGAATACCTCGCGGTCGGGGTCGACGCCATCGAGACCAACACCTTCGGCGCGAACTTCGCCAACCTCGCCGAATACGACATCCCCGAGCGCATCTACGAACTCGCCCGGGCCGGCGCCCAGATCGCCCGCGAGGCCGCGGATGCCTACTCCACGGACGACAAGCCGCGCTTCGTGCTCGGCTCCGTCGGCCCCGGCACCAAGCTGCCGTCGCTGCTGCACGCGCCCTACGCCCAGCTGCGCGACGCCTACGAGGAGTGCGCCGCCGGCCTCATCGACGGGGGGTCCGACGCGATCCTCATCGAGACCTGCCAGGACCTGCTGCAGACGAAGGCGGCCGTCGTCGGCGCCAAGCGGGCGCTGGCCGCCCGCGAGCAGGATCTGCCGATCATCGCCCAGGTCACGATCGAGACGACCGGCACGATGCTCATGGGCAGCGAGATCGGCGCGGCGCTGACGGCGCTGGAGCCGCTGGGCATCGACGTCATCGGGCTGAACTGCGCGACCGGGCCCGCGGAGATGAGCGAGCACCTGCGCTACCTGTCGCGCAACTCGCGCATCCCGATCAGCGTGCTGCCCAACGCGGGGCTGCCGGAGCTGACCAAGGACGGCGCGCACTACCCGCTGACGCCCGCCGAGCTGGCCCGGGCGCACGAGCAGTTCGTCACGGACTACGGCGTCGCGATCGTCGGCGGCTGCTGCGGCACGACCCCGGAGCATCTGCGGGCGGTCGTCGAGGCCGTCGGCGGGCGCGAGGTGACGCCCCGCGAGCCCACGCCCGAGGCAGCGGTGGCCTCGCTCTACACCTCCGTGCCGTTCCGGCAGGACGCGAGCTACCTCTCCCTGGGGGAGCGGACCAACGCCAACGGCTCCAAGGCCTTCCGCGAGGCCATGCTCGCGCAGCGCTGGGACGACTGCGTCGAGATCGCCAAGGACATGACCCGCGAGGGCGCGCACCTGCTCGACGTGTGTGTCGACTATGTCGGGCGCGACGGCGCCGGTGACATGAGCGAGCTCGTCTCGCGGCTGGCGACGAGCTCGACGTTGCCGCTCGTGCTCGACTCCACGGAGCCCGCCGTCATCGAGGCGGGCCTGGAGCGGCTCGGTGGCCGCGCGGTCATCAACTCGGTCAACTACGAGGACGGCGACGGGCCCACCTCGCGCTTCGCGCGCATGGTCGCCCTCGCCCAGGAGCACGGCAGCGCGCTCGTCGCGCTGACGATCGACGAGCAAGGGCAGGCGCGCACCGCCGAGAAGAAGGTCGAGATCGCCTCGCGGCTCATCGACGCCCTGACGACCGAGCACGGCTTCAGCGTCGAGGACATCGTCGTCGACGCCCTGACCTTCCCCATCGCCACCGGTCAGGAGGAGACCCGCCGCGACGGCATCGAGACCATCGAGGCGATCCGCGAGATCACGACCCGCTATCCGGGGGTCCAGACGACGCTGGGCGTGTCCAACGTCAGCTTCGGGCTCAAGCCCGCGGCCCGCGTCGTGCTCAACTCGGTCTTCCTCGACGAATGCGTCAAGGCCGGTCTGAGCAGCGCGATCGTCAACTCCGCGAAGATCCTGCCCGTCGCGCGGATCCCGCAGGAGCAGCTCGAGGTCGCGCTCGACCTCGTGTGGGACCGCCGCGGCTACAACGAGGCCGGCGAGCTGACCTACGACCCGCTGGCCCGCATGCTCGAGCTCTTCGAGGGCGTCGACTCGGCGTCGCTGAAGGCCGGGCGGGCCGCCGAGCTCGCGGCGCTGCCCCTGGGCGAGCGTCTCGAGCGGCGCATCGTCGACGGCGAGCGCAACGGGCTCGAGGCCGATCTCGACGAGGCCCTGGCGGTAGGCACCCGCGCGCTCGACATCATCAACGACCACCTGCTCGCGGGCATGAAGGTCGTCGGTGAGCTCTTCGGCAGCGGGCGCATGCAGCTGCCCTTCGTGCTGCAGTCCGCCGAGACGATGAAGGCCGCGGTCGCGCACCTGGAGCCGACGATCGAGGAGCAGGAGGGCGGCTCCGGCGGCGGGTCGCGCGCGAAGGCCAAGGTGCTGCTCGCGACCGTCAAGGGCGACGTGCACGACATCGGCAAGAACCTCGTCGACATCATCCTGAGCAACAACGGCTACGACGTCGTCAACATCGGCATCAAGAAGACCGTCAACGAGATCATCGACGCCGCGACCGAGCACGACGTCGACGCCGTCGGCATGTCCGGGCTGCTCGTGAAGTCGACGGTCGTCATGAAGGACAATCTCGTCGAGTTCAACTCTCGCGGGCTCGCGCAGCGCTGGCCTGTGCTGCTCGGCGGCGCGGCCCTGACCAGGGCGTATGTCGAGCAGGACCTCGCCGAGGTCTACGAGGGCCACGTGCGGTATGCCCGCGACGCCTTCGAGGGTCTGCGCCTGATGGACGCGATCGCGCGGGCGAAGAACGACCCGGAGGTCTCCCTGGAGGAGGCCCTGCCGGAGCGTCGCGCCCGCCGCGTGCGCGCCGTCGCGACCCCCCACGAGGAGGGCGCGCTGGTCACCGACACGACCCGCTCGGACGTGGCGGACGACAACGACATCCCGACCCCGCCCTTCTGGGGCACCCGGGTCGTCAAGGGCATCCCCCTCGCGGAGGTCGCGGGCTACCTCGACGAGCGGGCGACCTTCCTCGGGCAGTGGGGGCTCAAGCCCACCCGCGGTGAGGGCGGTGCCTCCTACGAGGAGCTCGTCGAGACCGAGGGCCGGCCGCGGCTGCGGATGTGGCTCGAGCGGATCCACACCCAGGACCTGCTCGAACCGGCGGTCGTCTACGGCTACTTCCCCTGCTACAGCGACGGCAACGACGTGGTCGTGCTGTGGCACGAGGACGGCCCCGACGGCCAGCCGAAGGGCAGCGAGCGCGCCCGCCTGACGTTCCCGCGTCAGCGGCGCGACCGGCGGCTGGACCTGGCCGACTTCTTCCGCAGCCGCGAGAAGTACGAGGCCGACGGGCAGCCGGACGTCATCGCGTTCCAGCTCGCGACGATGGGCGAGAAGGCGTCCCAGGCCACCGCGGTGCTCTACGAGCAGAACGCCTACCGCGACTACCTGGAGCTGCACGGCCTGTCGGTGCAGCTCACCGAGGCGCTCGCCGAATACTGGCACGCCCGGGTGCGCGACGAGCTCGGCTTCGGCGACGCGCAGGAGTTGGGGATCGACGAGGTGCTCGACGTGCGCTTCCGCGGCTGCCGCTACTCCTTCGGTTACCCTGCCTGCCCCGACCTGGAGCAGCGGGCGACGCTGGTGGCGCTGCTCGAGCCGGGCCGGATCGGTGTGGAGCTCTCCGAGGAGCTGCAGCTGCACCCCGAGCAGTCGACCGACGCGCTCGTCGTGCACCACCCCGAGGCGAAGTACTTCAAGGTCTGACGTGGCCGACGAGCAGCCGGACGTGTCCGGGGCGCCACCGCGGCACCGGCCCGGGGCGGCGCCCCGGGCCGGCGGCGCGCTGCCGGCGGCTGTCTTGTGGGACATGGACGGCACCCTGCTGGACACCGAACCGTATTGGATCGCCCAGGAGCACGCGCTCGTCGAGTCCTTCGGCGGGCACTGGTCGCAGGAGCACGCGCACCAGCTCGTCGGCAACGCGCTGCTGGCCTCCGCCGAGTACATCCGCGCGCACTCGCCGGTCGACCTGCCGCCCGTGGAGATCGTCGATCGGTTGCAACAGGGCGTCATCGCGAGCCTGCGCGAGGCGGTGCCGTGGCGGCCGGGCGCCCTGGAGCTGCTCGGCGCGTTGCGCGCGGCCGGGGTGCCGTGCGCGATGGTGACGATGTCGTGGCGGGCGATGGTCGACGTCGTCCTCGACGCGCTGCCCCCGGGCAGCTTCTCCGCGGTCGTCACCGGTGACGAGGTCACCCGAGGCAAGCCGGACCCCGAGCCGTATCTGCTCGCCGCGCGAGCGCTGGGCGCGGCGCCGGCCGACTGCGTCGCCATCGAGGACTCCCCGACCGGGGTGGCCTCGGCGTTGGCGGCCGGGGTGCGCACGCTCGCCGTGCCGCACGTCGTGGCCGTCGAACCACGGCCCGGTCTGAGGACCGTGCCCAGCCTCGTCGGCGTCGGACCCGGCGACCTGATCGGCCTCACCACTGCGGCCGCCGGGTCGTGACTCACATCGATCCGCACGCCGGTCCGCAGTCCGATCCGGCGGCCGCTCGCCGCCACGACCCCGCGCCGGACGACCGGCTCGACCCTGTGACCGGGCCGGGGGTCCTGCTGCCGGCCCCGCCGCCGGGGACACCACGGGTCGCGGCGCGTCGGCGGCTGCCCGAGGGCGGCCACGGCGACGTCGTCGGCGAGGTGCTGGTCGACGCACCCGACCGGCTCGTGCTGCTGCCGCACGACCGCGGGCCCGTCGCCCTCGATCCGGCGGACGTCGTCGGCCGCCGGATCGTGCCGGCGCGCAGCGTGCGGCCCAGCTCCAGCGCGGCCGATGTCGAGCGGATCGCCGCTGCCGGCTGGCCCGGGGTCGGCGCCCACCGCCTCGGCGGCTGGCTCGTGCGTGACGGGCTCGGCTGGTCCGGCCGGGCGAATTCGGCGCTGGCCGCCGGCGATCCCGGCGTCGGGGTGTCTGAGGCGCTGACGCTCGTGGCCGCGCACTACCGCGCGCTCGGGCAGCATCCCCTGCTGCACCTGCCGCACGACATCGATGCCGCCGATGATCCCGCCGCCGTCGCGCTCGAGGCCGCGGCCCGGGAGGGCGGCTGGGTCGCCTACGAGCCGACGATCGTCATGGTCGCCGACCTGCGCCGCCTGCCGGACGCGACCGGGACGGGCGAACCGCCCGCGGGCGCACCGACGCCCGTGACGCAGGGATGGAGCGAGGCTCCCGACGGCGCGTGGGGCGAGGTCGTGCGCGGCGGCCAGATCGCCGCGAGCGACGCCGCGCGGCGCGTGCTGACCTCCGCGCCGGCCCGCTATCTGCTGCTCTCGGCCCCGGGACCCGAGCAGACCACTCGCACACCGGCGGTCGTGGCGGCGGCTGAGCCGGTCGGGGCTGAGCCGGTCGGGGAGGGCGCCCGCGGGGGCGTCGCCGCCGGACGGGTCGTCGTGACGGCCGACTGGGCCGGGATCTCGTGCGTCGAGGTCGTCCCCGCCCTGCGGCGCCGGGGACTGGGGGCGATGATCACTCGCCTGCTCCTGGCGCGGGCCCGCGCCGACGGCGCTCGCTTCGCCTACCTGCAGGTGCGGGAGCCGAACACGGCGGCGGTCGCGCTCTATCGCGGGCTCGGCTTCACCGAGCATCACCGCTACCACTACCGGCGGCTCAGCGCGCCCTGACCCGGCCGACGTCCCCCGCGCGGTCGCGCTCATGCGGCAGCCGCCGAGGGCCCGCCGCCGGGCTCATGCGCAGCCAAGACCGGGCAGATCGCCCGGTGCGGGCAGCCGAAGCAGGCCGACGAGGGCCGCGGCCGGAAGTCGTCGCCGGCCCGGGCCCGCTCGATCGCCGCAGCCACCGCCTGCAGCCGCCGCTCGACGCCCCGCATCGCGGCCTCGTCCGGCTCGTCGGTGACGACCAGCCCGTCGCCCAGCTGGACGAGCTGCAGGCGCGTCGGCAGCACCCCGCGGGAGCGCCACACCACCCAGCCGAGGCCGCGCAGCTCGGCGAGCGCGCGGGCGGTGTCGGCGCCGCGCCGCGTCGTGACGCCGGTGATCCGCAGTCGCCCGTCCGGCGCCGCATCGAGTCGGTGCAGGCGGGCGCGCACCGCGAGCCCCGGCCGCGCCACCGCCAGCGTCACCTCGCGGGCCACCGGCTCCAGCCGCGTCGGATCCTCGAGGGTGAACCAGCGGTCCAGCAGGCGCACCACGTCGTCGAACCACCGCTGCAGCCGGGCCGGGTCGTGGCCCGCGACGCGGTCGAGCAGCGCGGCCAGGTCGGGATCGTCGCCCGCCGCGCGCGCCCACTGCCGGGGCACCAGGCGGGCGGCCTCCTGTCGGGTGCGGCGGGCCGCCGGCAGCGCGAAGAGCGCGTCGAGTGTCGCGCGCACGAGCGCGTCGCGGGCCATCGCGGCGGTCGGTGGCTGTGCCCGACCCTCCAGCGCGCAGAAGCGGAAGCGCAGCGGGCACTGCAGGAAGTCCTCGACCCGGCTCGGCGACAGCGTCAGGAGGCGCGACTCCTGGCCGCCCGAGGCGCGGGTCGGCCCAGGTGTGGGCGGACGGGTGAGCAGCGCGTTCGTCATGCCGGCGACAGTAGAGGCGACCACCGACAAGCTTCGCCGCCCGCCTGGTCGCAGCCGCGACGAGCCGGTCTTGTCGGGGTCGTGACGTAGCGTGTCAGCCATGTCAGCAGCCCCACCGCCCGTGGCCGGCGGGTCGCCCGACGACGCACACCGGCCCGACGACCCGACGGGCACCGAATCGGCGTCGACGCAGCACGCGTCCCGACCGGGCGAGTCGATGCCGGCGCAGGAGTCGGCGGGCTGGCGCGTGGGCTCGCTGTGGGGCATCCCCGTCTACATCGGCGGGGGATGGCTGGTCATCGGCGTCGTCATGGTCGCGATCTTCGGGCCGCAGGTCGCCGCGACCCTGCCCGACCTCGGCCTCTGGTCGTATGTCGTGGCCCTCGGCTACGCCATGTTGTTGCTGGTCAGCGTCCTGGTCCACGAAGCGGCCCACGCGTTGACCGCGCTGCGCTGCGGTTTCCGGGTGCATCGGATCGCCGCGGACCTCATGGGCGGGCACACCGCCTACGACGCGGCCCGCGCGACCCCGGGGGCCAGCGCCCTCGTCGCGCTCGCGGGTCCGGCGGCCAACGGACTGCTCTGCGTGCTCGGCTGGCAGGCGCTGCCCTACATGCGCGGCGATGTCGCCGGGCTGCTGCTGGGGGCGGTGGCGTGGACCAACGGCTTCGTCGCGATCTTCAACCTGCTGCCCGGGCTGCCGCTGGACGGCGGCTACCTGCTCGATGCGCTGGTGTGGAAGGTCACGGGACGCCGACATGTCGGGCTCATCGCGGCCGGCTGGTCGGGGCGGATCGTCACCATCCTCGTCGTGGTGTGGTTCGCCGGGACGCCGCTGCTGCGCGGCGAGGCGCCGAGCCTGTTCACCGTCGCGTGGATCGCGCTCGTCGGGGCGTTCCTGTGGTTCGGTGCCGGGCAGGCGATCGCCACGGGGCGGATGCGTGGTCGGCTCGCGGCGCTCGATGTGCGCTCGGTCGTGCACCCGGTCGTGACGATCCGCGCCGACGCGCCACTGTCGGCGCTGCCGCAGGTCGCCGCCGACGTCGCCGCCCGCGGTCTGGTCGTCGCGGTGATCGAGGCCGGCGACCCGATCGGCGTGCTCGACGGTGACGCCGTGGAGCAGGCCGCCCAGGCCGACGCCTTCGACACCGTGCCCGCCGCGGCATGTCTGCGCGTCATGCCCGACGGCTGGGTGCTCGTGCTGCCGCGAGGCAGCGCCGACCTGCGGCCGGCCGTCGACGCGCTCGTCGAGCGACAGGTGCCGCTGCTGCTCCTGGCCGACCCTGACGGGTCGCCGTGGGGTGCTCTGGACGCGGCGACGATCGGCCGGATCGCTGCGGGGGAGGGGCCGCCGTCGCGCCGGGCGTCGTGACGAGCGCCCCGCAGCACGGATCTAGACTGGCCGGATCATGACTGTCCCCACCCGCGAACACCTCGACCCCACCGGCGCGCATCGCCGCCGCGGCCCCTTCGCCGTCGGCGAACGCATCCAGCTGACCGACCCCAAGGGTCGGATGCACACGATCACCCTCGAAGCCGGCCGGCAGTTCTTCACCCACCGCGGCAGCCTGCGCCACGACGACCTCATCGGCAGCCCGGACGGCTCGACGGTGACCAACACCTCCGGGGTCGAATACCTCGCGCTGCGGCCGCTGCTCTCGGACTACGTGATGTCGATGCCGCGGGGCGCGGCGGTCGTCTATCCCAAGGATTCCGGACAGATCGTCGCGATGGCCGACATCTTCCCGGGCGCCCGGGTCGTCGAGGCGGGTGTCGGCTCCGGCGCGTTGAGCATGTCGCTGCTGCGGGCCGTCGGTGACCACGGGCACGTGCACTCCTTCGAGCGCCGCGCCGAATTCGCGCAGATCGCCCGCGGCAACGTCGAGGACTTCTTCGGCGGGCCCCACCCCGCGTGGACCGTCACGGTCGGCGACCTCGTCGGCACGCTGCCGCTCGCCGTGCCCGACGGCACGATCGACCGGGTCGTCCTCGACATGCTCGCCCCCTGGGAGTGCCTCGACGTCGTCGCCGACGCGCTCGCGCCCGGCGGGGTCCTCATCTGTTATGTCGCCACGGCCACCCAGCTCTCGCGACTCGCCGAGACCGCGCGTGCCCACGGCGGCTACACCGAGCCGCAGGCCTGGGAGTCGCTCGTGCGCGGCTGGCACCTGGAGGGGCTGGCCGTGCGTCCCGAGCACCGCATGCACGGCCACACCGGATTCCTCCTGACGACCCGTCGACTCGCCCCGGGGGTGACGCCGCCGCTGCGCAAGCGCCGGCCCGCCAAGGGCGCCTACGGGCAGGACGACGCGACGCCCGGCAGCGACGTGACGGTCGACGCCGCCGGTGTGTGGGAGGCGCAGGACGTCGGCGAGCGCACGGTCTCGGACAAGAAGCTGCGCCGGCTCGCCCGCAGCGCCCAGGCCCGACGCGAGGCCGAGCAGGGCGCCGCGCCGGTCGCCGGCGGGGACGCCACCGCCGACGCCACCGCCGACGCGGTCACCGACCTGCCGGGCGACGCCACGACCACGGACA
>JAVTVZ010000087.1:32101-40216 GCA_032229625.1 Dermatophilaceae bacterium | reverse complement strand
GACGCCACCGCCGACGCGGTCACCGACCTGCCGGGCGACGCCACGACCACGGACACCACGACCATGGGCACCACGACGACTACCGACGCGACGAACACCGACGCGACGCAGGCCGCGGCCCCTGGCCCGCAGACCGATGCTGTGGTCCGGACCGCGCACAGTGAGGTCACTCATGAGCAGTCCTGAGACGCCCGAGCCCACCGCAGCCCGGCCGCAGAGCGCGTCGACGCCGCCCGCGCCGCCCTATGCCTCGGCGCCCGCGGGACCGGGGCAGCTGCGCGCGCAGATCGCGTCGCTGAGCCGCCGCAACGACGGGCTCGTGCGCACCCTCGAGGCGGCCCGCGAGCAGCTCGTCACCCTCAAGCAGCAGGTGGAGGCGCTCGCGACTCCACCCTCGACCTACGGCGTGCTGCTGGGTCGGCACGACGACGGCACTGTCGACGTCCTCGCCGGCGGCCGCCGCATGCGCGTCCAGGTGAGCCCGGCTCTGGACGAGGAGCAGCTGCGCCTCGGCCGCGACGTGCGGCTCAACGAGGCGCTCGCGGTCGTCGACGTCGCCGGCTTCGAGCTGACGGGTCAGGTCGTCGTCGTGCACGAGGTGCTGCCCGACGACCGGCTCGTCGTCGTCATCCACGGCGAGGAGCAGCGCGTCGTGCGTCGCGCCGACACCCTCCTCGACGTCGTCGTGCGCCAGGGCGACACGGTGCTGTTGGACGCCCGGTCGTCCTACGTCTACGAGGTCATCCCCAAGGCCGAGGTCGAGGATCTCGTGCTCGAGGAGGTGCCGGACATCTCCTACGACGACATCGGCGGCCTCGCGGGGCAGATCGAGGCGATCCGCGACTCGGTGGAGCTGCCTTACCTGCACCCCGAACTCTTCCGCGAGCACCACCTGCGCCCGCCGAAGGGGGTGCTCCTCTACGGCCCGCCCGGGTGCGGCAAGACACTCATCGCCAAGGCGGTCGCCGCCTCGCTGGCCCGACAGACGGCCGAGCGCGAGGGCCGCTCGGAGACGACGAGCTACTTCCTCAACATCAAGGGCCCGGAGCTGCTCAACAAGTACGTCGGCGAGACCGAGCGCCAGATCCGGCTCATCTTCGCCCGGGCGCGCGAGCACGCCTCCTCGGGGGCCCCGGTCGTCGTCTTCTTCGACGAGATGGACTCGCTCTTCCGCACCCGCGGCTCCGGGCTGTCCTCCGACGTCGAGACGACGATCGTGCCGCAGCTGCTCGCCGAGATCGACGGGGTCGAGCGGCTCGACAACGTCATCGTCATCGGGGCGAGCAACCGCGAGGACATGATCGACCCGGCGATCCTGCGGCCCGGGCGGCTCGACGCCAAGATCAAGATCGAGCGCCCTGACGAGGGCTCGGCCCGTGACATCTTCGCCAAGTACCTCACCGCCGACCTGCCGCTGCACCCCGACGAGCTCGCCGCCGCCGGCGGTGACGCCGACGCCGCGGTGCGGGCGATGATCGACGCGACCGTCGAGCGGATGTACGACCGCGGGGTGCACAACCGGTTCCTCGAGGTGACCTACGCCTCCGGGGAGCGCGAGGTGCTCCACTACGCCGACTTCGCCTCCGGCGCGATGATCCAGAACGTCGTCGATCGCGCGAAGCGGGCGGCGATCAAGGATCTGCTCGCCGGCAGGGAGCGGGGCATCCGCACCGGCCACCTCCTCGACGCATGCGTCGCCGAGTTCGCCGAGAACGAGGACATGCCCGGCACCTCCAACCCCGAGGAGTGGGCTCGCGTGAGCGGCCGCCGCGGCGAGCGGGTCGTCGCCATCCGCCGCCTCCAGGCGCACGAGGACGCGCCGGGGCAGCACCACCACCGGCAGGTCGAATCGCTCGAGGCGGACAGCACCTACCTCTGAGGTCCCTCGTCGGGCACCCCTCAGTGCGTCGAGCCGGCCGGTCCACCCCCTGAGGGACCGGCCGGCTCGACACCCGTTCCGGCGCTACGACAGCCCCGAGGCCACGACCTGAGACGGCGCTCGCCGGGGGTGCTCGAGTCAGCTCAGCGGCACCGTCGCGCGGGCCAGCACCTGCGCCAACGCGGCGTCGAGCTCGGCCTCCGGATCGGCCGGTAGGGATGCCGCCCGCCAGGCCACGATCTGGTCGGGCCGCACGAGCAGAGCCCCGGAGTCCTCGACCTCGCGCAGCCGCGCCCACTGACCGAGCACATCGTCGTACGGCGCGTGCGGCCCGATCACGACCGTCTCGATGGCGATCCCGTGCTTCGCCGCAGCAGTCGCGGCCGCCTGCGCCCACGCCTCACCGCCGATCCCGGTGACGATCGTGAAGCTGCCCTTGCCGGTGAGGTCGAGGGTCGACAGCCGGTCGCGGTCGCGCTCGACCCAGGCGTGCGGGATCGTCGCGCCGGGGTGGCTCGTGGGGTGGTGGTAGAGCTCGGCGTCGCGGGTGGGCTGCGGCCAGGGCGTGCCGTCGCCGGCGACCGCACCCGACTCGTAGCGTCGATCGAGCTCGACTCCGTGGCAGTTGAACTGGTAGTTCTGCAGGTCCACGGCCTCCTGCAGGGCGCGGCGCCGCTGCTCCGAGTGGGCACCGGGCGCCCACAGGTCCTCCAGGGTGGCCCAGCCCTCGTCGGCGCTCTGCCCGGGTGCGAAGCCGAGCGCGGCGGAGATCGGTGCCATGTTCTTCACCGACTGCATGGCGCGGTCGACGACCTGCTTGCCGACCGGCCGGCGCTCGTCGTGGTAGCTGTCGAGGAGCTCCTCACCCGCCCGACCGGCGGTGACGGCCGCGAGTTTCCACGCGAGGTTGAACGCGTCCTGCACGGAGGTGTTCGTGCCTAGACCGTTGGCCGGCGGGTGCCGGTGCGCCGCGTCGCCGATGAGGAAGGCCCGCCCGCGCCGGTAGTCCGTGGCGACGACGTGGTTGATCTGCCACTTGCTCACGGCCTTGATGCGGATGTCGACGTCCGGGTCGCCGATCGTGCTGTGGGCGCGCGCGATGCACGCCTCTTCCGACAGATCGGGCTCGCCCTGAGCGGGGTCGTACATGAAGAGCAGCACCCACTCGGTCCACGGCTTGACGCAGATCCACGTGCCCGATCCGACCCAGTAGTCGTTGCCCGGCTGGGCCATCCAGTAGAGGGTGCCCGGGCGGTACTCGGTGTACTTCGTGAGGTCGGCCTCGAGCCAGACGTTCGCGGCGGCGCCGAGCCCGGACTCGCCTTCGAACTCGAAGCCCAGCTGCTCGGCGACGCATGAGCGGGCGCCGTCGGCACCCACGACGTACTTGGCGCGGACCTGCCAGGTCTGCCCGGACTCGCGGTCCCGCACGGTGGCGCGCACGCCCGACTCGTCCTGCTCGACGGCCACGACCTCGCTCGACATGCGGATGTCGGCGCCGAGGTCGCGAGCGCCCTGCAGCAGGACCGGCTCCATGATGTGCTGCGGGATGTTGCACATCGAGCTCGGGCTCGCCTGCTCGTAGTCGGCCTTGCGCTGCGGACCGGAGCCCCAGGTGAGCAGCCGCGCGATCTCCTGACCGGCGAAGCTCGTGGCCCACACGTTGTTGCCCATGAGCTCGTTCGGCACGGCTACCTCGCGGACGGCCTCCTCGATGCCGAGGTCGCGGAACACCTCCATCGTGCGCTGGTTCGTGATGTGGGCCCGGGGCGAGTGGGCCACCCCGGCGTACTTCGTGACCGTGACCGCGTCGACCCCGTAGGTGGCCAGAAGGGCGGCCATCGTCAGGCCCGCCGGTCCGGCCCCGACGACGAGGACGTCGGTGTCGATGTCGTTCATCAAGGCTCCTTCATCGATGCAGGGGCACGTGCCATCGACCGACGACGAGCCGTCGACGGGGGACGTGCGCAGAGGTTGGTGTGCGAGGGAGGCCGCGCGGCCGCGAGCGGCGTCGCGGCTACTTCGGGGAGTGGACGCCGGTCATCAGGCCGGCGAGGTCCTCGGGGGCGAGGAACGAGGGGGGCGGGGGCGGGCCCCAGTTGTACAGACCGCGGACGCCCTCGAGCGTCTCCGGCTCCCAGATCTCGTCCTCGGGGATGACGTCCATGTCGGAGAAGTACTCCGAGAAGTTGCCGGCCGGATCCTTGAGGTACCAGAAGAAGTTCGAGCCCGCGTGGTGCCGGCCGAGCCCCCAGATGTGCCGGTCGGGGTCCTTCTCGAGCATCGCGTAGGCGCCGCGGCCGACGTCGTCGATGTCGTCGACCTGCCAGCTCGTGTGGTGCAGGTAGTTCACCGGCGAGGCGAGCGCGAGGAAGTTGTGGTGGTCGTTGCTGCACCGCAGGAAGGCGCCCTTGTCGCCGATGCGGTCCGAGACCTTGAAGCCGAGGCCGTCGACGCAGAAGCGCAGCGTCGTCTCGAGATCGATGGTCCCGGAGACGGCGTGCCCGAGGCGCTTGGGGCGCACCCGGTCCTCGCGGACGACGCCGGGGGCGCGGCCGCCGCGATCGATCCGGCCTGGTCCGTTGTACGGGGTGGCCTCGACGGGCGCCTGCTGCAGGCGCGGAGTGACGACGACACGGGCGCGCATCCGCGTGGCCGGATCGGTGGCCACGAGGGTGTTCTCGTCCTCGCGGAGGTACGCGAACCCGGCGCGGGCCAGGGTCGTCTCGATGCGGGACAGGTCGTCGGGATCGTCGGCTCCCACGCCCAGTTCGACGAGCCGGCGCTGCTGCTCCTGGACGATCTGCAGCTGCTCGCCGCCTTCGAGGGTGCTGAAGTGTCCGTTGGCGCCGCGGGTGAGGCCGAAGTCCTCGTAGTAGGCAGCCGTGTCCTCGACGTTGGGGACGGCCATGGTCACGTGGGTGAGGCGGTGCAGGCTCATGACGTCGCTCCTGAGGTCGAGGGGGTCGAGGTGTTCGAGCTGGTGGAGGTGTTCGGGCCGGTGGCTGCGACGAAGGTCTGGCGCAGCTCACCAATGCCCTCGATCGTGCTGACGAGCACCTGGTCGGGCGCGATGTAGCGCTGCGGGTCGCGGCCGAGGCCGACCCCGGCCGGAGTGCCGGTGAAGACGAGGTCGCCGGGGTAGAGCGTGATGATCTGGGAGAGGCCGGCGATGAGCTGGGGGACGCTCATGATGAGGTCGCGCGTGCGCCCGTCCTGCATCGTCTCTCCGTCGAGGGTGCAGCTCAGGCCGATGTCGTCGCGGTCCGCGAACTCGTCCGTCGTGACGAGCCAGGGGCCGGTGGCGGTGAAGCCCGGGTAGGACTTGCCGAGACCGAACTGCGGTGCGGGACCGGACAACTGGATGACGCGCTCGGAGATGTCCTGGCCCACGGTGAGACCGGCCACGACGTCCCAGCCCTGGGACTCGTCGATGTCGCGCGTCTCGCGGCCGATGACCGCGACGAGCTCGACCTCCCAGTCGGTGTTGCCGCCCTCGGGCAGCGTCACCGTCGTCACCGGGCCGGTGAGGCTCGAGACGAACTTGGGGAACAGCGGCGGGAGCCGGTCGGGGGCGTCGAAGCCGGACTCCTTCGCGTGGCTGTCGTAGTTGAGCCCGAAGGCGAGGATCTGGCGCGGCATCGGCGACGGGGCGCCGAGTCGGGCCGGGTCGATGGCCTCGCTCGAGGCGCCGGACGCGTCGAGGTCGGCGCCGGCGGCCCAGGCGGTAAACGCGTCCCAGTCCTGGTAGAGGTCCTGCAGCTGCGGGCCGAACGAGCCGCTGCTGGCGCGTTCGACGTCGATGCCGGATCCGTCGGCGGTGACGATCACGGCGCGACCGTCGAGGTTGGCGAGCTTCATCGGTGACTCCCATGCGATCGAGTGACGTGGTGCCGACGCTGGTCTGCGAAGAGCGCCCGGTCGGGCGTCCGTCGGCCGTGCGCCGAGGCAACGACACCTTTGTAGCGCAGCAACATGTGACAGATCAAGAGATATTCGCAAATCCATGAGATGTGCGGATCGGGCTAGAGTGTCCCCATGACGACGACCCGAGAGACCACCCGGGCCAGGGCGAACACGGCGCAGGTCCAGACGCAGCTGCGCCACGACATCCTCAGCGGGGCCTTCGAGCCGGGTCAGAAGCTGAAGTTCGCCGACCTCGGGGGGCGCTACGGCGCCAGCGTGAGCGTCATCCGCGAGGCGCTCTCACGCCTTGACGAGCAGGGCCTCGTCGTCGCCGAGCCAAACCTCGGCTTCCGGGTCATGCCCCTGACGCTCGCGGACCTCGACGACCTCACGGCGACCCGCATCGACCTCGAGACCCTCGCATTGCGGGAGGCCATCGCGCGCGCGGACCTGGCCTGGGAGGCCGAGCTCGTCTCGGTGCATCACCGCCTGGCCCGCACACCGATGGTCACCGACGACGATCACCCGCGACTGTCGGACGAGTGGGAGGAGGCCCACATCTGCTTCCATCGCGCGCTGCTCGCCGGGTGCGCCCGGCCCCGCCTCATCACGGTCACCGAATGCCTGCGCGACGCCGCGGACCTCTACCGGCGCTGGTCGCAGATCCAGGAGCCCGACCGCGACGTGGCGGGGGAGCATCGGCGCATCCTCGAGGCCGCCCTCGATCGCGACGTCGAGGAGGCGACCGCGGCGTTGGCGGACCACTACGGTCGGACGGCCGACATCCTGCGCGCCCACCTGGGCGGCGCGACGGCCTCCGAGGCCTGAGGTACGCCGATCTCAGGCGCGTCGCCGCCTCGGGCGGTGCGACGCGCTCGCGTCAGCGTCGGGCCGCGCGGCCCCGACGCGCGGCCAGCGCTCGCCAGCCGAGCAGCAACACGCCCGTGACCAGGGACGCGACGGCGATGAAGCTCATCGCGACGCCTGCGCCGGTGACCGCGCGCAGCGCCATCCCGCCGGCGATCGTGCCGACCCAGACGAGTACCCCGCCCGCGCTGTCCAGCGGCGGCCGGCTGAGCAGCACGTAGGCGACGACCCAGCCGAGGGCCGCGCCGACGAGGAAGGGCCACGCGGTCTGCGCGACGCCGCCGACGGTGACGCCCTCGGCGTGACTCATCCGCCCGACGGTCGCGAACGCCAGGATCGCCACGGCATCGGCCGCGACTGCCACCGGCACACCGATCGGCGGCGGCGCGGCGGGGCTGCGGTGTCGGGCGCTCATGCGAGCACCTGATGAGTGCTCAGCAGCGGCTCCTCCGCGAAGTGCAGCGACAGCTGCGGCGGCGCGTGCCGCGGGTCGACCCCGTCGAAGAGGCTGCTCACCGACTCGCCGATGTGGATGCGCGCGATGGCCTCGGCGAAGAGCCCGGCCACCGACCGCACCCGCAGCTGCGGCCAGCCCGAGGGGGCGGGCACGGTGTCGGTCGTGACGACCTCGCTGACCAGCGGGTGCGACTGCAGTCGCTCGGCGGCGCGCCCGGCGAAGAGGCCGTGCGTGCAGGCGACCGCCGCTCGCGGGCAGCCCGCCTCGGCGAGCTTGTCGAGCAGCCCGATCATCGACCCGCCGGTCGCGATCTCGTCGTCGAGCACGATCGCCGGCTTGCCCGCGACGTCACCGACGATCGAGTCGATGACGACCGCGTCGTCGCCGAGACGCTGCTTGTTGCCCGCCGCGACGGGCAGGTCGAGCAGCCGGGCGAACTGCGTCGCCGTCTTGGCGTTGCCCAGGTCGGGGGAGACGACGACGTGATTGTCGAGGTGCTGCTCGCGGAAGTGACCGGCGAGCACACCGATGGCCGTGAGGTGGTCGACCGGCACGGAGAAGAAGCCGTGTACCTGCGGCGCGTGCAGCGCCATCGTCAGGACCCGATGCACCCCCGCCGTCACGAGCATGTCCGCGACGAGGCGACCGCCCAGGGAGATGCGGGAGGCGTCCTTCTTGTCCGAGCGCGCGTAGGCGTAGTGCGGGATGACCGCGGTGATCTGCGCGGCGGACGCGCCCCGGGCGGCGTCGATCATCAGGAGCAGCTCCATGAGGTGATCCTGCGTCGGCGGCACGAGCGGCTGGACGATGTAGACGTCTCGTTGCCGGCAGTTCGTCAGCAGCTGCGTCTGCAGGCAGTCGTTGCTGAAGCGGGTGATGTCCACGGGGGACAGAGGCACCCCCAGGTGGTCGCAGACTCGGCGGGCGAAGGCCTGGTGAGCACTGCCGGAGAACACGATGACGTCACGCACGAAGGGGCCACCTCGTCGTCGGGGGGAGAGCGTCG
>JAVTVZ010000087.1:29161-32001 GCA_032229625.1 Dermatophilaceae bacterium | reverse complement strand
AACACGATGACGTCACGCACGAAGGGGCCACCTCGTCGTCGGGGGGAGAGCGTCGTCGACAGCTTAACGACGTCGCGGGGCCGCGCGTCACGCCCTGCCCCAACCGTGCGGCCCGTCACACGGCGACGCCACCAAAACCCTTCCGGCACAAGGGCACCTGCCGATCGACACCTCCTACCGCGGCCGCGGGTTCGAGGGCGGCTCCCGGGCCCGTGACGCCGAGCCGCTCCCGCAGGAAGCCGGCGATCTGCCCGCGGTGCCCCTCGACCCCCACGCTCAGGCGCGGCCAGCTCGCGAAGCCGTGTGGCGCCCGCGCGTAGTCGGTGTGCAGGGCCTCGACGCCGGCGGCGCGCAGGGCCACGGCATACGCCGCGCCCTCGTCGCGCAGCGGATCGAGCCCCGCGGTCTGGATGAGGGCCGCCGGCAAGTCACGCAGATCGCCCAGGGCGGGGGAGATGAGCGGGTCGAGCGGGCTCAACGCGCCCTCGCCGGACCCCAGGTAGTGCGCGAAATAGGCGTCGGTGTCACGCCGGGTCAGGATCGGGCCGCCGGCGAACTCGATCTTCGAGCGGCTCAGGCATGTCGAGTCGACACTGGGGTAGAGGAGCACCTGTGCCCGCAGCGGCGGGACCCGCTCGTCGCCGGCGCGGCGCGCGTCACGCAGCTGTTGAGTGAGCACGGCCGCGAGGTTGCCGCCGGCGCTGTCGCCCGCCACGGCCATCCGTCGCGGGTTGCCGCCCCAGTCGGGCAGGAGCCCCGGCAGCGCGCGGACCACGTCGAGGCAGTCGTGCACCGCCGCCGGTGCGGGATGCTCGGGGGCGAGCCGGTATTCGACGGACACGACCAGGGCGCCGATCTGCGCCGCGAGCGCCGAACACAGCGGGTCGTAGTTGTCCACCGTGCCCAGCACCCAACCCCCGCCGTGCAGGTAGACGACGACCGGCAGCGCCGACGCCGGGGAGCCGGCGCTGCGCGACGACGGCCGATAGCGCCGCACGCGCACGGTGCGACCCTCGCGCACCGGCACCTGCGCGTCGTCGATCCGGACGCCGCGGGCCGGGGCGCCGGTCACGGCATGGACGAGGGGGTTGCGGGGCACCGTCGCCCGCAATCGGTCGAAACCCGTGGGTGAGGTGTCGGCCACGGAGCCGGAGAGCATCGACACCCGGTGCAGGAGCCGGGTGCGCCAGGGAATGTCGGTCGCGGTGCGAGGCATAGCTCCATGCTGAACCAGACCACCGACAAGATTCGCTCGGGTCCGATGGAGGCGCTGCCGCACGCACCGATGCCGGAGCGCCGGTGGCCGGTCGCGGCTACGCGGTCGAGGGCGCCCGCCCGGCTCGCCCGGTCACCCACCAGGCGAGGCCCCACAGCACGCCGACGACGGCTCCGACGACCGCCGGTACGGGCGACCCGCCCGGTCCGATCTCGTTCACCAGAGCCTGGGTCACCAGCGGTTGTCCCCCGACGAGGAGAATCGTCGCGAGCAGCAGCGGCAGCTGGGGGAGCGGCGGCGCAGAGGCCGACACCGACACCGGCGCACCGGACCCCGCCCCGGCAAGGCGCTCCATGGTCAGGGTGACGGCGAAGCCGACGGCACCCACCACGCGCCAGGCGGAGCTCGAGCTGTCCTGGCCGAGCCACGCGAGCTGTTCCCCGAGCTCGGGCGCAGAGACCAGCAGCGCGATCGACGCGACGGTCGGCGCGACGCAGACGGCGGCACTGAGCGCGGCCAGCGCCCGGCGCGGGCCACCCCACGGCCCGGCGACGAGCACGAGGACGCCCACGGCATACAGTCCGTGACCGGCGATCGCGGCGACCGTGCCGGCGGTCATCGGTGCGTCCTGCCCCGGCACGATCTCCGCCGCAGATCCCAGGGCGGGCAGCAGCGGCGCGATGCCGAGAAGGGCCGAGAGCGCGACGAGCGCCCCGCCGAGCTGCAGCGCCCCATGACCTCGGGACCAGGCGCGGGACGAGGCGCGGGACCAGCTGGGGGTGCGGCCGTCGGCGGCGACAGGCTCGACCGAGCGGTCGCCCTCGCCACAGGTGCCTCCACGCACCCGCGAACGCCGTCCGCGGACCGCACCGGCGAGCAGGAAGGCACCGGCCAGCGCCTGGGCCGCCCCGGAATACATGCCCAAGCCCTGCGGGTCGTCGTGGCTCATGTCGAAGATCACGAGCAGGAGGAACTCCATGACGGTCGCCGAGACGGTCAGGAGCGCGCACGCCAGGACCACCGGGGACCACTGACCCTGCGGGTCGGGAGCACCGCCGGGGGCTGGACCGCAGGCACCCTCGGAGCGGCCCGACGAGACGGTCGCGGCCTGCCGGGCCGCGCACGTCAGCACGACGACGGGAGCCAACCCCAGGGGCCACAGGCTCGTCGCCGGGAACCACGCCCACCATGACCACGCGTCGACCATGGGTGGGTCGGCGCCCGCGACAGGGTAGGAGTTGATGCCGGTCAGCACCTCGCGCAGCCACAGCACCGCCTGCCCCGCGAAGAAGTAGGCGCCCAGCAGAAGCGCCGGTGCCGCGATCCAGCGCAGCCGCCCCCACGCCAGGAAGATCAGGACGACGAGCGCGGCGGCGACGAGTAGATGCCCCGCGGCGGTGAATTCGCTGGTGAACGGCACGACGTGTTCGCCCGTCGTCAGTGGCGTCGAGGAGCCGTCCTGGCGGATCGCCAGGCCCTCCTGTCGCTGCGGCCCGAACCACCGCAGCCACGCACCCACGAAGTTCGCGGCGCCACCGAGCAGGAGCAGCGCGCCGCTCGACCACCACGGCCCCGATCGCCCCGATCGCCCCGATCGCCCCGATCGTCGGTCGGTCGGCGGATC
>JAVTVZ010000087.1:27386-29061 GCA_032229625.1 Dermatophilaceae bacterium | reverse complement strand
CGCCCCGATCGCCCCGATCGTCGGTCGGTCGGCGGATCGACCGGAGGTGTCAGCGACACGTCCTGCCTGAGCTGATCCCCGGTCAGTGTCTGACGTGACATCTGTGCGTCCCCCTTGCCGCGGACCCCCCGGACCGCGTCGCCTGAAGTCTGGGCGCACGCCATCGGCGAGCGCAAGGGACGTGCCGGGATCGTCGCTAGGTGTTCCCCGCAGCGTCACCGAGCACGCGCGATCGGCCGCGATCGGCCGCACTGTCGCGGCCCGGCGCGCGCTGCCCCTGCCTGCGTAGGGTGAGAACCATGAGCGTGCAGCGCATCGTGGGCCTGGAGACCGAATACGGCATCAGCGTGCCCGGGCGGCCGCACGCCAACCCGATGCTCCTGTCCGGCGACGTGGTGCGCGCCTACGCCCGCAGCCTGCCCGACGACGCCGGGGACGGTCCGGGGCAGCGGGTCGGGGTGCGGTGGGACTATGCCGCCGAGATGCCGCTCGCCGACGCGCGCGGCTTCAGCCAGCACCGGCTCGACGCGCACGTCAGCCAGCTCACCGACGAGTGGGAGGACGACGCGGGCGTCGCCAACCTCGTGCTCACCAACGGGGCGCGGCTCTACGTCGATCACGCCCACCCCGAATACTCCTCACCGGAGGTGTCCACGCCGCGCGAGGCGCTCGTCTGGGACCGGGCGGGCGAGGAGATCATGACGCGGGCGGTGGCGGTCCTGGCCGACGAATCGGCCCGCGGGGCGCGCTCGCCCGAGGCCGGCGTGCCGGTCCTCTACAAGAACAACACCGACGGCAAGGGCGCCTCATACGGCACCCACGAGAACTACCTCATGCGCCGCGACACCCCCTTCGAGGACATCGTCGCGGGGCTGACGCCCTACTTCGTCGTGCGCCAGATCATCTGCGGTGCCGGGCGGGTCGGGCTGGGGCAGCGCTCGCAGCGCCCCGGCTATCAGCTCGCCTCGCGCAGCGACTTCTTCGAGGCGCAGGTGGGGCTGGAGACGACGTTCAAGCGGCCGATCATCAACACCCGCGACGAGCCGCACGCGCTGCCCGAGCGCTACCGACGGCTGCACGTCATCCTCGGCGACGCGAACCTGTGCGACGTCGCCGGCCTGCTCAAGGTCGGCACGACGAACCTCGTGCTGGGCATGATCGAGGCGGGCGCGCTGCCGGCGCAGTTGCGGATGGACGACCCCCTGCCCCAGCTGTATGCCGTCAGTCACGACCCGACGCTGAGGACCCTGGTCCGCCTCGCCGACGGCACGACCCTGACCGGCCTCGACCTGCACTGGCGGTATGTCGAGGCGGCGCGCGCCTGGCTGGACCGCACCGACGGCTGGGACGAGGCGACGACCGAGGTGATGACTCGGTGGCAGGACGTGCTCGCGCGGCTGGGCACCGACCCGCTGCAGGCCGCCGAGCAGATTGACTGGGTCGCCAAACTCGCTCTGCTGCAACGTTATCGGGAGCGGGACGGGCTGGACTGGGGGTCGGCGCGGCTGGCCGCCATCGACCTGCAGTGGTCGGACCTGCGCCCCGGCAAGGGCCTCGCGCGCACCCTGGAGCGCGCCGGGCGCATCGAGCGGCTCACGAGCCCGCAGGAGGTCGACGCGGCCGTCACCGGTGCGCCGCCGTCGACCCGGGCGTGGTTCCGCGGGGAGTGCGTGCG
>JAVTVZ010000087.1:24504-27286 GCA_032229625.1 Dermatophilaceae bacterium | reverse complement strand
CCGTCACCGGTGCGCCGCCGTCGACCCGGGCGTGGTTCCGCGGGGAGTGCGTGCGGCGGTACGGCCGCCAGGTCGCCGCCGCGTCGTGGGAGTCCGTCGTCTTCGAGCTGCCCGGGCACGACCGCTTGCAGCGCCTCGTCACCGCCGAACCGGCGCGCGGCACTGCCGAACTCGTCGGCGACCTGCTCGATCGTCATCCCGACGCGGCCGGTCTGGTCGCCGAGGTGAGTGCAGGGCCCGCGCCGCGCGCGTGAGGCCGGGCCGCCGGACCGGGAGTCCGGCCGGGGGGAGCCTGCCGGGGGGAGCCGGGGGAGTCGAACCGGGGACGGGCCCTGAAGCGTGTCGGGGGTCGGGGCTATGTTGGACGAAATCGGCGATCCGGCGGGGATCGCCGCAGGCAGGAGACGATCGACATGGCTGGTCAAGAGCAGATCCACCCGCAGCGCGGCAGGTCGGAGCCGACCGAGCCGCCGCCGGCGCCCGCGCCCGACGCGGCGCAGCTGTCGGCGCGTAAGGCCGAGCTGGACGCCGACATCGACAGCGTGCTCGACGAGATCGACGGCGTGCTGGAGAGCAACGCGGAGCAGTTCGTCGCCGGATTCGTCCAGAAGGGCGGCCAGTGAGCGACCTCTTCGGCGGCCGCCTGCCGGGGGCCTTCCTCGCCGTGGGGTCCAGCTCGTTCACCGAGTTCGTCGCGTGGACCGCACCGCACCTGCTGCCGGGGCGACGCCTCGCCGAGCACGCCGGCATCGCGTCCGCCCCGGTGGCCGCGGGGTCGGGCGTGCCGCACGGCGCCGGGTTGCAGGTGCCGCACGGGACGACGATCGTGACGCTCGCCTACGCCGACGGGGTGCTGCTGGCCGGTGACCGCCGCGCCACGATGGGCCACATCGTCGCCAGCCGCGACATCGAGAAGGTCTTCGTCACCGACGACCACTCCGCCGTGGGCATCGCCGGCACCGCTGGCGTCGCCCTGGAGATGGTCAAGCTCTTCGGGGTCGAGCTCGAGCACTTCGAGAAGCTCGAAGGGGCCGTGCTGTCGCTGGAGGGCAAGGCCAACCGGCTCGCCACGATGATGCGCGGCAACCTCGCCCTGGCGATGCAGGGCCTGAGCGTCGTGCCGATCTTCGCGGGCTACGACCTCGACCGCGGCCTCGGGCGGATGTTCTCCTACGACGTCACCGGCGGCTGCTACGAGGAGCGCGAGCACCACAGCGTCGGCTCGGGGTCGCTCTTCGCCCGCGGCTCGCTGAAGAAGCTGTGGCGCCCCGGCCTGAGCGCCGACGAGGCGGCCCGGGTCGCGCTCGAGGCGCTCTACGACGCGGCGGACGACGACACCGCCACCGGCGGGCCGGACCTGCTGCGTCGGCTGTGGCCGACGTGCGCCGTCATCGACGTCACCGGGGCGCGACTCCTGCCCGATGAGGAGCTGTCCCGGCTCGTGACCGCGGTCGTCGACGGGCGCCGCGACAACCCCGGGGGACGACGATGACCCAGCCCTTCTACGTCTCGCCCGAGCAGGTCATGAAGGACCGGGCCGACTACGCCCGCAAGGGGATCGCGCGCGGCCGCTCGGTCGTCGTGCTCGGCTACGAGGGCGGCATCGCCTTCGTCGCCCAGAACCCGTCGCGGGCGCTGCACAAGATCAGCGAGATCTACGACCGGATCGGCTTCGCCGCCGTCGGCAAGTACAACGAGTTCGAGAACCTGCGGGTCGCCGGCGTGCGGTATGCCGACCTGCGCGGCTACTCCTACGACCGGGCCGACGTCACCGCCCGCGGCCTGGCCAACGCCTACGCCCAGACCCTCGGCACGGTCTTCACCCAGGAGCACAAGCCCTACGAGGTCGAGATCGTCGTCGCCGAGGTGGGGCGCCGGCCCGACGAGGACCAGATCTACCGGTTGACCTACGACGGCTCGGTCGCCGACGAGCACGGGTATGTCGTCATGGGCGGCGCGACCGAGGCCGCCGCCGCGGTCATGGCGGCGCAGTGGCGGCCGGGTCTGCACCTGGCGCAGGCTCTGCGTGTCGCGGTGACGGCACTGTCCGCGCCCGTCCCGCCGGGAGCACCCGCCGCCGTCGCGCCGCCCGGTGGGCCCGCCGGCGACGCCGTCGCGCCGGCCGCCCGCGACCTGGAGGTCGACCTGGAGGTCGCGGTGCTGGACCGGACGCGGCCGCGACGCACGTTCCGTCGCATCCCCGCGCCGCTGCTGGGCCATCTGCTCAACGCCGCAGACCCGACGGCGGACCTGCCCGACGCCGACGACCTGGTGCTGACGACCTCGGGCACCCCCGTGCCGCAGCACCGCGACGCACCGCCCGGTGGCGTGTCCAACCCGGCGACCCAGCGCACGGCGCCGACACCGCCGGAGCGGGCGCCAGCGGGTGAGACACCACCCGTCGAGACGCCACCCGTCGAGACGCCACCGGGTCAGACGCCACCGGGTCAGACACCACCGGACGAGACGCCTCAGGCACAGACGCCGCGGGACGAGACTGCGCGGCCCCGGGCGCCGCGCGACGAGGAGCGCGAGTAGGCGATGGACCGACGGATCTTCGGCCTCGAGACCGAATACGGGCTGACGTGCACCCACGAGGGGCGGCGCACGCTGGGCCCCGAGGAGGTCGCGCGCTACATGTTCCGCAGCGTCGTCGCCTGGGGCCGCTCGTCGAACGTCTTCCTGCCCAACGGATCCCGGCTGTATCTCGACGTCGGCAACCACCCCGAGTACGCGACGGCCGAGTGCGACGACCTGACCGACCTGCTCGCGCAGGACGCCG
>JAVTVZ010000087.1:20418-24404 GCA_032229625.1 Dermatophilaceae bacterium | reverse complement strand
GAGTACGCGACGGCCGAGTGCGACGACCTGACCGACCTGCTCGCGCAGGACGCCGCCGGGCACCGGCTCCTGCTCGGGCTCGTCGACGAGGCCGGTGCCCACATCGCCGAGGCCGGGCTGGCCGGCACCGTCTACCTCTTCAAGAACAACCTCGACTCGATGGGCAACTCCTACGGCTGCCACGAGAACTACCTGGTCTCCCGGCGCAGCGACCTGGCCCGCCTCGGTGAGGTGCTCACGCCTTTCCTCGTCTCGCGCCAGATCGTCTGCGGCGCGGGCCGGCTCGTGCGCGAGCGCACCGCCGAGGGGGACCGCGCCGACTTCCACCTGAGCCAGCGGGCCGACGTCATGTGGGAGGCGACGTCGAGCGCGACGACCCGCAGCCGCCCGATGATCAACACCCGCGACGAGCCGCACGCCGACGCCGAGCTCTATCGCCGGCTGCACGTCATCGTCGGCGACTCCAACCTCGCCCAGAGCAGCACGCTGCTCAAGGTCGGCGCCACCGACCTCGTGCTGCGGATGCACGAGGCGGGGGAGCCGCTGCCGGACCTGACCCTGGCGAGCCCGGCCCTGGCGATCCGCGCCATCACCCGCGACCCCACCGGCACCGTCGAGGTCGACCTGACGAGCGGGCGACGTCTCAGCGCGACCCAGCTGCAGCGGGAGTATCAGGAGCGGGCGGCGGCCTTCGTCGCGCGCACGGGCGCGGCGGCGGCGCACGACGAGCCGGTGCTGCAGCTCTGGGATCGCGTCCTCACCGCGGTCGAGACCGACCGGCTCGACGACGTGGCCGCGGACGTCGACTGGGTGCTCAAGCGGCGGATCCTCACCCGCTATGCCGAGCGCCTCGGCGTCGGCCTGGAGGACCCGCGGATCGCTCAGCTCGACCTCGCCTATCACGACGTGCGGCCCGGCCGCGGGCTCTTCGAGCTGACGCAGGCGCGCGGCGGCGCCACCCGGCACGTCACCGACGAGCAGGTGACTCGGGCCGTGAGCGAGCCACCGGCCACGACGCGGGCGGCGATGCGCGGCGCCTTCGTGGGGATCGCGCGCCGTCACGGCCGCGACTACACCGTCGATTGGACGCACCTGCGCCTCAACGACGGGGCGGGCCGCACCGTGCTGTGCAAGGACCCCTTCGCGGCGAGCGACCCGCGGGTCGACCGGCTCCTGGAGGCCGCGGACGGCCCGCCGGGGGACTCCACGGGCATCGGCGGCCCGTAACCGCCGCCGCGATCGACGACGAAGGTCACAGTCGGCCAACGAATTCACCACGGCCCGACGTCGATTCGGATGGCGGCCAGCCTGGCTCCAGGTCGGCGGGCTATCGTGAAAAGCCCTGATCGCACCGCCGCGGCGTGTATCCCATGCCGCCGGCACGCTTCCCCCGAAGGTTGTCGCGTGACTTCGTCTCCCCGTGCCCTCCGTCGCAGCGCCCCGTCTCTGCGCTCGGGTCCTCTCGCCGTCGCCTGCCTCGTGCCCGTGCTGCTCCTGGCCGGCTGCGGCGGAGGCGACGGGGGCGACGCGACGACCCCCGGGCAGACCGCGACCCCGACCGCGACCCCGACGACGAGCTCGGGCATCCTCGACCAGATCACGGTCGAGGCGGGCACCGGCAGCTCCGAGGCGCCGACCCTCAAGCTGCCGCAGGTGCCGCTGACGGTGGCCCAGCCCGAGCACCGGGTCATCTCCGCCGGCACGGGCGCGACGATCACGGCGGATCAGAAGGTCGTCACCAAATACCTGCTGGTCAACGCCCGCGACGGCAAGGCACGCGCCACGATGTGGGGGGACAAGCCGGTGACGCTGCCGATCGGGCAGATCCCGCAGTTCCAGGCGCTCATCGGGCAGAAGATCGGCTCGCAGATCCTCCTGGCCATTCCCGCCGCCGACGCGATGGGCTCGGCCGGCGACGAGAAGCTCGACATCAAGGCCTCGGACACGCTGCTCTACCTGCTCGAGCCGGTGAGCGCGACCGCGCCGCTGAAGGAGGCCCAGGGCACGGCGGTGCCGCCGAAGGCGGGCCTGCCGACGGTGACGATGGGCGCGACCCCCAAGGACCCGGCAAAGATCACGGTCCCCAAGACCGACCCGCCGAAGGAGACCGTCGCCGAGCCGCTCATCATCGGCAACGGCCCGCGCGTCGTCGCCGGTCAGACGGTGCGGGTCAGCTACACCGGCGTGACGTGGCGCGACCCGAGCAAGCCGTTCGACTATTCGGGCAAGCAGCCGCAGGGCTACGCCGAGTTCCCCATCGGCACGGGCTCGCTCATCAAGGCGTGGGACGAGCACATCGTCGGCCAGACCGTCGGCACGCGACTGCTGCTCGTCGTGCCGCCCAAGGACGGCTATGGCGCGACCGGCTCCCCGGACGGCCAGATCAAGGGCACCGACACCCTCGTCTTCGTGCTCGACATCCTCGACGCGAGCTGACCCGAGGTCCGGCCGGCCGACGACCGGGCCGACGGGCCCGGCGCGCCGGGGCCGTGCCCGGCGCGCACGCCCGCACGGGGTAGCGTGTGCCGGGACCAGACACCCGTTCGAAGGAGCACCATGCCGTTCGACCCCACTGTCGGCAAGCCGGAGATCGACTTCCCGGAGTCCGCGCCGCCGGAGGATCTTGTCATCGAGGACCTCTGGGAGGGCGACGGCGCCACTGCCGGCCCCGGCCAGGTCGTCAGCGCCCATTACGTCGGGGTCGCGCACTCCACCGGGGAGGAGTTCGACTCCTCGTGGGACCGCGGCGCTCCGCTGGACTTCCCCGTCGGCGTCGGCCGCGTCATCGCGGGCTGGGACCAGGGCCTGCTCGGCATGAAGGTCGGCGGTCGTCGCAAGCTGACGATCCCGGCGCACCTGGGCTACGGCGACCGTGGCGCGGGCAACGTCATCAAGCCCGGCGAGTGCCTCATCTTCGTCGTCGACCTCGTCGACGTGCGCTGATCGGGCGACCCTCAGCGATCGCCGATGGCCACTCAGGCGTCGGAGAAGGTCGAGCGGCTGCTCAACCTCGTCATCTGCCTGTTGCACACCCGCCGCCCCCTGCTCAAGGACCAGGTGCGGCGGGCCGTGCCGCAGTATGCGCAGGTCGGTGACGAGGCCTTCGACCGGATGTTCGAGCGGGACAAGGTCGAGTTGCGTGACCTGGGCATCCCGCTGCGCAGCCGCGTCGACCCCGTCTTCGAGGACGACACCGGATACTTCATCGACCGGCGTGAATACGCCCTGCCGCAGATCGAGTTCACGCCGTCGGAGGCCGCGGCGCTGAGCCTGGCGGCCCGGACGTGGACCCGGGCCTCCCTCGAAGGCGCCGGGGCCGAGGCACTGCGCAAGCTCGCGGCGGCCGGCGTGGCCGTCGACGCGGACGCCGGCCCCGCACTCGGCGTCGAGCCCCGGGTCCGCACCACCGAGCCCGCCTTCGAGGCGGTCCGCGCCGCGGTGCTGGCGACCGCGCCGATCGCCTTCGACTACCGGCGCTCGGGCGGGCCCGCGACCCGCCGCCACGTGCAGCCGTGGGGCATCGCCTCGTGGCACGGCCGGTGGTATCTGACGGGCTACGACACCGACCGGCAGGCGCCCCGCGTCTTCCGCCTCGGGCGCATCGACGGGCCGGTGGTCCGCGACGGGCAGGCCGGCGCGTACGAGGTCCCGGCCGACCACGACCCCCGCTCGACGGTGCGCTTCACCGTGCGCGAGCAGGGGCACGCCGATCGCAGCGCGCGGCTGCTGGTGCGGGCCGGGCGCGCGCACGCGCTGCGGCGGCGCGCCGGTGGCGCGACCGGTGCGACGGGCACGGGGGAGGCCCCGGCCGGGGACGAGCTGTCGATCACCTACGGGGACGAGCGCCGGTTCGTCGACGAGATCTGTTGGTACGGGCCGGACGTGCGCGTCGTCGAGCCGGAGTCGTTGCGTGCCGCCGTGATCGCGCGCCTGCGCAGCGTGCTGCGGGACGACGCGACGCGGGACGACACAACGCGGGACGACAC
>JAVTVZ010000087.1:0-20318 GCA_032229625.1 Dermatophilaceae bacterium | reverse complement strand
CGCGGCACGGGATGACGCCGATGCGCAGGAGGTCGCGCCATGAGCCAGCAGTCCTCGACCGCGCGCGTCGCGCGGCTCCTGACGATGGTGCCGTGGCTGCTGGCGCACCAGGGCGTGACGGTGGCGGAGGCGGCCCGCGAATTCGGCCTCACGCCCAAGGCGCTGGAGAAGGACCTCGGTCTGCTCTTCCTGTGCGGCCTGCCCGGCGGCATGCCGGACGACCTCATCGAGGCCGAATGGGAGACGGGTCGGGTCTATCTGGGCAACGCCGACACGATCGCCCGGCCGCTGCGGCTGAGCCTGGAGGAGGCGCTCACCCTCATCGTGGCGCTGCGGGCCATCGAGGCCACCGGTCAGCTCGGGGACTCCCGGATCGTCGCGTCGACCCTGGCCAAGCTCGAGGCCGCGACCGGCTCGCACGCCCGACCCCTCGTCGAGGACGCCGAGCGTCGGATCCACGTGCACGTCGCCGACGAGGCCGAGACCGACCGACTCCTGGCCCTGCAGGAGGCCCTGCGCGACGCCCGGCGGGTGCGGCTCGACTATCTCGTCGCCAGCCGCGACGACCTGACGACCCGCGACGTCGACCCGATGCGGCTCTACGCCCAGGACGGGCACTGGTATCTCGAGGCCTACTGCCACCGCGCCGCCGACACCCGCCTCTTCCGGCTCGACCGGATCGAGTCGATGCAGGTGCTCGACGTCGACGGCACCCCACCGGCGCGGGCCCGCGCGCGACGCCGGGATCTCGACGACGGGCTGTATCGCAGCGACGGCTCCGACGTGGTCGTCGAGCTGGAGCTCGCGCCCGGCGCCCGCTGGGTCGCCGACTACTACCCGCACGAGTCGATCACCGAGATCACCGGTGAGGACGGGCGACCCAGCGGCGCCGCACTGGTGGTCCTGCACGTCTCGGACCTGTCCTGGGTGCGCCGACTGCTGTGGCGCCTCGGTGATCAGGCCCGGGTCGTCTCCCCTTCCCAGCTCGCCCGCGAGGTGGCCGACGGCGCCTGCGCGGCCCTGCTCGCCTACGGGGTCGACCTGTAGACTCGCAGCCGCGATGCCCGGCGCGACTGCGCGCCGACCGTGGGCGGTGTCGGCGACCTTCGACAGTTCGAGACACGACAGTTCGATCCACGACAGCTCGACCTACGACAGCGGTTATCTACGACAGCGGTGACACACGACGTGGGCCACCGGCTGGGGCGGTCGGCACGCGACCGCCGCAGGGCCGGGGCACGCACGGGAGGAAACTGACATGGGATGGCGCGGACTCTTCGAGGGATGGCATCTGGTCGTCCTCATCATCGTCATCGTCCTGGTCTTCGGGTGGAAGCGTCTGCCCGACGCGGCGCGCTCGCTGGGCCGCTCGATGCGCATCTTCAAGGCCGAGGTCGAGGAGATGAAGGGCGAGTCGCGGCCGAGCGCGGCGAGCCAGGACACGGTGCGCGGCGAGGCCCGCACGGCCGAGCAGCCGGGCACACCAGGACACACCGGGCGCACCGGACGCACGGGGCCGGAGGCCGCGGACGAGGCAGCTCAGGGCGGCGCGCAGCAGGCGCCGACCGACACCCCGCAGCCGCGCTCCTGACCGCGGTCGGGCGGCGGACACCGGCGGACCTGAGCACCGGAGCGCAGCGATGAGCACGAGCCTGGACCCCCAGACCCCCGGCACCGGGGGCACCGGGGACGCTGGGGACGCTGGGGACACCGGCGAGGCCGCCCTGACCGTCCCCGCCGACGAAGCCGCGCCGCCGGACACCGTGGTCACACGTCGGCGGGTGCGCCTGCCCCGCCGCAAGAAGCGTGACCCCGAGGGCCGCATGTCCCTCGGAGACCACCTGCGCGAGCTGCGCAACCGGCTCATCATCTGCGTCATCGCAGTCGTGCTCGGCGCGGTCGTCGGCTGGGTCGAATACCACTGGCTCCTGGACTTCCTGCAGCGGCCGCTGCAGCAGCTCAAGGTGCGCCAGGGCTGGGGCGACATCGGACTGAACTATCAGGGGTTGACGACGCCCTTCGGGCTGCAGCTGACCGTGGCCCTGTGGCTCGGTGTCATCCTCGCCAGCCCGGTGTGGCTCTGGCAGCTGTGGGCGTTCATCGTGCCGGGGCTGACGAAGAAGGAGAAGCGGACCGCCGTCGTCTTCATCCTCGCCGCGGTCCCGCTCTTCCTCGGGGGCTGTGCGCTGGCCAACTACGTGCTGCCGACCGCCGTGCGGGTGCTCATCGAGTTCACCCCGATGGGGGCGTGGAACCTCATCCCCGCCGACCAGTACATCGCGTTCGTCACCCGCTTCATCCTCGCCTTCGGGTTGGCCTTCCTGCTGCCGGTGCTGCTCGTCGCGCTCAACGTCGCGCACGTCTTGCCGGCCCACGTCATGCTCAAGGGCTGGCGGATCGCGGTGATCCTCAACTTCGTCTTCGCCGCGATGATGACCCCGACGCCGGACGCGTGGACCATGATCGCGCTGGCCGCGCCGATGTGCGGGCTGTATTTCGCGGCCTACGGGGTGGCGCTCCTGCTCGACAAGCGCCGCGCCAAGCAGCGCCCCGACTGGGCCGACCTGCCCGACGACGCCGCCAGCCCGCTCTGAGCCGGCCGCCGCAGGTCGGTGCCGCCGCCGGTCGGCGCTGCGGGGGCCGATCATCCACCGCCCGCCGTCGGTCGCGTCAGTCGATGAGGCCCGCGAGGCGCAGCAGCTGCTCGCGGTAGGTGTGCTCGGTGAAGCGCTCGAGCACGTCGGCGCGGGCCGCCGCGCCCATCCGCGCGTAGTGGGCGGCGTGGGCCGGATCCATCGCGTGCGCGATGGCCGCGGACAACGCCCGCTCGTCGGGCGGCACGACGACGCCGGTGACGCCGGGGCGGATGTAGTCGAGCACGCCGGGGGCCGCGGTGACGATGACGGGCTTGCCGAGCACCATCGCGTTGAGATAGGTCTGCTGGCCCGCGCTGCGCACCGACTGCGCCAGCGGCACGACGACCGCACGGGCGCCGGCCATCGCGGCCATGAAGTCCTCATGCGGCACCTGACCTGCGGTGATGCCGGGGTCCCCGCCCGGTGGTGTCCAGCGGGCGTGCACCCGCGTCTCGATGCCGAGCCCGCGCACGGCCCGCGCGAGCAGGTCGTAGTCGCGCAGCGAGTTGCCACCGGCCCACAGGTAGCCGCCGTCGTGGACGAGGGCCGCATACCGCTCCAGCTCCCACATCGTGTGCGGGAAGGCCAGGAAGGCGACCCGTCGCGGGTCGACGCCCCACACGTCCGGGAAGCTGCGGGTCTCGTCGGTGCTGAGCACGGCGTAATGCAGGTGCGGGCCGTCGATGGCCCGGATCGCCGTGCGGGCCAGCCGGGGCAGCACCGGGGCCAGCCAGGGGGCCGCGGCGGCCAGGGCCCGGCTGCCCGGCTCCCACGTCGCGTCGAAGACGACGACCCGCGGCCGGGGCCGTCCGGTGAGCCGGTGATGGGTGTTGAGCAGCACGGCGAAGACGAGGTCGCGGTAGCGGCGGGCGCGCCCGTGGGCGCCGTTGAGGAAGACGACCTCGCGCCCCCGGTGCGCCGCCCACAGCCCGAGCAGATCGCGCGGGCCGCCGATCGTGCCCGGCGCCCGGAGCGGGTATTCCGCGACGTGGCGCATCCACAGCGGGTCGTCACCGGCGTGGACGGTCGCCAGGGCCCGCGTCGCGGGTCGGCCGTTCGCTGGGCGCGAGCAAGCACTCACGAGACGACAGCCTAGGTCCCCCAAGCGATCTCGCCGATCAACCGGCGGCGCTCGGCCTCGGCGTGGCGCCGGCGCGGAGGTCGGCAGCGGGCCCAGCGCCGGCCCACAGTGGCCCACAGCTGGCCCACAGCTGGCCCACAGCTGGCCCACAGTGGCCCACCGCGGGCCCACCGCTGCCTCACCGTGGCCCGACGTCGCGAAGGTTGTCGGACCCGTGACGTACGGTGTCGACATGTCGGCCGACCAGCTCAGCCCCGCCGAACGCTTCGCGGACGCACGCCGGCGGGGGACCGCGCGGCACCCGAAGCTCGCGCAGTTCACCGCGACCCTCGACTTCCCGCTCGATGATTTCCAGGAGCGCGCGGCTGCAGCGCTCGAGGACGGTCGCGGCGTGCTCGTCGCCGCCCCGACGGGCGCCGGCAAGACGGTCGTGGGGGAGTTCGCGGTGCACCTGGCGCTGACGAGCGGCCGCAAGGCGTTCTACACGACCCCCATCAAGGCGCTGAGCAACCAGAAGTACGCCGACCTGGTGCGCCGCCACGGCAGTGACGCCGTCGGCCTGCTCACCGGCGACTCCTCGATCAACGGCGAGGCACCGGTCGTCGTCATGACGACCGAGGTGCTGCGCAACATGCTGTACGGGGAATCGGACACCCTCGCGGGCCTGGGGTATGTCGTCATGGACGAGGTGCACTACCTCGCCGACCGCTTCCGCGGCGCCGTCTGGGAAGAGGTCATCATCCACCTGCCGCAGGACGTGCTCGTCGCGTCGCTGTCGGCGACCGTCAGCAACGCCGAGGAGTTCGGCGCCTGGCTCGGCGCGGTCCGCGGCGACACCGAGGTCGTCGTCTCCGAGCACCGCCCGGTGCCGCTGTGGCAGCACATGCTCGTGGGCCGCGACATCTACGACCTCTTCATCGAGCACGCCCCGACCCCGGGCGCCGACGGCCGCGCGCCCGCCGACGCGGTCAACCCCGACCTGCTCGCCGCGATCCGCGAGCGGGTCGCCCGCCCGGGCAGCGCCCGCGGGGCCCGGCACGGTCGCCGCGAGGACGCCGGCGCCCCCCACGGGCGGCGCGGCAAGGCACGCCGCGGCGGCTCCGACGATCGACGCGCGCGGCCGGCGGCGGCCCAGCGCGGCGGCCGGGTGGACTCCCCGGTGTGGACCCGCGACGAGCGACCCCCTACCGGTGCCCGCGGGTCCGCCCCGAGCCGCGCGGAGGTCGTCGCCCTGCTCGACCGCAACGGGCTGCTGCCGGCGATCACCTTCATCTTCAGCCGCGCCGGCTGCGACGCCGCCGTCGGCCAGCTGCTCAGCTGGGACGTGCGGCTCGTCGACGACGCCGCCGGCGAGCGCATCACCCGGCTCGTGGAGAGCCGGGTCGCCGGTATCGCGCCGGAGGACCTGTCGGTGCTCGGCTACTGGGACTTCGTCGCGGGCCTGAGCCGCGGCTTCGCGGCCCATCACGCCGGGATGCTGCCGACCTTCCGCGAGATCGTCGAGGAGCTCTTCACCGCCGGCGAGATCACGTGTGTCTTCGCCACCGAGACCCTCGCGTTGGGCATCAACATGCCGGCCCGCACGGTCGTGCTGGAGAAGCTCGTGAAGTTCAACGGCCAGACCCACGCCGACATCACACCGGCCGAATACACCCAGCTCACCGGCCGCGCGGGCCGGCGCGGCATCGACGTCGAGGGGCACGCCGTCGTGCTGTGGCACCCGTCGATGGATCCGCTCGCGGTCGCCGGACTCGCCTCGACGCGCACGTATCCGCTGCGCAGCAGCTTCCGACCGACCTACAACATGGCGGTCAACCTCGTGGAGCGGATGGGCCGGGCGCAGGCGGCGCAGGTGTTGCAGACGTCGTTCGCGCAGTTCCAGGCCGACCGCGCGGTCGTCGGCCTGACCCGTCAGATCACCGAGCACGACGAGGCCCTCGCCGGCTATGCGCAGGCGATGACGTGCGAGCTCGGGGATTTCGCCGAGTATGCGGCGATGCGCGACGAGGTCTCGACGCTGGAGAAGGGCGCGGCGCGGGAGCGGTCGGCGCACCGCGGGCGGCTCGTCGAGGAGAGCCTGGCCGCGCTGTCGCCCGGCGACGTCGTCTCGCTCGTCGACGGCCGACACAGCGGGCGGGCGGTCGTCGTCGGGATCTCCCGCGGCCGGCCGGCCGGGCGCGCGGGCCGCCCCGGCGCACCGGACGTGCTCGTCGTCACCGAGGACGCGCGGCAGCGGCGGCTCGTGGCCGCCGATCTCGACGTGCCGGTCGAGCCGCTGGGGCGGATCCGCCTGCCCAAGACCCTCAACGTGCGCGTCGCCACGCAGCGCCGCGACCTCGCCGCGACGATGCGGGCGCAGGTGGCGACGAGCCGCCCCCCGGGGGAGCGCAAGTCCGCCGCCCAGCGGCTCGACGCCGGCGCCCGCGACGTGCAGGCCCGCATCGACGAGCTGCGCCGGGCGCTGCGCGCGCACCCCGTGCACGGCTGCCCCGACCGGGAGCATCACGCCCGCTGGGCCGAGCGCTACTACCGGTTGCGCCGCGAGACCGACGGGCTGCGGCGCCGCGTCGCGGGCCGCACCAACTCGGTCGCCCGCACCTTCGAGCGGATCTGCGGGCTGCTGACGCGGCTGGGCTACCTCGACGACGGCGGCGACACGGTGACACCCGACGGGCGGCGCCTCGCGCGCCTCTACACCGAGCGGGACCTGCTGACGGCCCAGTGTCTGCGCGCCGGTGTGTGGCGGCGCCTGGACGCGGCCGGGCTGGCGGCCGCCGTGTCGTGCCTGGTCTATGAGCCGCGCCGCGAGGACGAGACCCGTCAGGCGCGGATGCCGGGCGACGACGTCGAGCTCGCCCACGACCAGATGGTGCGGCTGTGGAGCGAGTTGGAAGACCTCGAGGCGGCGGAGTCGGTGTCGTTGACCGCCTACCCCGATCCCGGGCTGGCGTGGCCGGTGCACCGGTGGGCGGCGGGGCAGCGCCTCGAGGTCGTCCTGCGCGACACCGACCTGGCGGCCGGTGACTTCGTGCGCCGTTGCAAGCAGATCGTCGACCTGCTCGACCAGCTCGCCGTCGCCGCGCCCGAGCCGGAGCTGCGCGCGACCGCCCGCCGGGCCGTCGCCGCGGTCATGCGCGGGGTCGTCGCCGCCGACCGGATCGACTGATCACGAGTCGGCCGAGCCCGGGCGCAGGAGGACCGGGACGTGCCGGTAGCCGCCGACGGGTGAGATCTCCCGCTCGGGCGGGTTGTCGGGGTCGAGGGCGAGGCCACCGGTGCCTGCGATGAGAGCCCGCACGAGCGCCCGCATCTGGAGCGCCGCGAGCGGCCGGCCGGGGCACACGTGTCGCCCGACGCCGTAGACCAGGTTGTCGCCGCGGTGCGCCGACGGGTCGAAGTCGTCGACGCCGAAGACCGATTCATCCCTGTTCGCCGATGTCCAGTGCAGCTTGATCCGCGCGCCGGCGGGCAGCTCCTGGCCGCCGAGGGTCGTCGGGCGAGTCGTGACGCGCCGGTTGGAGACGAAGGGATTGTCCAGCCGCAGGATCTCCTCCAGCACCGCGTCGAGGTGCTCGTCGTCGGCGTCGGCGAGGGAGGCGAGCACCTGGGGTGCGCCGGCGAGGTGCGCGACGACGACACCGACGCACAGGGCGATGGAGCCGAGGTCGCCGCCGGTCCAGTTGCGCAGGATCGAGACGACCTGGTCCTGCGACAGCGGCTGTCCCTGCACGCGGGAGCGCACGAGCCGGGTCGTCAGATCGTCGGGGGCGCCCGCGGCGTCGACGCGGCGCGGCGCCACGATCGCGGTGATGATCGCGTCGAAGTCCGCGGCGACGGCCGCTGTCCACGAGTAGTCCCCGGACCGGGTCGCCGCGTGGTTCTGCGTCATCCAGTCCAGCAGCTGCGGCTCGAGATCCTCCGGCCAGCCGAGCCACCCGCACTGGGCCCGCACGGCGTAGACGGCCCCGATGTCGTCGACGGCGTCGACGCTGCGGTCGCGCGGCAGGTCCGCGACGATCCTGTCGGCGATCTGCCGGAAGAGCGGGGCGTAGGGCGCCAGGGCCGGCGCCGTGAAGAACTCGTCGACCAGCGCCCGGAAGGCGTCGTGCATCGCGCCGTCGAGGCCGTTGGGGACCTGCAGGTGGCGGGACACCGCGCTGGAGTAGGTGAGGTCGTCGGTCGCGGCCTCGACGACCTGGGCGTGGCGCAGCACGCACCACTCGCCGGAGGAATTCTGCACGACGGCGTGCTCGGCGCGCAGCTCGTCGGTGAAGGGTCGGACGTCGCGTCCCGCGGCGGTCAGGTCGTCGGACATGTGCTCGCTCATGGCCCAGTCCTACCCCGACCCGACCCTGCGATTGTCACGGGGCACTCGGTGATTTCCGCGGCTGCGCACCTGCGGTATCGACCCGAGGCGCCCGTGGTGTCGACGTGCCTCTGGTCAGCGCCCGCTCGGCATCGGTGCCGCGAGTCGCCGGGTCGGGGGAGTGGGCCGGTCCGCCGCGGGTGCGGGCGCCGCCGATGCGGGCGCCGCCGATGCGGCGGCGGTGGGCGTCGCGGCGGGGCGCCGCACCGGCCGGGTCACGCCGGGGGCGTGCCGGGTCGGGGTCGTGACGAGCAGCCCGGCGCCGAGCGCGATGAGCCCGACGATGACGGCACTGAAGGGCGTCCAGCCCGCCGCCTCGAAGACGAGCCCGACGAGCCAGCCCACGACGCCGGAGCCGACGTAATAGCCGATCGTGTAGAGCGCGCTGGCCTGCCCGCGGATCGCCGGCGCGGCGAGGGCGCCGGTCGCGGCGACGGCCGCCGCGTGAGTGACGAAGAAGCCGCCGGTGAAGAGCACCAGGCCGAGCACGAGCAGCCCGAGATGGTCGGGCAGCATCGCGAGGACCCCGAGCGCCATGGTCCCCAGGCCGAGGGCGCACACGGCGGGGAAGCCGATGCGCGGCAGCCACGTGCCCCCGAGCCGGGAGGAGATCGTGCCGGCGCCGTAGGCGAGGAAGACGAGCGAGACGACCCCGGCGGGCAGCGCGAAGGGCGGCGCGCCGAGCCGGAACTGCAGGAAGTTGAAGACGCCGACGAAGCCGCCGGTGATCAGCGGTGCCGCGAGGTAGATGTGCGCGAGCGCCGGGTCGGCCAGGGCGCGCCGCAGCCGGGGCAGCTGCGGCAGCCGGGCGGCGCGGACTCCGCCGCCACCGTCGCGGCCGGCGTCGCGCCGGTCGCTGTGCGGCACGGGTGCCAGCACGATGAACGTGACGGCCGCGACGAGGCTGCCGGCGCCGACGACGAGCAGCGCCCCGCGCCAGCCGAGCCACGGCGCGAGCGGGCCGGCGACGAGCCGCCCGACGGCGCCACCGATCGTCGTGCCGGAGATGTAGGCGGTGGCGGCGGCCGCGGCGCGCGCGCCGTGCAGCTCCTCGTGCACGTAGGCGACGGCGAGCACCGGCACGGCGGCCAGGGCGGCGCCGCTGAGGAAGCGCAGGGCCAGCATGATCTCGAACGTCGGCGCGAAGACCGCGGCGGTCCCGAGGACCACCATCGCGCAGACGCTGATCTTCATCGAGCGCAGGCGGCCGAGCCGGTCGGCGGCCCACGCCCACGGGAGCACGCCGAGCGCGAGGCCGAGGGTGGCGGTGGAGACGGTGAGCGCGGCGTCGGCAGGGGTGACGCCGAGGGTCGCGGACAGCTCGGGCAGGACCGCTTGCACGGCATACAGCTCGGCGAAGCTGGCGATGCCGGCGGCGAGCAGTGCCGCCATCATCCGCCGGTATCGGCGCGCGTCCGGGGTCGGGTGCCGCGGGTCCTGGGTCGTTGGTGTCACTCCGTCAGGTTAGGAAGTCCCTGCAGATATGACCAATGCCAAAGTGTCGCCGTCCTATACGCTGAGGACATGAATGAGGCGGAGAGTCGGGATCTGCTCACCGATCTGCCGGTGCTCGTGGCCTTCGCGCGGACCGGCAGCGTCACCGCCGCCGCCGACGAGCTGCGCCTGCCGCAGCCCTCGGCGAGCCGCGCGCTGGCCCGGCTGACCCGGCGCGTCGGCGCCCAGCTGACCCGGCGGCACGGCCGCGGACTGGTCCTGACCGACGCGGGCCGGCAGCTGGCGGGTGCGGCGACGGAGGCGTTCGCGGTGCTGGGCGACGGTCTGCTCGCGGCGCGGCGCACCGAGGCCGCGGCCGACGCGGTGATCTCGATCGCCTTCCAGGCGGTGCTCGGCGAGACCTACGTGCCGCGGGCGGTGGCCCGCTTCCGCGCGCGGCATCCGGGCGTGCGCTTCTCCCTGGCGCACGGCTCCCGGCAGCACTGCATCGACAAGGCGCTGGCCGACGAGGTCGACATCGCGATCGTCGCCGACCCGCCGCAGCCCCAGGGGATGGGCGTCGCCCCGCTCTTCGTCGAGCCCCTCGTGCTCGTCGCGCCCCGGCAGCACCCGCTGGCCCTGCTGGACAGGCCGGTGCGGCCTGCGGAGATCGCCGCTTTCGAGGTCATCATCCTCGCCCCCGGCTTCGGCCTGCACGACTCCGTGCGGCAGTTGCTGTCGTGGGAGTCGGTGCCGGCGCAGGGCACGCTGCAGGTCGACGACTCCCGCGTCGCCAAGGGGCTGGTCGCCGCGGGCGTCGGCGTGACGATCATGCCGAGCACGCCCGGGCCGCTGGACGACGCGCTCGTGGAGCTGCCGATCGACCATCCCCACGCGTCGCGGCAGGTCGGGGCGCTCGTCGCCGCGTCGGCCGGTGAGGTCGTCGGCGACTTCATCGCGACGTTGCGCACGAGCGCCGGCTACGGCCGGCTCGCGCCGCCGCGAGCGCCGGGATGAGGCGGCCCGCAGCCCGAGCCGGGGTGCGGCTCAGCCGACCCCGAGCGCGGCGACGAGCCGGGTGAAGGCACCCGTGAGCCGGTAGTCCAGCGCGAGCCGCGACATCGCGACGGGGTCGGCGACCTGCGCCGGCAGCGCGTCGTCGACATCGCCGAGGTCGCCGAGGTCGATGTCGCGCACGACGCGCACGACCCGGGGCGCCGCGTCGAGATAGTCGCCCGCCTCCAGCAGCCGCGTGCGCTGCGCGCCCTTGATGCCCGGGTCGCCGTCGGCCAGCGCCGCGCGGATCCCCGCGAGGTCGCCGTAGCGGCCCAGCAGCGTCGCCGCGCTCTTGGGCCCCACACCCTTGACACCCGGCAGCCCGTCGCTCGGATCGCCGCGCAGCACCGCGAAGTCGGCATAGGCGTCACCACCGGCCACGTCGTAGGTCGAGCGCAGGTAGGCCTCGTCGACGACGTCGGGGTCGCGCACGCCCCCGCGAGCGGTGTACAGCACCCGCACCCCGGCGGCGTCGTCGACGAGCTGGAAGAGATCCCGGTCGCCGGTGACGATGTCGACCGGGCGGCCCTGCGCGACGGCGCGCGTGGCCAGGGTGCCGATGACGTCGTCGGCCTCGTAGCCGGGCGCGCCCAGCCGGGTGATCCCCAACGCCGCGAGCGAGGCGACGATGACCGGCACCTGCGGCCCGAGCTCGTCGGGCACCGCCTCGGCCTCGGGCTCCCCGGCGGGCAGGTCCGCGAGCCGATGGGTCTTGTAGCTGCTGATCGCCTCGACGCGGAACGCGGGCCGCCAGTCGTCGTCCCAGCAGGCGACGAGCCCGCCGGGGTGATGGGCCGAGACCAGCGTCGCGATCATGTCGAGGAAGCCGCGGATCGCGTTGTTCTGCGGGGTCGCCGGATCCTCGCGCCGGTCCGGCACGCCGTAGAACGCGCGGAAGTACAGCGATGCCGAGTCGAGCAGCATCACGGGGCGGGTGTCGGTCATCGGTCCCCTCTCGGGTCCGCACGCGCGGACGGCCCGGCCATCCTCCGATTCGGCGCGCCCGCGTGTCCAGTCACCACCCGGAGCCGGCCCGGCGAGCGGCAGCAGCCTGGTGGGCAGAGCAGGCGGCGGAGCGGGCCGCGGAGAGGGCGGCAGGGTGCGGGCGACTCAGCGGGAGATGGGCGCCAGGGTCGCGTCGAGCACCCGCAGCAGATCCTCGGGGGCGACGCCGAGGTCGTAGCCGCGTCGACCCCCCGAGACGTAGATGGTCTCGTGACCGGCCGCGTCGTCGTCGAGGACGGTCGGCAGCCGCCGCCGCTGCCCGAAGGGGCTGATGCCCCCGACGACGTAGCCGGTGCTGCGCTGCGCGGCCGCGGGGTCGGCCATCGCGGCCTTCTTCGCGCCGAGGGCGTGCGCGGCGGCCTTGAGGTCGACCTGCCGGTCGACCGGCACGACGACGACGGCCAGGGCCGGCGGCGGGGCCGACTCCAGGGCGACGAGCAGCGTCTTGTAGACGACCTCGGGTGCCAGCCCGAGCGCCTGCGCGGCCTCGAGCCCGAAGGACTGGGCGCGCGGATCGTGCTCGTACTCGTGCTCGGTGAAGGGGACCTGCGCGGCGGTGAGCTCGACCGTCGCGGGGGTGCCTCCCGCGCCGGATCGGTGGTGCTCGCGGTGTTCTCGACGGGCCATGCCACCACCCTGGCAGACCCCGCGCCCGAGCCCGCGCCGCCGCCCCTGCCCGCCCACGCCGCGCGCCGCGCAGCCCCGCGCTCGCCGGCGTCGCAGGGCGCGCACCCAGCCCTCCCCGATGCGCGGACAGCCTTGCGGCTCAAGGACATTCGTCCAGGTCAGGCGCCTGCCCCGCGCGCCTGCGCGCGGGACTGAGGGGTGCCCGGCGTGTCGGCCAGGACACGCCGCGAGCCCGGAAAACTCACGAGTTACTTACCATGCGCGGCGCCGCCGGATGACCTGGGGGTATGGGGCGTCGGCGCAGGTCAGACCCAGCTTGACACTGCCGTCACGGCAGTTAGTTTGGACGAGGTCGCCACCGGCGTCACCAGGTCTCCGGTGGCTCTGGGAGCCCTCTCCACCCGCCTCGGCCGTCGGCCGCGGGCACACGCGCCGCATCCGCCGGACGTCTCGGGAGCGAAGGCTGCCAGGGTCATCGAAGTTCGCCCATGTGGTCGACCCACAAGGCCCGTCCGCCCAGTAGAAAACAGACTCGCCAGACCCACCTGGTGGCGTCGAGTCTGGCCCCAACGGCGTGCGGGCCTTGTCATATTTTTCGCCGCACACCGACGGGCCGCCCGGTCCCGGCCGCCCCGGGCAGCCCCGCTGGGCGCCTCGTGGTCGGCGCGCGTCGCGCCCGCCGCCGGCACCGTGGGGTCGCCGTGCCACACATGGCCTAGCCTGGCTGAGTGATACGCCGTGTCGGCTGTGCCCTGGTCGCCGGCCTCCTGCTCTGGACCGCCTTCCCCGCGCTGGGGTGGTGGGCTGCCGCCCCGCTGGGGGTGGGTCTGCTGGCGCTGGCGACCGCAGGCGCGCGCCCCGGGCAGGGATTCGTGCTCGGCCTGCTCGCCGGCTACACGTATTTCGGGCCGCTGCTGTGGTGGTCGGGCGTCTATGTGGGGCGCTTCCCGTGGTTCGCGCTCGTCACCCTCCAGGCGCTCTATCTCGGGCTCATCGGCTGGGCCTGCGCCCTCCTGCAATGCCCCGCGCGCCCCGCCGCCCGCGCTCGGCTCGCCGGTCGCTCGGCGGCGGTCCGTCCGCTGGCCGTCGCGCTCGTCTGGGTCGCGGGGGAGTGGGCCCGCGGGCACACCCCCTTCGGCGGATTCCCCTGGGGGCGCCTGGCGTTCAGCCAGGCCGACGCGCCCTTCGTGCGGGTCGCGGCGCTCGCCGGGGCGCCCGGGGTCACCTTCGCCGTGGCGCTGACCGGAGCCTGCCTCGCCGCCTGCGCCGCGCTCGTCGCGACCCGCCTGCACGGACATCGGTATGTCGACCGGCCGCCCCGCGCGACCGGCCGCCGCGGCCCGCGCACGTCGTGGCTGGCGCTGGGCGCGGGCACTGCGGCGGTGGCGCTGCTGGCGACGCCGCTGACGATCCCGGTGCCGACGGGCGTCGGCGACGGCACGCCGACGGGTCGGCTCATGGCGATCCAGGGCGACGTGCCGCAGGCGGGGCTCGACTTCAACGCCCAGCGCCGCGCGGTGCTCGACAACCACGCCGCGGTCACCCGGCAGGCGGCGGCCCAGGACGACGCCGGCGGTGCCCCGCGCCCGGACCTCGTGCTGTGGCCGGAGAACGCCTCGGACATCGATCCGCTGCGCAACGTCGACGCCTCCCGGGTGATCGCCGGCGCCGTCGCGGCCATCGGGGCACCGGTCGTCGTCGGGGCCGTGCTCTCCGAGCCCGACCCCTACGTGTCGAACTCGAGCCTGCTGTATCTGCCCGACGGCACGATCGCCGACCGCTACACCAAGCAGCGCCCGGTGCCCTTCGCCGAGTACATCCCGTATCGGCCGTTCTTCCGGCTCTTCTCCGACAAGGTCGATCTCGTGGTGCGCGACTTCACCGCGGGGGACCGGGTCGGTCTCTTCCGGGTGCCGCGGGCCGGGGGCGGCCAGATCGCCGTGGGGTTGAGCATCTGCTTCGAGGTGGCCGTCGACGACGTCGTGCGGGACAGCGTGCGCGCGGGCGCCAACCTCATCTCGGTGCAGACCAACAATGCGACGTTCGGCTTCACCGACGAGTCGGTGCAGCAGCTGGCGATCTCGCGGGTGCGGGCCGTCGAGCACGGCCGCTCGCTCGTGCACATCTCCAACGTCGGGGTCTCGGCGCTGATCACCCCCGACGGAACGCCGCACCAGGAGACGGCGTTGTTCACCTCGGCGGTGCTCAGTGGTGAGCTGCCGCTGCGCACCGAGCCGACGATCGCCACCCGGGTGGGGGCGTGGCCGGAGTGGCTCGCGATCGCGCTCGTCGTCCTCGCGCTGGGGCTGCGGCTCGTGGCCGGGGTGCGGCAGCGGCGCGAGCGCGAGGACGACGGGCAGCGAGGCGACCGCCGCCGACGCGACCTGTCGCGAGGGGACGTCCCGCGACAGGACGTCGACGCGGCGGGCGCGCCGGAAGAGGCGCCGCACACCGACGACCGGAGCGGGGGCGTCGACGCCGACCGGCACCCGACCCCGACGAGCTGACGCGATCAGCACGGACGAAGCCAGCACCACCAGCACCACCAGTAGCACCAGACCAGCACCAGCAGTGACCGGAGGAGCCCGATGACCGACCAGCCGACGCCCCCGCCCCACCGGCAGCGGCCGCCGCTGGAGCGTGTCGTCGTGCTCATCCCGACCTACAACGAGCGGGACAACGTCACGGGCATCGTGCAGCGGGTGCGCGCCGCCGCGCCGCAGGTGGACGTGTGCATCCTCGACGACGCCTCGCCGGACGGCACGGGCGACCTGGCCGACGAGCTCGCCGCCGCCGACCCGCGCGTCCACGTCATCCACCGGCTCGCCAAGGCGGGCCTCGGCGCCGCCTACCTGCACGGTTTTTCGTGGGCGCTGGAGCGCGGCTACGACGCGGTGCTCGAGCTCGACGCCGACGGATCCCACCGGCCCATCGACGTGCCGCGGGTGCTCGCGGCGGCCGCCGACGCCGACGTCGTCATCGGGTCGCGCTGGGTGCCCGGCGGCCAGGTCGTCAACTGGCCGCGGCGGCGCAAGGCGCTCTCCCTCGGCGCGAACGCCTACACCCGACTGTGGCTGGGGATGCCGGTGCGTGACGCGACCGCCGGCTTCCGCCTCTATCGCAGCAGCGCGCTGCGGGCCCTCGACCTCGCGGACGTCGCCTCGCAGGGCTACTGCTTCCAGGTCGACCTCACGTGGCGGGCGGTGCGCGCCGGCCTGACGGTCGTCGAGGTGCCGATCACCTTCGTCGAGCGCGAGAGCGGGGTCTCGAAGATGAGCGGCGCGATCGTGCGCGAGTCGATGGCCCGGATCGCCTGGTGGGGCGCCACCCACCGTGGCCGGCAGGGCCTGGAGGCGTCGCGACGACTCGTCGAGGCCGTCCGCGCCGGACAGTTGACGTCACACGACAGTGTGCGATCCGGACCCGGGTCGCGCCCGTCCCGCGACACCCCGACCAGCAGCGGAGATGCCTCATGAGCCCCCGACCCGGACGCGGCCTGCGAGCCGGGCGCGGCCTGACCCTCGTCATGGTGGCCCTGCTCGTCGTGCCGCTGCTGGAGATCCTCGTCATCCTGCAGGTCGGTCGGGTCATCGGCGGCTGGCCCACCCTCATCCTGCTGCTCGCCGAGTCGGCGCTGGGCGCGTGGCTCGTGCGCCGCGAGGGGGCCCGCGCCTGGGCGGCGCTGCGCACGGCGTTGCAGACCGGGCAGATGCCCGCGCAGCAGCTCGTCGACGCCGCGCTCGTGCTCGTCGGCGGCGTCCTGCTGCTGGCGCCGGGCTTCTTGACCGACATCGTCGGCTTCTTCTTCGTGCTGCCGATGACCCGTCCGCTCACGCGGCGCTGGCTGCAGACGATCGTCGAGCGGCAACTGCTGACCCGCGCCGGCGTGATCCGCGGCGACATCGTCGAGTAGGGGGCCGAGCAGGAGCCCTCGCCCGCGGGTGTCGGTCGAGACCACGGCCAGGGCACACGAGGGCGGCCCCACCGGCATGCGGTGGGGCCGCCCTGGTGATGCCCCCGGGGCCACCCGGGGGCGAGAGCTCAGGCCGTGCGCTGGGTGACCTCGCCGCGCGCGCGGCGCAGCAGGTCGAGACGCTCGGCGAGCAGCTCCTCGAGTTCGCCGATCGAACGGCGCTCGAGCAGCATGTCCCAGTGGGTGCGTGCGGCCTTCGTCGGCTTGTCGACCGGCTCGGGGCCGTCGACCAGCTTGGCCGTCTGTCCGCAGCGGCATTCCCACACCGGGGGCACATCGGCCTCCACGGAGAAGGGCAGCTCGCTGACGTGCTGGTTCGAGCAGACGTAGCGTGAGATACGGCGCTCGGACAGGACGACGTTCTCGTCGCTCTCCATGCTCAGGGCACTCAGGTTCGTGCCTCGCAGCGACCGCTCAGCCATGTGTTTTCCCTCCATCGTTCACGCCCGGCCGGGGTTACGGCCGGGGGTACGTTCAGCAAGAACGTTTCCCCGCCGCGCCGTGTTCCGACTGGCTTGCAGTGGTCTGTTGACTCTCAGGTGGCGTGTGTTACGTGCGTCCCTGCGGTTCCCCCCACAGTTGCCGTGACGGTCGCGACCGGCCGCGGTGCGGCGGTGGCTCGTCCCGGCGACCTCCGGACCCGGCTACTGGGCGAACTCCCAGTGCCAAGGCTCCGGCTTCGACCCGCCGGCCTGAGCCCAGGCCGGATGGTAGAAGCCGAACAGCGGCGCGTGTTGCTGCATCCAGCGGTGTTGCGCCGTACCGAAACTCTCGATCCCCCCACACAGGTCGGTCGCCAGCCCGAGCCCGTGGTTGCTGGTGCCCGGCGTCGCCGCCAGGGTCGGCTTGCGCGCCTTGACGTCCACCTGGGCCGCGTAGCTGCGGTAGGTGTCCGTGACGCACAGCGGCCGGCCGAAGTCCTTGCGGTAGGCCTCCGACATCGCGGCCAGGGCCCGCGCGGCGGCGGGACGCATCATGTGCCCGGGCAGGCCGGAGATGGGGCACAGCGCCGACGCCGGGAACATCCCGTTGGCGAAGGCGCCGCTGTCCTGGGTGCACAGGGGCTTGGTGACCATGGTCTGCAGCGCGCTCAGATCGACACCGGAGATGTCGGCCGCGTCGGCGCCCAGGCCGTCCAGCTGCGCGCGGCGGGAGCCGGCGAGCTTTTGCAGATCGGTCAGGGCCTTCTGCTGGGCCGTCAGGGCATGCTGCACCTGTCGCTGCGCCGCCTCGGCCGTGGTCGTCGCGGCCTCGCGGGCGCGGCGGGCGGCGGTCGCGGCCCGCGCCGTCTTCTTCTGCGCGGCGGCGAGCGTCGCATACCGGCGGCTCTCGGCGGCGCGGTTGGACGCGAGGTATTCGACGATCGCGGCGTCCTGGTGCCCCTGGGTCAGCTCGACGACGGCGGCCATGTCGCGCAGCGCGCTCGACCCGTTGACGTAGGCGTCGTAGGCCATGTTGGAGACGTCGCGGCGGGCGGCCGCCAGCTCCATGGTCAGCTGCGTCAGCCGGGTGAGCTGGGCCTGCTCGCGCTTGCGCGCGGTCGCCTCGGCGGAGCGCGCGGCGCTAACGGCGCTCATCGCGGCGTTGGAGCGGGTGGCGAGCGCGGACAGCTGCGCGGTGGCGGCGGCGATCTGCTTGTCGGCCGCGGCCAGCTCGCTCTGCAGCTTCGCGGCCTGCGCCACCTGGGCTTTGACCTGCTCGGGGGTCAGCGGTGCGCGGTCCGCGTCGGGCGACGGGCTCGCTGCCGCGTCCGCCGTCTCGCCGGGGGAGGGTGCGGCCAGCGCGGCCGGCGCCTGCCCCGCTCCGGCGAAGCCACCGGCGAGTGCGGCGGCGAGGGCGAGGATCACTGCGCGACGACGTCGCGAGCTCATGACTGTCCCACTCTCGTTGGCCCCGGACGGATATGTAGCGTGGCGAGCGACGCGGTCCCCTCCCGCGCGATCAGCGTCGGCCGGGCCTGCCCGGTGACGCCGACGCGTCTGCTGGGAGAGCCCCGGTGCGATGCGCCGATCACCAGGCTACCGATCCGTAGCCAGCTGACCAACCCGGACATCTGTCCAGCCAATTGCCTTGTCCTTCTCCGAAATTGCGGCGACCTCGGGATTTACTGCGCGGGGGCGGCGCGGAGGTGACCACACTCACGCGGCACGCGCTCGGGCGTGGCGCAGCCCGGATGCCCTAGAGGTGTGGATCGGCCGGGGGGTGGGCAACTTGAGGCAATCGGGTGTCGGCCGTCGACCGGCCGCCCCCGAGGTGGGTCGCCGCTTCTGCGCCCGTCGCGGGCATGCCGACACCGGCATTCCGAGGCGCCGCACGGCGATCCGCCACCACGACGTCGGACGAGGAGAAGGAGCACGCGATGGGTCTGGGAGACAAGCTGAGCAACGCCGCCGAAGAGCTGGGCGGCAAGGCCAAGGAGGCCGCGGGCAAGGCGAGCGACAACGAGCGCCTCGAGACCGAGGGCCAGGCCGACCAGTCGAAGGCCAACATCAAGCAGGCCGGCGAGAACTTCAAGGACGCCTTCAAGGGCTGAGCTCGACCACGTCACCGGGCTGTGCGCCGCGGGCCCGCAGCCCGCGACGGCCGACGCGCCGCCACCCCCGCGGGGGTGGCGGCGCGTCCGCATGTCCGGCGGTGCGCGTTCGGCGGAGAAGGCGACGCGAGACGGCGAGCGCGCGCCCTACCGCCGCGTGCCGACCTCGCGTCGCAGCCAGGCGAGGTCGGCGGCCTGGGCCGCCGCGCCGCCGGGGGTCTCGACGACGGTGGGGGCACCGGCCGCGCGGATGACGTCGGCGAGGGCGGTCGGGTCGATGTGCCCCGCCCCCAGATTGGTATGCCGGTCGGCGCCGGAGTCGAAGTCGTCGCGGGAGTCGTTGGCGTGCACGAGATCGATGCGCCCGGTGATCGCGCGGACCCGGTCGACGACGGTGCTCAGGTCGGCGCCGCCGGCGTGGGCGTGGCACGTGTCGAGGCAGAAGCCGACGGTGTCGCCGCCGGTCGCGGTGCCGATGGCGTCCCAGAGCCGGCCGATCGCGTCGAGCCGGCGGGCCATCGCGTTGTCGCCGCCGGCGGTGTTCTCGATGAGCAGCGGCACGGCCAGGTCGAGGCCGTCGATGCACTTGCGCCAGTTGTCGAAGCCCTTGGCCGCATCCTCGCTCGCCCCGAGGTGCCCGCCGTGGACGACGACGCCGAGCGCGCCGATCTGCGCGGCCGCGGTGAGGTGCTGCTGGAGCAGTTTGCGCCCCGGGATCCGCACACGGTTGTTGGTGGACGCAACGTTGATCGGGTAGGGCGCGTGCACGTAGATGCCGATCCCGGCCTGCGCGGCGGCCTCCCGCAGCGCGTCCGCGCCGCCCTCGTAGCGCACCACCGGCCCCTTGTAGGACTGCGGGTCACCGAGGAAGATCTGCACGATCGAGGCGCCCCGGGCGACCGCCTGCGCGATGGGGTCCTCCTGCTCCACGTGGGCGCCCAGGGGGCTCGGCGCTGCGGCCACCGGCGTGGTCGTCTGCGGGGAGGGGACGGTCTGCGACGCTGCGGGGGAGTCGGGCATGCGCGCCACTGTAATGATGGGGCGCCCGACACCGCCCACCCCGTGGAGAGGACCGCCCGTGCACATCCACCCCTTCGGCGTCGAGCAGTGGATGAACGCCTGGGAGACCCGCTGCGAGCTCAACCTCGCCGAGACGTGCGTCGAGTCGCTGACCCTGGCCCAGCTGCTCGACCTGTGCGGCTCCTCGGTGGCCCAGCTCGGGGAGGACCTCGCGGCGCTGCAGCTCACCTACGGGCACGTCGAGGGGTCGCCGCGGCTGCGGTCGGCGATCGCGGCGCTGTATGTCGATCGCGGACCCGAGCACGTGCTCGTCACGCACGGCACGATCGGCGCCAACCATCTCGTGCACACGACGCTCGTCGAGCCGGGCGACCACGTCGTCGCGATCCGGCCGACCTATGAGCAGCATTATGCGATCCCGGCGTCGATCGGCGCGCGGGTCAGCCCGCTGTGGCTGCGGGAGTCCGAGCGCTGGCAGCCCGACCTGGACCGGCTGCGCGACCTCGTGCGCGGCGCCCCGACGCGCCTGATCGCCCTCACCAACCCCAACAACCCGACCGGCGCGCTCCTGGACGCCGCGACGCTGA
>JAVTVZ010000086.1:0-2153 GCA_032229625.1 Dermatophilaceae bacterium | reverse complement strand
GCCCTCAACGACGGCAACAACGTGCGGGCGCGGCTCTACGACCGGCTCATCGACACCTACGGCGTGCAGCTCTTCATCTCCGCCGGCAACTCCGGCCCCGGCCTCAACACCGTCGGCGACCCGTCGGTCGCCACGGACGTCGTCTCCGTCGGGGCGGCCGCCAGCCGCGACACGTGGAAGGCCAACTACGGCGCCGACGTCACCGCGCCGATGTGGGTGCAGAACTACTCCTCCCGCGGGCCCCGCGAGGACGGCGGCGTCAAGCCCGACCTGCTGACGCCCGGCTCCGCGATCTCCACCGTGCCGCGCTGGTGGACGCCGACGCCGCCGCTGCCGCCGGTCAGCTACACGCTCCCCGCCGGCTACGCGATGTTCAACGGCACCTCGATGGCCGCCCCCGAGGCGACCGGCGCCGCCGCGCTGCTGCTCTCTGCCGCCCGCGCCCAGGACCTGCCCGTGCAGCCCCGGCAGCTGCGCGAGTCGTTGGCCACCAGCGCCCGCCCCGTCCCCGGCCTCGACGCCGCCGAGCAGGGCTCCGGCCGGATGGACATCGTCGGCGCCTGGCAGCTGCTGCGCACCGACCCCGACGTCAGCTCGCGCTACACCATCTCCGCGCCCGTCTGCACGCCGCTGTCCGACCTGCTCGCCACCACGGGGCGCGGCACCGGCCTCTACAACCGGTGCCCCGCCGGGCAGGGCGGCGTCGCCGCCGGTCAGCAGAGCACCCGCACCGTGACGATCACCCGCACCGCCGGGCCCCGCGGCGCCGCCCGCCACGACCTGGCCTGGGTCGGCGGCGACGGCACGTTCTCGGCGCCGACCCAGGTCACGCTGCCGCTCGGCAAGGCCGTCGAGGTGCCCATCACCTCCGCGCCCACCGGTCACGGCGTGCACTCGGCGATGCTGACGATCGACTCGCCGGCCACCCCGCTGGTCGACGCACGGATGGCCGCGACCGTCGTCGTCGGCGACAGCATCGCGAGCAGCCCGCACTCGCGCTCCTACAGCGGCAGCGTCGAGCGCACCCGCACGACCAGCTACTTCGTCGACGTGCCCGAGGGCACCCAGGCGCTGCAGGTCAACCTCTCCGGCATCGCCGCCGGAGGGCAGGTGCGCTGGGTCGCCTACAACCCGTACGGCGTGATGGTGGACGCCCCGACCGCCAAGGTCACCTGCTACACCAACGACCGCTCCGACCCCAAGGCCTGCAACGCCGCGTCGCGGTCGTACCCCGACCCGCTGCCCGGGCTGTGGGAGCTGCAGGTCGAGGCCAAGCGCACGACCCCGACGCTGCGCAACCCCTACCGGCTGCAGGCGCGGGCCCAGGGCGTGAGCGTCACCCCGCAGACCCAGCAGGTGCAGGCGCGGGTCGGTGAGCCGACCCCGGTGCGCTGGGCGGTGCGCAACGACCTCGGCGCCGTCACCGCCTCCGGGCGCGGTGGACCGCTGGGCTCCGGCCGCGTGCTGCGGCCCACGATCCGCACCGGTGAGAAGCAGCAGTACGAGGTCGTCGTGCCCGCGGGCGCCGCGTCGCTCGAGGCGTCCATCGGCAACCCGAGCGATCTCAACGCCGACCTCGACCTCTACGTCTACGACGCCCAAGGCGCGGTCGTCGCGCAGTCGGCCGACGGCGACTCGCAGGAGAGCGTCTCGCTGCCCAAGCCGGCCGCGGGCACGTATGTCGTCGAGGTCGACGGGTACGACGCGGGCGCGTCGGGCACGCAGTTCGACTACCTCGACGTCTTCACCAGCCCGACGCTGGGCACCCTCTCGGTCGACCCGGTCGTCCTGAACCTGCGCGAAGGCGGCTCCGGCGAGGTCACCGGCGCCCTGACCGTGCGCGCCGCCGCCGGCCCCGGGCGCGAGCTCGTCGGCGACATGGAGGTCGTCAGCGACGAGGGCGCCGTCCTGGGCCGTGGGCGCCTGGAGATCGACATGCCCGGCGCGCCGAGCCCGACCGCCACGGCCACGGCCACGGCCACCGCGACCGCGAGCCCGACGGCGACCGCGAGCCCGACCGCGAGCCCGACCGCGAGCCCGACGGCGACGACCACGGCGCGCCCGACGGCGACGGTGAGCCCGACCAGCACGGTCAGCCCGACCACCACCGTGAATCCGACCACGACGCGCTGACCGGCCCACGGCGACGGGCC
>JAVTVZ010000085.1:4230-11388 GCA_032229625.1 Dermatophilaceae bacterium | reverse complement strand
GTCAAGTGGACCCGTGGCCTGCGGATCCTCGTGCTGTGCTTCCTCGGCAACTTCGTCGGCGGCGCGATCATCGCCGGGCTGCTGCACTTCTCGACTCTGGCGTCGGGGCCGACCGGGGTGCACATGCAAGCGGCCGTGGCCGCCAAGCTCGCCTTCGTCACCGCAGGCCCCGCAGGGATGACCGACCTGCTCGTACGGGCCATCCTGTGCAACTTCATGATCAACCTGGCGATGCTGCTCATCTACAACGGCTACATGCACGACGACCTCGCCAAGTGCCTCGCGATGGTCGTTTCCGTACTGATCTTCGCCTTCCTCGGATTCGAGCACTCGGTCGCCAACACCGTGCTCTTCACGATCGCCGCCTTCGACGGCTATCTCGACGTCCTGCCCGCGCTGGGCAATATCGCGATCGCCCTCGTCGGCAATTTCATCGGCGGCGGCATCCTCATCGGTGTCTACTACGCCTACGCCAATGACGAGACCCGGCACGTGCGGCGCCGGCGGATCCCCACCGACATCTGAGCGCCGATATCGGAACGGGACCGGGCAAGACGCGAGCCCGCGGCACGACCACTCGGGGCCGGGATCACTACGGTTGTGGACATGACACGAGTGCGCTGGGCGATCGCAGGACCGGGCCGGATGGCCGAGACGATGGTGGCGGCCTTCGCGCACGTCACCAACGGTGAGCTGGTGGCCGTCGGGTCACGCTCGCTGGAGCGGGCGCAGCAATTCGCCGACGCGCACCGCATCCCGCGGGCCCACGGGTCCTACGAGGAGCTCGTCGCCGACCCCGACGTCGACGCCGTCTACATCGCCACGCCGCACCCGCAACACACCGACATCGCCCTCGCCGCGATCGCCGCGGGCAAGGCGATCCTCGTCGAGAAGGCGTTCACCAGCACCGTCGAGGACACCCAGCGCATCGTCGACGCGGCCCGCGCCGCCGGCGTCTTCGCCATGGAAGCCATGTGGACCCGCTTCAACCCCGGGGCCGCCTACGCCCGCGAGCTCCTCGCCAGTGGCGAGATCGGGCAGCTGCGCGCGGTCAACGGTGACCTCACGGCGTTCCGCGCGTTCGACCCGAAGGATCGGCTCTTCGACCCCGCGCTGGGCGGCGGCGCCGTGCTCGACCTGGGCGTCTACGTGTTGTCGTTCGCGCAGGGCTTCCTCGGTGACCCCGACATCGTGCACGCCGTCGGCGGCTTCGTCGACAGCGGCGTCGAGGGCGAGTTCGGGGTGCTGCTCGGCTACGACGACGGGCGCAGCGCGACCCTGTCCGGCGCCTTCACCGCCTACGGGCCGGGGCGGATGGCGCTGCTGTGCACGCAGGGCTGGATCGACGTGCACCCCCGCTTCCACCGCACCCCGTCGCTGACCGTGTGGCGCGGCAAGGAGCCCGACACCCTGCACTTCGACCACGGCTACCAGCACGAGGTCATCCACGTCGGCGAGTGCCTCGCGCAGGGGCTGACCGAGAGCCCGATCATGCCGCTCGACGACACCCTCGCCGTGCAGCGGCTCATGGCGCAGGTGCTCGAGCAGATCCACAGCCGGTAGGCGCGTCGGACGGCCCTGCGTCCGCGCTGTGGTCCGGGCTGCCGCGGGCTCGTGCGAGGGTAGGACGAGGAGTCGACGAGGCAGAGGGGACCGACCATGGCCACCATCGCGTGCATCGTGCTGTTCTTGGTGTTGGTCGGCGGTGCGTGGCCGCTGGCCGACTCGTGGCGGCGGTCCCGCTCCGGGGAGATCTACGAGGGGCTCGCGCCCGGCATGACGCCCCCGGCCGGCCGGGAGCAGCCGACGCGCCACCTCACGCAGGCCGAGCTCGAGGCCACGACGTATGCCGTGCAGTTCCACCCGCCGGAGGGCGTCGAGCCCCGCGACGTGGGCCTGCTGCTCGACCGGGTCACCGGGCCGCGCGACCTCGCCGCGACGATCATCTCGCTCGTCGTGCACGGCTACCTGCAGCTGCGCAAGGACGACGAGCAGGACGACTGGCTCGTCACCGTCGACCGCGACCCGCGCCGCCCAGCCTGGGCGCGCGAGGAGCCCGACTCGCTATGGCTGCTGGAGTATTTCGACATCGGCGGCGGTGAGCCCGTGCCGCTGTCGCGCATCAAGCCGGGGCTGCGGCAGGCCTTCTCCCAGCTCGAGTCGCAGGTCGTCGCCGACGCCTACGCCCGCGGCTGGATCAAGGTCGACCCGCGCGGCCGGCGCGCCCCGACCGGTGTCCTGGCCCTCGGAGCCGCGCTGTGTCTGGCCTTCGCCGGCATCCTCGCGCTCGCCGGGAGCCCCCTGGCGTGGGTCGCCGCCGGCGGCGCCGGCGCCCTGGCGATCACCGCGACGCGCGTGCGCGGCCACATCGGGCGGCCCGCCGAGGGCACCGCGGCCTACTTCCGCACCCTGGGCTTCAAGCGCTACCTGGAGACCGCAGAGGCCCACCAGATCAAGGTCGAGGACGCGGCCGGCATCTTCAGCCGCTACCTGCCGTGGGCCATCGCCTTCGACGTCGCCGACCGCTGGACCGGTGTCTTCAAGGAGGTCGCCGCCGGCATCGACGACGACATCGCGGCGCTGTGGGCGCCGGACCTGCTGTGGATGGCCGTCTGGATGGACCTGGCCAGCGGCGGCGCGCTCTTCGGCGGGCTCGGCGACGCGCTCGGCGACCTCACCGGCTCGCTCGGCGACTTCACGACCGACCTCTTCGACGGGGGCCTCTTCGACGGCGGCATGTTCGACGGAGCCGGCGACGGCGGCGGCCTCGGTGAGGCCTTCGGCGACTTCTTCGGCGGCGGCGACGGCGGCGGCGGCTTCGACGGCTTCGACTTCTGACAGGCGCGGCCCGACGTCGCAAGGCACGGCCCGTCGCGCCGCAGGCCGCAGGCCGCGTGGCACGATCGGCGCCATGTCCACGGCACATCACCGGGTCGCGATGTCGGGCCGCAACCCCCACGAGGCGCACCGCGCGGCGACCCCCCTGGAGCTCCTCTACGACCTCGTCTTCGTCGTCGCGTTCAGCGTCGCCGGCGCCGAATTCGCCCACACCATCGCCGCCGGGCACTGGACCACCGGGCTCGCGGCGTTCCTCTTCTGCATCTTCGCCGTCGTGTGGGCGTGGGTGAACTTCGTCTGGTTCGCCTCCGCCTACGACACCGACGACTGGGTCTACCGCCTGCTCGCGATGGTGCAGATGTGCGGTCTGGCGCTGCTCGCCCTGGGCATCCCGGCGATCTTCGGGTCCTTCGAGGAGGGCGGCACCCTGCACAACGAGGTGCTCGTCACCGGCTACGTCATCATGCGCGTCGCGCTGCTCGCGCAGTTCCTGCGGGCCGCCTCCCGCGACCGGGCCCGCCGGGGCCGACTGCTCGCCTACGTCGGCGCGTGGGGCCTGGCGCAGGTCGGCTGGGTCGGCCTCATCTTCCTGCACGTCACGGTCGACCACGCGATCCTCGTCGCGCTGCCGCTCTACGTGCTCGAGATCGCGGTGCCGTGGATCGCCGAGCGCCGCGGCGGGCTGCCGTGGCACGCCCACCACATCGCCGAGCGCTACAGCCTGCTCGTCATCATCACCCTCGGTGAGGGCGTCGTCGGCACCGTCGCGGCCCTGTCGACGCTGGTGTCACGCGGGTGGAATCTCGACACGGTCATGCTGCTCGTCGCCGGAATGGGCGTGACCTTCGGGATGTGGTGGACCTACTTCCTCCTGCCGTGCGGCCAGGTGCTGCACGTGCGGCGCCACAAGGCGGTCATCTTCTCCCACCTGCACATCCCGCTCTACATGGCGATCGTCGCGGTGGGGTCCGGGCTGCACGTCGTCGCCTACCTGCTCGACCGGGAGCACGCCGGCTTCGACGTGCAGATCACCGCGGTCGGCACCGTGGTCGCCGTCGCCGTGCCCGTCGCGATCTACCTCATGCTCGTCTTCACGCTCTACGCCTACCTGCTGCGCACGAGCAACCGGCACGACCTCTTCCACGGCGTGCTCCTCGTCGCGGTGATGGCCGTGCTCGCCGCCGGCGTCGCGATCGTCGTCGCGGGCGGGTCGGTGATGCTCGGCATCCTCGTCGTCGCCTTCGCCCCGGGGCTGATGTGCCTCGCCTACGAGCTGTGGGGGCATCGGCACCTCGACGAGGAGCTCGCGGTGCTCGCCGCCGAGCAGACCGCCGCCCTGCACCCGGATCTCGCGCGCTGAGCGGCGCGGTCAGCCCGCGATGTCGACCTGGGCGTCGAGGTCGCCGGCGTCGGCCTGGGCGCGCAGGGCGGCGCGGGCCCGGTCGCGCAGTGACCACGGGTCGATGGTGTTGACGTAGATGCGCGAGCCGCCCTCGAACCCGGCGGGCGTCGAGATGCGCCACTTCAGGAGCACCCGCAGCGGCATCGCCAGCGGCAGGCTCGGCGGGCGATAGTGCCACTCCTCGTTGCACGGCACGCCCGGCCCGCCGACGCCGTGACAGGCGCGCACGAGCGTCGAGAGGTCGGCGAGCTCGTCGGGAGTCAGGTCCCACGGGTCGGCGTCCGGGCGCCGGATCCACACCTCCAGCGACGGGTAGCGGTGCCCGAACCCGGCGAAGGCGACCGCGTGCGGCGTCCGCGCGACGACGAGGTCCTGGGCGTCGGCATACTCCAGCCCGTAGCGGGTGAAGAGCGCCGGGTCGCGGCGCAGCCGCCCGATCTCGGCGTCGCGCCAACGGCCGTAATCGTCGATCCCGACGAGCTGCTTGTGCAGGTGGTCGAACGACGCACCGGCGGGGCGCAGCCAATTCTGGAAGATGACGACGTTGCGGATGTGGGGATTGGCGTCGTAGAGGTCGCGCGCCGCCTGCAGCGTGAAGTCGAGGAACTGCCGGTGCTCCTCGTCGTCCAGCGTGCCGGCGGAGGCGAGTTCGTCGTCGCAGCGGGCCCCGTCGACGTGGTGGCGGCGCGCGACGACGACGTCGTGGAAGCCGCCGAAGATGCTGTCCTGCACGATCGCGTCGTCCCCGGCCTGCGCCAGCGCGGGCGGCCGGTGGGCCCGGACCAGCGACAGCACGTGCTCGCGGCCGGCGGGATCGGCGAGGTAGGCGTGCCGGCGCGCCAGCTCGTGCGGCGGCAGCACGAAGCCGTGGTTGAGCCGCCAGTAGTCGAGCGAGACGATCTCGAAGAGGTTGGGGATGAGGCGGAACTGCGCGGTCGTCGCCTCCAGCTCACCCGCCCCCACGTGACGCAGATCACGCCACGAGCCGTCGGCGTCGCGGACCCGGCGCATCTTCTCCGGCGGCGTCTGGGCCATCCGCCGCTCGCAGAAGGCGCAGTGTCGCCCCGCGTCGCCCGGATCGAGCCGCAGATGCGGCGTCGGCGCACCCGAGAGGGGGCGGTTGCCGCGCCCGGGAACGGTCCACACCTGGGTGCCGGTGAAGGGGTTGACCTGCTTGACCGTGCCGTCGGGCAGGCGCTGCAGCGGAGTCTGGTCAGGAGCCGGGTGACGGGCCTGGTCACGGGCGGGGCCGGGGTCGCCGTCGGGCGTGCTGTGAGCTGCCACCCCGGCCACGCTAGCGAGCCGCGGGGCGGCGCGGCGCGAAGGCGACCCGCGCGTGGTCCTCGCCCCGGGGTCGCGGCGGCCGATGAGTGAGCTGACAGGCACTTGCGGGGATTCGGTGAGTGGGCGTCGGAGCCCGGGGGTACCCTGCTCGACATGAAGGGGTCACTATTGTTCGACCGCATGAAGCCTGCGCTGCCCGCCGGTTTCGACACCATGTACAACCCCTGGCTCGAGCACGTACACAAGCTGGGATCAAGCAGTCTGAAGCTCATGGCGCTCACCGCCGCCATGCAGCGCGACGTGCTGCACGTGCAGCGCGATCTGGGCAAGCTCTACGGCCAGCCCAAGATCGTCCAGCACCTTCAGGAGTATGTGGAGAAGGTCTCCGGTGCGAACGTCGCGCTCATGGCGCAGTTGGCCCGGGAGTACAAGAAGCCGGCATTCGGGTTGGATTCGACCCGCATCGACGGACAGCTCATCGACGTGCGTGAGCGCACGGTCGTGAGCAAGCCCTTCGGCAACCTCGTGCACTTCAAGCGGCACACGGATCGCAAGGATCCGATCGTGCTGCTCGTGGCGCCGCAATCGGGTCACTACGCGACGCTGCTGCGCCCGACGGTGGAGCGGCTGCTGCCCGAGGCGGAGGTCTACATCACCGACTGGGCGAACGCCCGCGAGGTGCCGCCGGAGGCCGGCGACTTCACGCTGGACACGTATGCGGACTACACGCGGGAGTTCATCGAGTTCCTCGGACCCGAGGTCAACGTGCTGGCCATCTGCCAGTCCACGGTGCCCAGCGTCATGGCGTGCGCCCGCATCGCCGAGGACGACCCGGCCGCCCAGCCGGCGACCCTGACCGTCATGGCGGGCCCGCTCGACCCCGGCGCCGCGCCCACCGACGTCACCCAGCTGGCCGACAAGATGCACCTGCCGACCTACCTGGCGACGTTCACGACGGTCGCGCCCAACGGGCGCAAGGTCTATCCCGGCTACGTGCAGCTCATGTCGTTCATCGCGATGAACCCGAAGAATCACTTCTCCTCGCACCGCGATCTGTACAACCACTACGTGGCGGACGACACGCACCCCGACCGGCTGCGGATCGAGCGCTTCTACAGTGAGTACTTCGCGGTCGCCGATCTGACCGCGGAGTTCTACTCCGACACGGTCGCGCGGGTCTTCATCAACAAGGATCTCGCCAAAGACACGATGTCCTACCACGGCCGTCTCGTGCGGCCCGAGCTCATCACGTCGGCGGTCGTCGGTATCGAAGGGGCGATGGACGACATCTCCGCGCCCGGACAGACTCGCGAGTTCTTGAGGAAATTCACAGGTTCGAGCGACGTCACCTTCTACGAGCAACCCCATGCCGGACATTACGGAGTATTTGCCGGTGGTCACTGGCGTCGCGAGATCGCGCCGCGAGTCCTGGGAAAGATCCGTGAGGTCGCCGCGGCGGCGGGCCGGGAGTACAGCCCGGAGCAGACCGAGACGACACCCATCGAGCCCTACAACCCCGACGAGCACGCGGCGCCCGTGCCGCCGCCCAAGGGGACGGTCGGCTCCAGCGAGCTGATCGCCTGGTGGAAGCTGCTCTTCAGCCGCAAGGAGGACAAGGGCGCCGCCTGAGTCCC
>JAVTVZ010000085.1:0-4130 GCA_032229625.1 Dermatophilaceae bacterium | reverse complement strand
AGCAGCCCGGCGTCCTTGAGGACGAGGCCGACCTCGCTGCCCTCGAGCCGCCGCGCCAGGCGCGAGGTGAGGAACTCCGGGCCGGGCACGCGCAGCTTCTCGCCGTCGCGCAGGCGGGCCGAGCCCTTGAGCAGTTCGCGCACGTCATACGTGCTGCCCCACACCTCGGGGACGCCGCGGTCGACGCCGAGCAGGGTGTAGGCGGCCTCCATGCCGGTGCGCACGGAGTATTCGGTCGTGAAGATGCAGTCGCGGCTCGTCTCGGCGAACTGGCCGATGAAGGCGAAGTTCTGCGCGCCGGCCGGCACGACGTCGGGGCGGTCACCGGCCCGGCGCGGCATGAAGAACGACGTGACGTAGGGCATCATCACCGGCACGCAGGTCGCGGCGTCGGCGGCGAGCTCGGGGATGTCCTCGACGGGCACCCCGAGGTGATAGAGCCACTCCTGGGTGATCTCCTCACCGGTGCTCTCGGCGAGGGTCTTGCCGGTGAAGTCGCCGGGGGTGTCGACGAAGAGCCCGTACACCCAGACGACGACCTGGTCGGGGGCTTGGGCCGTGAAGTGCGGCTGGCGGTTGACGGTCCAGCTCAGCAGCCACGCCGAGTCGCGCGCCGTGACGATGCCGCCGGTGACGACCCGCCCCGACAGCGGGTCGCGCCGGGCGATCCGCTCGATGTAGTCCGGGATCCGCGCGTCGAGCGTCGTCACGGTCGCCGACTCCCACTTCGTCCGGTCGATGTCGCTGCAGAAGACCTCGGGCCGCCCGAACGAGGAGTCCTTGGCCGCGAGGCGCCGCCACAGGTCCCACGCACTGGCCGGGCCCCGGTCGAGGCGGGCGGCGGTGTGCTGGTCGCCGTTGTCGGAGTTGTCGACGAGTGAGCCGATCGTCATGAGCAGGAAGTCCCGCTCGCCGAGGTCGGTGGTGCCGACCTCTCCCGCGCGGGTCCAGTGCAGGCGCGTGGCGCGCTTGGCGCCGTCGGTGAGGTCGACGTCGACGTCGGTGACCTCGGTGTCGAACTGGATCGTCACGCCCTGGTCGAGCAGCCAGCGGGTCATCGGCAGGACCAGCGACTCGTACTGGTTGTACTTGGTGAACTTCAGCGCCGACAGGTCGGGCAGCCCGCCGACGTGGTGGATGAAGCGGTGCAGGTAGAGCTTGAGCTCCAGCGCGCTGTGCCACTCCTCGAAGGCGAACATCGTGCGCCAATACAGCCAGAAGTTGCTCGCGAGGAACTCGGGGCCGAAGACCTCGTCGATCCGCTTGCCCTCCATGTCCTCCCGGGTCGCGAGGAAGACCTTCGTCAGCTCCTTCTGCGCCCGGGCGTCGAGCCCGAAGAGGTTGTCGGTGTGCGCGTCCTGCCCCTGCTCCTGGGTGACGCGGCACAGCGAGTAGTTGGGGTCGTCCTTGTTGAGCCAGAAGAACTCGTCGAGCACGCTGGCGCCCTCGATCTCCAGCGACGGGATCGACCGGAAGCAGTCCCACAGGCACTCCATGTGGTCCTCCATCTCGCGGCCGCCGCGGATGACGAAGCCGCGCTTGGGCTCGCGGATGCCGTCGAGCGCCCCGCCGGGCAGGTGCAGCTTCTCCAGGATCGTGATGTTCTCCCCCGGCACGCCGGCGTCGCGGATCATGAAGACCGCGCTCGAGAGCGACGCCAGCCCCGCACCGACGAACCAGGCGTGCGTGTCGCGCGCGCCCTCCACCGGTCGCGGACGGGCGAAGGCTTCGTAGTTGCCTGCGCTGTAGTACATGTCGCTCTCCTGAAGGTCGTCGGACGGGCGTCGTTGCGCCCCGTTCGTTTTTGACTCTACTCATTTTTGAGTGCACTTCAACTTTGCCGTAGGGTGCGGGTATGGCGACGCAGACAGGACCGGCGGCGGACGCGGCCCAGGACTCCCGGCAGGACCCCCAGCAGGACCCCGGACAGGAGCGCCAGGAGGGGTCGACCGCGTCGCTCGGACGGCGGGAGCGCAACAAGGCGCAGAAGCGGGCGCGCATCCTGCAGGCCGCGCGGGAGCGGCTGGCGCGCGACGGCTACGAGCGCATGACGATGGCCGACGTCGCGCGCGACGCCGACGTCGCGACAGGCACGGTCTTCCAGTACGTGGCGACCAAGGCCGAGCTGCTCATGATGGTCACCGCCGCGGACTGGGCCGACGTGCTGCCCGCGGCCATCCGCGAGGCCGGTACCGTCCCGACCCCCGAGGGCGCGATCGACGCCCTCCTGCAGCCGCTGCTGGTGGGCGCCGAGCGCGATCCCGCGACGACCCACCTCGTGGCGCGCGAGCTGCTCTTCGGCACGCCGGGCCCGCATCACGACGAGGTCGTGCGCCTCGTCGAGGGGCTGGAGGACGCCACCGCGCAGGTGCTGCGCGCCGCCGGCGGGGGCGAACGCGCCGCGGCGGCAGCCCGGCTCATCGTGGCGGGCGGGCTCTTCGAGATCCACCGGACGCGGACGGGGCGCGCCGCCGACTCACCGCAGGACCGGGTCGCCCAGCTCGTCGCGCTCGTCAGCGACGGCACGATCCACGGGGCGCAGGCGAAGCGCTGACCGGCCGGAGGCGGCGCCTGCTCCGGCCGCCCGCTCTCGCCGCCCGGTCAGGCCGCCCGCAGCGGCGGAGGGTGGGGCGTGAGCATCTGGTCGACGGGGGCGAAGTCGTCGGTGAGCACGGGGGCGTCGCCGACCCACGACGTCAGGGCGTCGCCGTCGATGACGCGCCACGCGACGCCGGCGGCGCGCAGCCGCTCGCTCCACGCGGCGGGGTCGAGCGGGCGGTCCGAGGCGAGGACGACGAGGTTGCCGCCGCCGGAGCGGCGGTCGTCCGCCTGCGCCGACACCGTCGCCGGGGAGGCGGCCAGCACGACGGACCCGAAGGTGGTGCGCAGGGTCGCGACCTGCGCCCGCGCGAAGTCCAACGGCGCGTAGTCGATGACGTTGACCGCGTAGATCCCGCCGGGGGCGAGGGCGGCGGCGATGTCCGTCACGGCCTCGCGGGTCGTCAGGTGCCACGGCACGCTCACGCCCCCGAAGGCGTCGCCGACGACGACGTCGGTGGCTCCCGGCGCGAGGGCCCGCAGGCCGACCCGGCCGTCCTCGACGCGCACGTCGATGCCGCCGCCGGGCTCCCAGGCCAGAGCCTGCACGTCGAGGCGCACGACGCCGGCGTCGATCTCGGACACGGTGCCGCGGGTGCCGGGGCGGGTCGCGCTCAGATATCGCGGCAGCGTCAGCCCGCCGCCGCCGACGAAATGCACCGTCTGCGGCCCGGGACGGGCGTAGGCCTCCACGCCCGCGGCCATCGCCTGGACGTAGGCGAAGTCCAGGTAGGTCGGGTCGGCGACGTCGACATACGAGTGCCGCAGGCCGTCGAGCACGAGGGTGCGCCCGGTCGGGCGGTCGGGGTCGGTGACGACCGAGGCGCAGTGGTAGGTCGTCTCGGCGTCGCAGCCCGTCGGGATCGCCGCCGTGGTCGCGGCGACGAGCAGCGCGGTGACCGTGCCGGCCGCGGCGGTGCGGGCCGCGCGACGGCGGGTCACGCCGCTGCCGATCGCGACGACCGCCGCCGCGAGCGCGAGCAGGGCGCCGAGGCCGAGCATGATGCCCGTCACGGGCACCCGGGTCAGGAGGACGAAGCCGGTGAGGACGGTGCCGGCGATCGCGCCGGCGGTGCCGATGCCCGAGAGGCGCCCGACGATCGTGCCGGTCTGCGCGAGCGACGTCAGCCGCAGCTTCGTCACCATCGGCGTCACCGCCGCGAGCAGCGCGCCCGGCACGACGATCGTCGCGGCCGACACGACGAGCAGGAAGATGCCGTCGGCGCTCGACCCCGCGAGCCGCACGAGCAGCGGCGTCGCCGCGACCGCCGCGCCCGACGCGAGCAGCAGCGGCGCGAGCACCCGACGCGGATCGACCCGGTCCGCCCACTGCCCGCCGACCCACGACCCCAGCGCGATCGCCGTCAACGCGACGCCGATGACCAGCGTGTTCGTCTCCAGCGTCAACCCCAGGTAGGGCGCCAGCAGCCGCAGCGCGACGAGCTCGACGACCAGGACCGCGGCGTTGGCGCCGAAGACGAGCGCCGCCGCCGCCCAGTCGCCGACCCTGCCGCGCTGGGGTGTCGGCTGCG
>JAVTVZ010000084.1:9858-11399 GCA_032229625.1 Dermatophilaceae bacterium | reverse complement strand
GCTAGATGTTGCGGAAGCGGTTGATGCCGTCGATGTGCTGCTCGCGGCGCTCGGGGTTGGTGATGCCCAGGCCCGGCTCGGGGGCGCCGACGAGGACGCCGACCTTGCCCTGGTGCAGGTTCTTGTGCACGTCGTAGGCGGCCTGGCCGACCTGGTCGAGCGGGTACGCCTTGCTCAGGGTCGGGTGGATGAGGCCGCGGCGGATGAGGCTGTTGGCCTCCCACGCCTCGCGGTAGTTCGCGAAGTGGCTCGAGACGATCCGCTTGAGGTTCATCCACAGATACCGGTTGTCGTATTCGTGCATGAATCCCGACGTCGAGGCGCACGTCGTGATCGTGCCGCCCTTGCGGGTGACGTACACCGACGCGCCGAACGTCTCACGGCCCGGGTGTTCGAAGACGATGTCGACGTCATACCCGCGGGTGAGCTCGCGAATGTCGGAGCCGAAGCGCTTCCACTCCTTCGGATTCTGGACGGTGCCGTCCTCGTTCCAGAACTTGTAGCCCTGCGCGTTGCGGTCGATGACGTGCTGGGCGCCCATCTTGCGGCAGATCTCGGCCTTCTCCGGTGAGGACACGACGCACACGGGGGTCGCGCCGCCGGCGAGCGCCATCTGCGTCGCATACGAGCCGAGGCCGCCACTGGCGCCCCAGATGAGCACGCGGTCACCGAGCTTCATCGCCGCGCCGTTCTTGGAGATGAGCTGCCGGTAGGCGGTCGAGTTGACCAGCCCGGGGCACGCGGCCTCCTCCCAGGAGAGGTGCTCGGGCTTGGGCATGAGCTGGTTGGCCTTGACGATCGCCAGCTCGGCGAGGCCGCCGAAGTTGGTCTCGAAGCCCCAGATCCGCTGCTCCGGGTCGAGCATCGTGTCGTTGTGGCCGTCGTGGTGCTCCAACTCGACGCTCAGGCAGTGCGCGACGCACTCCTGGCCCGGCTTCCACAGGTGCACGCCGGGGCCGGTGCGCAGCACGACGCCCGAGAGGTCGGAGCCGACGATGTGGTAGGGCAGGTCGTGCCGCTTGGCCCACGGGGAGAGGCGCCCGTAGCGCTCGAGGAAGCCGAACGTCGAGACGGGCTCGAAGATCGACGTCCACACGGTGTTGTAGTTGACCGCGCTGGCCATGACGGCGACGAGCGCCTCACCGGGGGCGAGCTCGGGCAGCGGCACCTCGTCCAGGTGCAGGCTCGTGCGCGGGTCCTTGTCGCGGCTGGCCTGCCCGGCGAACATGTCGACCTCGTCCTTGTGCACGGTCACCGCGCGGAAGGACTGCGGCAGAGGCAGATTGCCGAATACCTGCGCCGATCGCTCGCCGCTGGTGATTGCGTCGCGGATCTGGTCCATCGATGGCCTCCTCGCCATTTGGTGTCCGTCACGGCGGACCGTCGCGTGACGGCCCGGACCTGGTGCCGAGGATACCGAGCAGCGCATGACGAATCGGGCCGGATCGCGGGAACTGGCCCGATTCGCCTCCCGCGACAGGGTCGTGACGACGCGCGACAGTCGCGCGACACCCTCGCGACAGACAGACAGACAGACAGAC
>JAVTVZ010000084.1:2702-9758 GCA_032229625.1 Dermatophilaceae bacterium | reverse complement strand
GACGACGCGCGACAGTCGCGCGACACCCTCGCGACAGACAGACAGACAGACAGACAGCGACACCCTCGCGACAGACAGACAGACAGACAGACGCACGGCCCGGCCGCCGCGCCGGTGAGCGCGCGCGGACCGGGCCGACGCCGGGTGTCAGGGAGGGGTCAGTGGCCGGTGCCGGGCTCCACGAGCTCGACGAGCACGCCGCCCGCGTCCTTGGGGTGGATGAAGTTGATGCGGCTGCCGGCGGTCCCGATCTTGGGCTCGGGGTAGAGCAGGCGCAGCCCGCGCTCGCGCAGCGTGGCGCACACGTCGTCGATGCTCTCGACGCGGTAGGCCATCTGCTGGATGCCGACGCCGCTCTTGTCGATGAACTTGGCGATCGTGCTGTTCTCGTTCAGCGGCGCGAGGAGCTGGATGCAGGAGGTCGAGTCGCCGACCTCCATCATCGCCTCGGCGACGCCCTGCTCCTCGTTGACCTCGCGATGCGCCATGCGCATCCCGTACTTCTCCTCGTAGAAGGCGATGGCCTCGTCGAGGTCGCGCACCGCGATCCCGACGTGGTCGATGTGGGTGAACAGGCCGGTGACATCAGCGCTCATGGCCGCCAGCCTAGGGCTCCCTCGGCGCCGGGCGCGGGACCATCGTCGGTGGATCGCGGTGGGTACAGTGGCGCCCATCTGGCCGACGACGTCCTGGGAGGGTCCCCATGTCCGAGAGTTCCCGCCGCTACGACTCTTCCGGTCACGACTCCTCCGGTCACGCCGCAGCCGGTGACGAGCGCCGCAGCGTCATCGTCGCGGGGGCGCGGACCCCGATCGGGCGCCTCCTGGGATCCCTGTCGGGTTTCAGCGGCGCCCAGCTCGGCGGCCTGGCGATCGCCGGGGCGCTCGACAAGGCGGGCGTGGCGCCGACCGACGTCGACTACGTGATCATGGGCCAGGTGCTGACCGCCGGCGCCGGGCAGATGCCCGCGCGCCAGGCCGCGGCCGCCGCGGGCATCCCGATGAGCGTGCCGTCGCTGACGATCAACAAGGTCTGCCTCTCGGGCCTGGACGCGATCGCCCTGGCCGACCAGCTCATCCGCGCCGGCGAGTTCGACACGGTCGTCGCCGGCGGTCAGGAGTCGATGAGCCAGGCGCCGCACCTGCTGACGGGCAGCCGCAGCGGCCACAAGTTCGGGCGCGTCTCGATGCTCGACCACATGGAGCACGACGGGCTGTGGGACGCCTTCACCGACCAGGGCATGGGGCCGCTGACCGAGTCCGGCAACGTCGGCGACTTCGCAGTGACCCGCGCCGAGCAGGACGAGTATTCCGCCCGCAGCCACCGGCTCGCGGCGCTGGCCTGGGAGCAGGGTCGCTTCGTCGAAGAGGTCGTGCCGGTCCAGGTGCCGCGCCGCGGCGGGGCCGTGGAGTTCGCGACCGACGAGGGCATCCGGCCCGACACGACCCCGGAGTCGTTGGGGCGGCTGCGACCGGCCGTCGGCGCCGACGGCACGATCACCGCCGGGTCGGCCTCCCAGATCAGCGACGGGGCCTGCGCGGTCGTCGTCATGAGTCGCGCGCGCGCCCAGGAGCTCGGGCTGACGTGGCTCGCGGAGATCGGCGCGCACGGGGTCGTCGCCGGGCCGGACTCGACCCTGCAGATCCAACCCGCGGCCGCCATCGAGCGCGCCTGCGCCAAGGAGGGCATCGCGCCGACCGACCTCGATCTCGTCGAGATCAACGAGGCCTTCGCCGCGGTCGGCATCGCCGCCGCGCGGCACCTGGGGCTGGACGAGGACCGCGTCAACGTCGACGGCGGCGCCATCGCCATGGGTCACCCCATCGGGATGTCGGGCGCCCGTATCGTCCTGCACCTGGCCCTGGAGCTGCGCCGTCGCGGCGGCGGGGTCGGCGCGGCCGGCCTGTGCGGCGGCGGCGGTCAGGGCGACGCGCTCATCGTGCGCGTGCCGACGGCCTGAGTCGCCTCGGCGGCAGGCGCCGAGGCGATCTCGGCGCGGCGCGGCGAGGCGCCTGCCAGGATGGGTCAAGGCCCGCGCTCCGGCGCGTGGGACCGCTGGTGATCAGGTGGTGATCAGCGGTCCGTGACCGCCGACCCGTGCAAATCCCCCTAGCCCGTAGGAGAGTGGCAGCCCAGATGGCACGTCGAGACGTCTCCGTCGATTCGCTCGTCGAGTCGGCCCGCGCCGGTTCCCCGCGCGCCGTGGCCCGGCTCGTCTCGCTCGTGGAGGACGCGAGCCCGAAGCTGCGCGAGGTCATGGCGGCGCTCGCGCCGCACGCCGGGCACGCGCACATCCTCGGCATCACGGGCAGTCCCGGCGTCGGCAAGTCGACCTCGACCAACGCGCTCGTCGGGGCGTTCCGGGCCCGCGGCAAGCGGGTCGGGGTGCTGGCGGTCGACCCGTCGTCGCCCTTCTCCGGTGGGGCCCTGCTCGGCGACCGCGTGCGGATGCAGGACCACGCGCTCGACCCCGACGTCTACATCCGCTCGATGGCCAGCCGCGGCCACCTCGGCGGGTTGAGCTGGTCGACGCCGCAGGCGATCCGCGTGCTCGACGCCGCCGGCTGCGACGTCGTGCTCGTGGAGACCGTGGGCGTCGGCCAGTCCGAGGTCGAGATCGTCGGTCTCGCCGACACGACGATCGTGCTGCTCGCGCCGGGGATGGGCGACGGCATCCAGGCCGCGAAGGCGGGCATCCTGGAGATCGGCGACCTCTTCGTCGTCAACAAGGCCGACCGCGACGGCGCCGACGCGACCGTGCGCGACATCCGGCACATGATCTCCCTCGGTGACCGCACGGAGGCCGGCCTGTGGCGCCCGCCGGTCATCAAGACCGTCGCGTCGGCCGGCACCGGCATCGACGAGGTCATGGAGGGCCTCGACAAGCACATCGGCTGGATGAGGGCCAACGGCGAGCTGGCGCGGCGCCGGCGCCGCCGGGCCGCCGACGAGATCGAGGCCATCGTCCTGGCCCAGCTGCGCGCCCGCATGGGCGACCTGCGCGGCTCCCACGGCATGGAGGAGCTCGCCCAGCGCGTCGTCGCCGGGCAGACCGACCCCTACACGGCCGCCGACACAGTGCTCGCCGACATCACCTGACTCGCCCGGTCCGCACACTGATGTGTGCGGTAGTCGAGCGGTGGGTAGGGGTCGGCGGCGGCGACCAGTAGCCTGACCTGCGTGTCAGTGCCACTGTCCTTCGATCCGATCCGTCGCGCGGCCGTGCTCTGGGAGCGCCGCTGGGGGCGCAACTCCGCGCCGCAGTCGATGGCGGCGGCGACGTCGATCATGCGGGTGCACCAGCTGCTGCTCGCCGACTTCGACGCGGCGCTCGGCGACCTCGGGCTGACGTTCGCGCGGTTCGAGGCGCTCGTGCTGCTGACGTTCAGCCGCGAGGGGCGGCTGCCCATGCGCATCGTCGGGGAGCGGCTCATGGTGCACGCGACGAGCGCGACGCACATCGTGCAGCGCCTCGAATCCCAGGGGCTCGTGCAGCGCATCCCCAATCCCGACGACGGCCGCGGCACGCTCGCGGTCATCACCCCCGCCGGGCGTGACCTGGCCGACCGCGGCATGGAGGAGCTCGTCGCCCGCGGATTCGGGGTCGGCGCCCTGACCGGCCCCGAGCGTGTCGAGCTCTTCCGCCTCCTGGAGAAGGTCCGCCTCGGTCACGGCGACCTCCCCGGGCAGGAGTAGACGGCCCACGCCGGCCGGCGCCGATCCATGCCGGGCGCGCCGTGAGGCGGCCGAGGGGTCGACGAACGTGTCGGCGTGCAGACACGCTGGTCATCACCGGCGTGTCGGTGCGGCGACCTGTGCGGCGATCTGTTCGGCGACGCGCGGATCCGTGCCCGGGCCAGGTGCCGCGCACACCTGCTGCGAGCGGATCTCTTGGCATTTACTAGGACATCCTAGTATTCTCGGGTCATGACGATCATCGACGATCAGGCCGAGACCACGACGACCGCCGCTGCACACCACAGTGTGGAATCGCCGGGCCGCGCCCGCTGGCAGGAGCGTTTCGACGCGGCCGCCGCGCGGGGCCAGGTGCGCGATGCCGACTTCACGACCCTGTCGGGGATGGAGGTCGAGCCCGTCTACGGGCCGAGCGCGCAGGCCGAGGCCGCCGACGAGCGGATGGAGCGCATCGGCTGGCCGGGGGAGTTCCCCTTCACCCGCGGGCTGCACGCGAGCGGCTACCGGGGGCGGCCGTGGACGATCCGCCAGTTCGCCGGCTTCGGCAACGCCCAGCAGACCAACGAGCGCTACAAGATGATCCTCGGTCGCGGCGGCGGCGGCCTGTCGGTCGCCTTCGACATGCCGACCCTCATGGGCCGCGACTCCGACGACGCGATGAGCCTGGGTGAGGTCGGCCACTGCGGCGTCGCGATCGACTCCGCCGCCGACATGGACGTGCTCTTCTCCGACATCCCGCTCGGCGACGTCACCACCTCGATGACGATCAGCGGCCCGGCCGTGCCGGTCTTCTGCATGTATCTCGTCGCCGCCGAGCGCCAGGGCGTCGACCCCAGCGTCCTCAACGGCACGCTGCAGACCGACATCTTCAAGGAGTACATCGCGCAGAAGGAGTGGCTCTTCGCCCCCGAGCCGCACCTGCGCCTGATCGGCGACCTCATGGAGTATTGCGCGCAGGAGATCCCGGCCTACAAGCCGCTGTCGGTCTCCGGCTACCACATCCGCGAGGCCGGTTCGACGGCCGCGCAGGAGCTGGCGTTCACGCTCGCCGACGGCTTCGGCTACGTCGAGCTGGGCCTGTCGCGGGGTCTGGACATCGAGACCTTCGCCCCCGGCCTGAGCTTCTTCTTCGACTCCCACGTCGACTTCTTCGAGGAGATCGCGAAGTTCCGTGCGGCGCGGCGCATCTGGGCGCGCTGGATGCGCGACGTCTACGGCGCCACGACGGCCAAGGCGCAGTGGCTGCGCTTCCACACCCAGACGGCGGGCGTCTCGCTGACCGCGCAGCAGCCGCTCAACAACGTCGTGCGCACCGCGACCGAGGCCCTCGCCGCGGTCCTCGGCGGCACGAACTCCCTGCACACCAACGCCCTCGACGAGACCCTCGCGCTGCCGACCGAGCAGTCCGCCGAGGTCGCGCTGCGCACCCAGCAGGTCCTCATGGAGGAGACCGGCATCTGCAACGTCGCCGACCCGCTGGGGGGGAGCTGGTATGTCGAGGCCCTCACCGACCAGATCGAGGCCGAGGCCAACAAGATCTTCGACCGCATCCTGGCGATGGGCGGCAGCGACCACACGAGCGCGGACCTGCCGGCGCTCGCCGCGACGATGCGCGCCAACGAGGGCCGCTCGCACGGCGGCGACTGGCCGATGACCAAGGGCATCCTGCGCGGCATCGAGGAGGGCTGGTTCATGGCCGAGATCGCCGACGCCGCCTTCCAGTATCAGATCGCGCTGGAGCAGGGCCAGAAGAAGGTCGTCGGCGTCAACACGCTCACCGAGTCCGTGAGCAGCGAGCTCGACATCCTGCGCGTCAGCCACGAGGTCGAGCGCGAGCAGGTGCGCCTGCTCGCCGACCGCAAGTCCGACCGCGACGAGGCCGGCGTGCGCGCGGCCCTGGACCGGATGCTCGAGGTCGGCCGCACCGACGGCAACATGATCCCCGCGATGCTCGACGCCGTGCGCGCCGAGGCGACGCTGGGGGAGATCTGCAACGCGCTGCGCGACGAGTGGGGCGTCTACCGCGAGCCCGCGCGCTTCTGAGTCGGATCCGCCGTCTCAGGCTGCCCCGACCGTGCCGACGCCCCCGCAGCGGGTGCGTCGGCACGGTCGCGTCCGCGGTAGGTCGCTCGGTATCCCGGGCGCGGCCCGCTTCTGACCCTTCGGCCGCGTGCTCACGCGCTTCGGCCGAGCGCTCCGGGGATCGACCGCGGCCGGGATCGGCGGCCGGGCGGGACCCGCAGACTGGACGAGCCGCGCGGATCGGCAAGAATGGCGCTCATGTCCGATCAGCCCTTGATGCCCCGCTCCGCCATGCGCGGCGCCGTCGATCTCTCCGGCATCGGCCAGCGGCCGACCAGCCCCTCCGCGCCGGCCGGTGCGGCAGGTGGCGGTGCTGCGACGGGTGGCGCCGCCGCCGGCGGCCTGCGGGTCGACGCGAGCGAGGCCGGCTTCCAGGAGGCCGTCCTCTCCACCCGTGACGTGCCTGCCCTGCTCGTGCTGTGGTCGGCCGCCCACCCCGAGACCGAGCAGGCCGTGACGAGCGCGGTGACCGTCGCCCAGCAGCAGGCCGGGCGCCTGCGGGTCATCGCCGTCGAGGTGCAGGCCAACCCCGGCATCGCCGGTGCGGTCGGCGCCCAGCAGATCCCCATGACCCTCGGCCTCATCGCCGGTCAGCCGGTGCCGCTCTTCACGGGTGTGCAGGCTCCCGACCAGCTCGCGCCGCTCGTCGCCGAGATCCTCAAGGTCGCCCAGGAGAACGGCGTGACCGGCCGCTTCGACCCCGCCGCAGCCCCGGGCGCGGCCGCCGCGCCCGCCGAACCGCCGACCGACCCCCGCTACGACGCGGCCTTCGACGCGCTCGAGGCGGGCGACTACGACGGGGCGATCGCCGTCTACCGGCAGATCCTCAAGGAGAGCCCCGCCGAAGAGGACGCCAAGGTCGGCCTCGCGCAGGTCGAGCTCATGAAGCGCCTCGCCGGCGCCGACCAGACCGCGGCCCGGGCCGCGGCCGCGGCCGACCCCACCGACATCGACGCGCAGCTGCTCGTCGCCGATCTCGACCTGTCCGGCGGGCACGTCGAGGACGCCTTCGCCCGGCTCGTCGACCTCGTGCGGGTCACGGCCGACGAGGAGCGTGAGCGGGTCCGGGCCCGGCTGCTCGACCTCTTCGAGATCGTCGGTCCGCGCGACGAGCGGGTCGTCAAGGGGCGTCGTGCGCTCATGAGCGCGCTCTTCTGACGCGACGGGCGCGACGACCGACCAGACCTGCGCCGGTGGCCGGCCACGTGCCGGCCCCCGCCGTCGTCGTGTGCCCCGGTCGTGTGCCCCGGTCGTGTGCCCCGGTGGTGTGCCCCGGTG
>JAVTVZ010000084.1:0-2602 GCA_032229625.1 Dermatophilaceae bacterium | reverse complement strand
GTCGTGTGCCCCGGTCGTGTGCCCCGGTCGTGTGCCCCGGTGGTGTGCCCCGGTGGTGTGACCTGGTGGTGTCCTCCTGCCGGCGGTGGGCGTGACTCCGGTGGCCCGTCGGGCCTCAGGTGCGACGCCGGGGCGAGGTGAGCGGGTCGCGGCGGGCCTGGTGCACGAAGTCCCCGGCGGGCCCCTGCAGGCGTGGCCCGCGCCAGATCGCGCGCAGGTCGCGGCGCAGGCTCGGCCCGTCGAGGGGCACGACGGCGACGCGCCCGGCGCGGTGCGGGGCGTCGGCGGCGAGGCTGCTGACGACGGCGGCGCCGGTGCCGGCGGCGACGGCGGCGAGGATGGCGCCGGTGCTCGACAGCTCCATGAGCGGTGCGGCGCGCGGCAGGTCGGCGAGCAGCTCCTCGACGGCACGCCGCGTGCCGGACCCGGGCTCGCGCGCGACCAGGGGGGTCGCGGCGAGCTCGGTGAGCGCGATCGGTCGCCGGCGCCGGGCCCAGCGATGCTCGGGCGCGACGACGAGCACGAGGTCGTCACGGGCGACGACCAGGCTCGCGAGATCGCCGGGCACGTCGGGCGTCTCGATGAAGCCGACGTCGAGGCCGCCGTCGCGCACGGCGGCGATGACGTCGGCGGAGTTCGCCACGTGCAGCGTGACCCGCACGTCGGGATGCCCGACCCGGAATCGCCCCAGCCACAGCGGCGCGAGGTGCTCCCCGACGGTGAGGCTGGCGCCGACCCGCAGCGTCGCGGCCGCGTCGGCGCGCAGCGACTCGATGCCGGCGAGCAGGTGATCGACGTCGGCGAGCACCGCAGCGCCCCATTCGGCGACCAGCCGCCCGTGCTCGGTGAGCCGCGACCCGCGCGGGCTGCGCTCGAGCAGCGGCAGCCGCAGGTGCGCCTCGAAGCGCGCCAGCGTGCGGCTCGCGTTGGGCTGAGCCATGCCCAGGAGGCGCGCCGCGCCCCCCACGCTGCCGGTCTGCGCGACGCCCGCGAGCAGCCGGAGGGCGACGAGGTCGAGGTCGGCGCGGCGGGCGGGCCCGGGCCCGGCGTCCGCAGTCATATCACGATGGTATGTGGTCATGGCGATTCGAGGGCTACTGCTCGCGGGCCTGTGCGGCGAGGCTGGTCGTATGCCGATCAGCAGCCTCGCCGCGACCGACACCCCGGTGTCGCGGCCCCTCGCATCGTCACATCGCACCACGGCCGGCGGCCCGCCGCCGATCGATCGCACACAACGGCGTGCCTCTCGCCCGGGTCTGCTCGTCGCGGGCGGCGCCGCGCTGGTGGCGCTCGGCGTGAGCCTGCTGGCCCCGACGGTGAGCGCGCTGCTCGTCGCGATCGTGCTCGGGGTCGTCGCCGCCAATGGCGGGCTGCTGCCGGCCGTGACCCGTCCCGGCCTCGACGTCGCGAGCCGGCGCCTCCTGCGCCTCGGCATCGTGCTGCTCGGCCTGCACGTGTCGCTGACCCAGATCGCCGACCTCGGGGTCGGCGTCGTGGCTGTGGCCGTGGCGGTCGTCGCGTCGGGCTTCGCGACGGCCGAGCTGCTCGGCCGGCGTCTCGGGCTGCGCGCGGGTCAGCGGCTGCTCATCGGGGCCGGGATGTCGATCTGCGGTGCCGCCGCTGTCGCTGCGGTGGAGGGTGTCGTGCGGGAGCGCGCAGGGGGTGTCGTGCGGGAGCGCGCAGGGGGTGTCGTGCGGGAGCGCGCAGGGGGTGGTGATGCCCGGCACGAGGAGGATGTCGTCACGGCGGTGGCGCTCGTCGTGGTCCTGGGCACGGCGATGATCGCGGTCGTGCCGCTCGTCGCGGGGGCGGTGGGTATGGCGCAGCGCCCGGCGGGGCTGTGGGCGGGGGCCTCGATCCACGAGGTCGCGCAGGTCGTCGCGGCCGGCGGAATCATCGGCGGCGCCGCGCTGCAGGCCGCGGTCGTCGTCAAGCTCACCCGGGTGCTGCTGCTCGCGCCCGTCGTCGCGCTGCTCGGCCTGCGGGTCCGGCGTGACGGTCCGGCCGGGGTCGGTGCGGTGGGGCGACGCCCGCCGCTCGTGCCGCTCTTCGTCGTGGGCTTCCTGGGTGCGGTGCTCGTGCGGACGGCGGGGGTGCTGCCCACGGCGGCGCTCGATGCCGCCTCGCTCGTGCAGACCCTGCTCCTCGCGGCGGCGATGTTTGCGCTCGGCACCGGCGTGCGCGCCGCGACGCTGCGTCGAGTCGGTGGGCGGCCGGTCCTGCTCGCGGCGGCGACGACGCTGGTCGTGGCGCTCGTCGGGCTCGCCGGGATCCTCGCGCTCGCGTAGGGGCAGGGGCGTGCCAGGGGCAGGCTCGCCGGGTGAGCGGTCCCGGGCGGACCTGGTCGGGCGCGCCCGGGGGTCGGGCAGGGGGAGTCCGGCATCGTTGCCTACCCGGTGGTAGGCGCCTATGGTCACGAGATGGCACTGTTCCAGCGTGTATTCCGATCCACCGGTGTCGGCGCGGGTCAGATGTTGCTGCCCGCGGACGGCGCCCCCGCTGCCGAGCGCCGCACCCATCCGCGGCATCGCGAAGCCTTCGGCGAGGCCGTCCCGACCCGCCTGGAGGAGCTGCCCGACGAGGTGGCCCGCACGGTCGAGGA
>JAVTVZ010000083.1:0-11514 GCA_032229625.1 Dermatophilaceae bacterium | reverse complement strand
GCGGCGCGCGCCTCACGCCGATCCCCGGGTCCGTCGCCGACAACCTGCCGTGGGACCGGGCCTGCGCCTTCGCGCCGCGGTGCTCCCAGCCACTGGACGTGTGCCGCGAGCAGCCGCCGCGCTTCGAGGAGTGGGGCACGAGCGCGCTGCGCTGCCACCACCCGATCGAGGAGGCGCGATGAGCCACGAGGTCGACGAGGCGATGCAGCCCGGTGCGGGCGGGCCAGGGGCGCCAGGCGAGCCGGACGTGCTGGTGGACGTGCGCGGCGTCAAGGTGCATTTCCCCATCACGCGCGGCGTGATCTTCGACAAGGTCGTCGGGCACGTGTATGCCGTCGACGGGGTCGACCTGCGCATCCACCGCGGCGAGACCTACGGGCTCGTCGGCGAATCGGGCTGCGGCAAGTCGACGTTGGGCCGCGCGATCCTCAATCTGGAGCCGCCGACCACCGGGTCGGTGATCTTCGACGGCGTCGACATCGCGTCGCTGACGGGCGAGACGCTGCGCCGGAAGCGCAAGGACATCCAGATGGTCTTTCAGGACCCGCTGAGCTCGCTGGACCCGAGGCAGTCCGTGGAGTCGCTGCTCATCGAGGGGATGAAGGCCCACGGCCTGGCCGGCGACGCAGCCGGTGCGCGGCTGCGCGAGCTGCTGCGCGACGTCGGGCTGCCCGCGGCGGCGTTGAAGAAGTACCCGCACGAATTCTCCGGCGGCCAGCGTCAGCGCATCGGCATCGCGCGCGCCCTGTCGGTCGAGCCGAAGCTCATCGTCGCCGACGAGCCGGTCTCGGCGCTCGACGTCTCCGTGCAGGCTCAGGTCATCAACCTGCTGGAGGACCTGCAGCACGACTACGGCCTGACCTACCTCGTCATCGCGCACGACCTGGCGGTCGTCCGGCACATCAGCGACCGGATCGGGGTCATGTATCTCGGGGCGCTCGTCGAGGAGTCGGACTCCCAGGAGCTCTACGACCGGCCGCTGCACCCCTACACGCGGGCGCTGCTGTCGGCGGTGCCGGTGCCCGACCCGGTGATCGAGGACCGCCGCGAGCGGATCCTGCTCACCGGCGACCTACCGTCGCCGTCGAACCCACCGACCGGATGCCGCTTCCACACCCGCTGCCCGTGGCGACAGGAGACCCGCTGCGACACCGAACGCCCCGAGCTGCGGGTCGTGCAGCTGGACGGCGTGCCGCCCGGGCACCGCGTGGCGTGCCACTGGGCCGAGCAGATCGACGCCGGGCAGCTGCAGCCCCACGACGTGGCGCCCGTCGCCGTGACGCCACTGGACGCCGGCGGCGGTGACGCCGACTTCATGGGCCCGGCGAGCGTGGAGGAGGCGCTGTAGGCCCGAGCGCCCCTGATCGGGCGAGCAGCACTCGTGCTGTCTCGCGCCCGACGGGGTCAGCGACGGGCCGACTCCTCCAGGGCAGCGGCGACCGCTTCGAACTCAGCCAGGGCGGCGGTGAGGTCCTCGACGATCTCGCGGGCGATGATCTCGGGTGCGGGGAGGTTGTCCATGTCCTCCAGGGATTCGTCGCGCAGCCACGTGATGGCGAGATTCGCCTTGTCGCGGGCGACCAGCTCGTCGTAGCCGAACGCCTTCCACCGCGGCACGTCGGGTGTTTCGGCGCGCTCGGAGCGCGCCTCGCCCGGCCGGTAGCAGGCGACGAACTCGTCGAGGTGCGCCCGACGCAGCGGGTTGGTTTGAGGGTGAAGTGCTGGTTGGTGCGTAGGTCGTAGACCCACAGCTTCTCGGTCCACGGCCGGCCGGGTCGGGCCTGCCGCTTGTCGAAGAACAGCACGTTGGCCTTGACGCCCTGGGCGTAGAACAGCCCGGTCGGCACCTACCTGCTGTTCCTCAAGATGGCCGACGAGCGGGCCCGGGGTCGAGCTCGTCGACGGCACCGCGCGCCTCGCCGCAATGCACCTGTTGTTGCACGGCATCGGCACATCAAACGGTGATTCGCTCATCGAGGTCAAAGACTCGCTCATCGCCGACCCGGGCCGCCGCTGGTCGGTGGTGCTGTCCAACCCGCCGTTCGGGCGCAAGTCGTCGCTGACGATGGTCGGCGCCGACGGCCGAGAGGTGCGCGAGGAACGGGACATCGAACGCCAGGACTTTGTGGCGACCACCTCCAACAAGCAGCTCAACGTCGTGCAGCACATCATGACGATGCTGGAGGTCAACGGCCGCGCGGCGGTCGTGCTGCCGACAACGTGCTCTTCGAGGGCGGGGCCGGGGAGGTCATCCGTCGCCGGTTGCTGGAGCAGTTCGACCTGCACACGATGCTGCGGCTGCCCTTGCGGCCTGCACCGACCAGCCGGCAGCCGTCAGTGCTGATCGATGAGTACACGCGCCCGCTGCTCGGCCGCGAGCGCCGCGTGACCCTCCTGGAACATGTGTCAAGCGTAGGCGATTCGCACAGAACGCCTGGCCGGAGCGGGTCGACGAGCACAGCTTTGAGCTGCATCCGGACGCGGCCAAGTCGCTGCGCAGCCTAGCCCGCGAGGACCGGCCGATGGCCAAGCGGATCACCGACTACCTGGCCGTAGGAGCGCGTGTGCCCGTCAGCGATCCGCGGCGAGTAGCCCTGCACGTCGCCACGGACGCTGGACGCCAGACCTGGCCCAACGGCACTTCGAGAACTTCATGCAGCACGTTGCAGCATGACCACATGCTTGTCGAGGAGTCGACCAGACGTCGCTCATGACATGAGCTCCCACATGACGATCGGGTAGCGGCGTATCACTTCGGTCGTGAACCCGGACAGACCTGATCTATCGAGCGCGTCCAGCAGTCCCGCCGGGCTCAGCGGCGGGCGTCGGGAGTCGCGTGCCTTGCCCAGCAATGAACGAATGACCCACCGAGGGTGCAGCTCCAATTGGTCGAGCAGAAACTGATCGGGTGGGACCACGTCGATGTCGTGTGCCCTGGTCGACTCCTCCGGGAAGTCTTTGACGTTGTACGTCACCAACACCTGACACCGGGCCGCGATTGCGCCGGCGCGTACGTGCCGGTCCTCCGGCGAGCAGGTCATCGACTCGATCAGCGCGTCGTCGTGACTTACGGAGGCGTCGGGGAACGAAAGCTCCATGGCGGCGATCCGCCGCGCAGCTCCGGCGGCGCCGACAGTCGGGATGATGGCGAGGTTGCGCTCGAGTTCCGCCAGCACGGTCGGTGACCAGTGCGGCGCGAAGGCTCCCTCTTCGGCAATCCGCAGGATCACGTCAACGGCAACGGCGGGATACAAGGTGCAGGTGTCGAAGAAGACGGGGAACGGCATGAGCGCCTATCGCATCCGCGGTGGCACGCCGTCAGTGGCCTCATACAGGCCCATCTCCTCGGCGTCCCTGACCATCTGCGTCAGCGTGTTCCGGCGGCGGCGCCGCTCGTCACGCTGGAACGCCAACAGATCGGCCAGCCGAACGTAGCGGTGTCGCCCAGGCTTCTCGTACGGCAGGGCTCCTCGTTCCAGGATGCGCACAAAAGTCGGCCGCGAGATGCCGAGGAAGTCCGCCGCTTCCTGGGTGGTGAGCGTCGCGCTCAGCGGCGCCACCGTGACACCCATGCCCTGAGCGAGGGATTCGGCCACCTGCCGCAAGACGGGGAGGAGGCTCTCGGGAATGGCCACGGTACGACCGTCGCGGCCAGTGAGGCTCGCAGCCCCGGTTCCAGGATCTGCCTGCAGCCCCGCCAGGTCCTCCGCGAACGACTGCAGGAGGCTCTCCTGGCTCTGGATGGGCATGTACGTCTGCGCGTCGACCCCCACTGAATGCCGAGCCACGTGAACCACCTCCGTCAGCGACGGTACCAACAAACGAACAAAACGAACAGAGCAACGGTCCGTCTCATGGGACACATCGGCAGCACACGGCACTGGTCAGGAGGGTCGTACTGCCGCAAGCCTCGGAGCCGAGCACCGGCGACACCGAACCTCACCGGCACGGCGAGCCTGGTGGAGGCGACGTGACAGCGCGACTCACCGCGCGCCCTCCAGAGCCAGCAGGGCCGTCTTGGCGTCGACGCCGCCGAGGTAGCCGCCGAGGCTGCCGTCGGCCCGCAGCACCCGGTGGCAGGGCACGACGATCGGCAGCGGGTTGGTCGCGCAGGCCGTGCCGACGGCCCGGACGGCCCGCGGATGACCGAGCTCCGTGGCGACCTGCCCGTAGGAGCGCGTGTGCCCGTAGGCGATCCGCGGCAAGTAGCCCTGGACGTCAGCCCGGAAGCCAGAGGCCAGACCCCGGTCCAACGGCACGTCGAAGACCTGCCGGCGCCCCGCGAAATACTCCTCGAGCTGCGCCGCGGCCCCGTCGAGACGCGCCGGCGCCACGAGCACCCTGGGGGTGAGCCGCGCGGCGAGCGCGTCGAGCACGGCGTCGAAACCCTCGCGCTCGAACGCGACACGCACGAGCCCGGCCGGGGTCGCCGCCAGCAGCAGCGGCCCGAGCGGCGAGTCGACCGTGCGATAGGCGACGTCGAGCAGCCCGTCGGCCTCGGCCCGCGCGGCGAGCCGCGCCGCGAGCGCGCCCACCTCGTGCGGCGGCACCGGGAACAGCGCCGTGACCTCATCACTCATCTCGTGTCTCCTTCGCTCGCGGTCGCGGCGGCGGCCCCGACGCCGTAGCGGCGTCGCAGGCTCGCCATCCCGTCGGCGGCGGCGCGGCGCACGGCCGCCGGTGTGCCACCGATGAGTTCGGCGGTCTGGGCGTGGCCCAGACCCCCGAGATAGTGGTAGGCGATCGCCAGTCGCTGCCGGTCGGGCAGCGCCGCGACGTGTCGCCACACGTCGAGCGCGTCGCCGCCGGGGTTGCCGACCGGCGAGGGTCGCTCGGGCAGGTCGGCGCTGGGCACGGCGTGGCGGGCCCGGGCGCGCGTCACGTCGATGGCCTTGCGGCCGGCGACCCGCACGAGCCAGGCCTCGACGTTGGTGTCGTCCGACAGGTCCGGCCAGGCGCGCAGCGCGGCCAGGAACGTCTCGGACCATGCGTCGTCGGCGTCCGGCCCCGGCCCGAGCACGGCGCGGCAGACCCGCAGCACCGTCGGCCCGTGCGCCGCGACGGCCCGCTCGAAAGGCTGCTGCATGTTCATCACCTCGCAGACGCCCCGGCGGCCCGGAGTGTGAGGTCGCCGGTTGCGCTCAGCGCTGCCGGTTGCGGTTGTCGGCGCGACGCGCAGCGCTGAGCGCGACCGTGACCGGAGCAGGACTCTGACCGCCCGACTCGGCTCAGCGCGTGGCCAGCACCCCGGCGATCCGGCCGACGATCTGCTCCAGCACCGGCAGCGGCGTGCCGAAGTTGAGCCGCGCGAAGCCCTTGGCCGCGTCGCCGCACAGCGGCCCCTGCGTCATCGCGACCTGGCCCTCCTGCCGGATGATCAGCGCCGGGTCGTCGCCCAGACCGGTCTCCCGGAAGTCCAGGAGCGCGAGATACGTACCCTCGGGCTCGACATACCGGACACCGGGGAGCTGGTCCTCGACCAGACCCGTGAGCGCCTTGCGGTTGCGGTCCAGATAGCTGAGGGTCTCCAGCAGCCACGGATCCCCGTCGTTGTAGGCGGTGATGTTGGCGATGATCCCCGGCAGCGACGCGCCCTGCTCGATCCACCGCCCGGCGCGGACCCACGCCTGCCGGTGCTCGGGGTTGCTGAAGACGATCTGCGCGCACTTCAGGCCGGGCAGGTTGAACGTCTTGCTCGCCGAGGTCGCGGTGATCGTGTGGGCGGCGGTCCGCTCGTCGAGCGTCGCGTAGGGCACGTGCGCTGGCCCGCCGGGATAGACGAGCGGAGCGTGGATCTCGTCGGAGAAGACGAGCCCGCCCTTGGCCTCCACGACGTCGGCGATCGCGAGCAGCTCCTGCCGGGTCAGGACGCGCCCGACCGGGTTGTGCGGGTTGCACAGCGTGAGCATCTGCGCGCCGCGGTCGAAGGCGGCGGCGAGCGCGTCGAGGTCGTAGACCCAGCGCGGCCCGTCCTGCACGAGCGGCACCTGGATGATCTCGCGGTCCCACCAGTCGGGCAGCACGAGGAACGGCATGTAGGCCGGGGTCGGGACGATGACGGGCGTGCCCGGGCGCGTGTAGGTCTCGATGATCGCGCCCATCCCGGCGAGCACGTCCGGGATCGGCCGCACGAGTTCGGGGTCGATCAGGACGCCGTAACGACGCCGGGCGAAGTCGCTGTAGGAGCGCCCGAGGTCGTCGATCAGCCCGGCCGGGGTGTAGCCGTAGCGCGCCTGGTCGACGACCTCACGCATCGCGGCCGTGATCGGCTCGGCCACCCCGAAGTCCATCTCCGCGATCCACGCCCCCAGAGCGCCGGGGAAGGTGGTCCACTTGGCCCCACCGGCGGCTTGCAGGGACTCGACGGTGATGGCATCCAGGCGCGCGGTGTGATCCATGCCTGCCAGTGTGCCCGGCATCGCCGCCGCCCGTGGCGGCGACGTCTCAGGTGAGGGCCACCGCGGCGGCGGGCACGGCCCGGCCGGCCAGCGGCCCGGTGGTCATCGTCAGGTAGACCTGCCCGTCGCGCAGGAAGCGCTCGCCGACCTGCACACCCGTGCGGCGCGCGACCCGCACGGTGGTGCCGGTCCACCGCCCGCCCACCATCGTGTAGCCGGTCCGGGTGCCCGCGGCGAGCACGCCCGGCCGCGCCGGGGTGTAGCGCAGGCTGTCGCGGACCCCGCCGACGAAGGACCGCCCGGGCAGCTCCGCGACCCACCAGCCCTTCGCGGCGCCGGAGTCGACGCGCATCCACGCGCCCGGCCGCCCGGCGACCCACCAGCGCTTGCCGACCGTGACCTGCCTCGCCGCGGGCAGCGTCAGGGTGCGGGTCGCGCGCACCCCGCCGTCGGTGCCGCGGGAGACCAGGGTGTGGCGCCCAGCGCCGAGATAGCCGACGCCACCGAGATACTCCCGCGGGGAGTCGGTCTGGAGTTGGTCTGCGGCGCGGGCGAAGTCGCGGCTGCCCGTGAGCCGGTAGAGCGCGAGCAGCTGCACGATGTGCACGCCGTGGTAGCTCTCGCTGTGCACGTCGTGGGCCAGGCAGTATCGCGACGTGCGCCCCGCGACGCGGATCTGGGCGTAGCGCTGCCGGCTCGCCTCGAGTCCGCCGCGGAAGACGGTCCACGCGCGCGCGTTGCCGGTGAGCCACCAGTAGTCGTAGACGCCGAAGACCGCGAAGTTGTGGCCGTTGTAGGCGCGGTCGGTGTGGCTGCCCGCATACTCCTCGAACCACAGCAGACCCCGGTTGTCGACCTCGACGGTCCACGGGGCCTTCGCGCTGCGCGGGTTGAGGAAGCTGGCGAACGTCGCGTCGGCCGCCAGCCGCCAGCGCCGCTGCCCGGTGAGCTCGGCGAGCGCGACGAACGACGACAGCGCCTCACCCTGGGCCATCGCCGAATACCACGGCGACTTCAGCGTCAGGCCCGTGCGGCCGTGCAAGGGGAAGTCGAAGCGGTAGGGCAGGTAGAGCGCCCCGCGGGAGCGGACCGCGGTCGTCAGGAGCCGCTCGCCGTGCCGGACGGCCGTGGCGAGGTCGGCGGGCTTGCGGGTGAGGCGGTATTGCGCGGCGGCGGCGAGCACGTGGTTGGACTGGATGACGGGGTGGTTGTAGAGGCGCCCGCCGCGGGAATACATCGCGACACCGGTGGCGTCGAAGACGGCCCGGTCGTAGTTGATGCCCGCCGAGGCGTAGGGGCGCTGGGCCGCCGCGACCCGCCGCGGGGCCTGCGCCGCGATGCGGAAGGCCGGCAGCGCCGTGCCCGGCACCCGGCCGACGAGGCGCGGCGCGGTGCCCGTGCCCATCGCCGGCGTCGCCGAGATCGCCGGCGCCACCGGCGTGCGCGGTGTTGCGGCGCTGGTCAGGCGCGTGGTCCCGATGTGGGCCTCGACGTGGGCCTCGACGTGGGCCTGGGCCTGCGCCTCGGGCTGCGCCGGCGCCTCGTCCTGAGCGCCGGTCCGGTCGGCACCGGCGCGCAGGGTCTGTGGTGCGGGGACACCGAGCAGCGCGAGCGCGTCGCCTGCATCGGTGTCGGTGTTGGTCTCGGTGTTGGTGTCGGCGTGCGTCGCCGCGGCGGGGGCCACGGTCGACGGCCCGGCAGCGGCTCCGGTCGCGGGCAGCCCGGCGCCGAGGAGCGCGAGCGCCGTCGCCACGCTCAGGGCAGCCGTCATCCGTCGTCGCTGCATCGTCGCCTCCCGGGCCCGAGTCGAGCCCGGGGTCGGCCCGCGGCGGCGACCCGGCGTGCGGCTCAGATCCGGCGGGCGCTCGAATTCGCCTGTCGAAGAGCCACATCGACGCAGCCGAGGATCCCCTGAGCCTTTCCGATCAGAGCGTCGATGCCCCCGGACAGACCCCGCCGGTCAGCGCCAGACGCCGTCCTGACCGAAGGCTGGGCCGGTGGCCTGCCCCGGGCGAGGGCCGACGCGGTCCTGCGGGCCGGTGGCGGGGGCGCCGTGGAGGGTCGACGCAGATGCAGCAGACGGTAGGTCGCGCGCCGAGCGCCAGCGCAGATACGCGGGGTTGAGGACGAAGGCCGTCAGGATCGAGGCGCCCCACAGCAGGACGAGGGCGCCGCCCCCGTCGAGGCCCGCGGGCAGCAGCAGCATCGACGCGGTGACGACGAAGAACCCCGCCGCGATCGCGATCCACGACAGCCGGCGGGTCCGGGCCGCGACATACCCGAAGCTCACCCAGCTGAACACCCCGATCGTGGCCAGCGCCGGCACCATCCACACGCTGTGCCGCAGGCGCCACAGTCGGCTGCGCAGGCGGCGCTGCGCCGTCGGATGCTGCAGTCGCTCGTCGTGCGTCGAGGCCATGTCTCCCCCTGAGGTCATCCGTCGCTGCGCCCGCCCCGGGTCCCGAGTCGGGCGACGGTCAGAACCTGGAGCTTACCGGCCACCGCTCGACGCCCTGATCCCGTCGGCGCCCCTCGACGGCCCCGTTAGCGCTCGTCGACGATCCGGGGCCGGGGGGTCAGGGGCACGTCGAGCGGGACGGGGTCGCCGGGGTTGATCTGCACGACGGTGCCGACGTGGCGGCGGATCGACGCCTGCGCCGAGCCGCACCCGGCGGGGGCTGCTGCGTCGCCTGTGTCGCCGGGCTCGCGGCCGGGGACGTCCAGGACGTGCGGCGGCACGACATACCGCAGCTCGTCGCGGCCGGCCCACCGGTCGATGGCGGACCAGCGCAGCGCCCGCGCGGGCAGCCGCGCGCGCCACAGCCCGACGGGCCGGTCGAGCACGAGCGTCAGGTAGTCGGCCGCGTCCTGCGCCCGCTCGCGCGACACGCCCCACACGAGGTCGCCGGCGCTCCACAACTCCAGCTCCAGAAGGTCGCCGGGGGCGGGGATGTGCACGCACTCGGGCCCGAGGATCGCCAGCCAGTCCCGCAGGGAGCGCTGGTGGCGCACGGCGTGCCCGAGGAAGAAGCAGGACTGCGGCACGTCGGCGAGCAGCCCGGTCAGGTCGAGGGCGTCGCGCTCGTACAGCTCGAAGAGGAGCCGCACCCGCGGCTCGTGGCCGTCCTCGACCCCGGTGAGGTAGTCGTGCAGCCGGTCCTGCGGGTAGTCGCCCCCGCCGGCGACGGTCTCACGGACCTCGACCTCGAAGCGGTCCTCCAAGGCGTCGCGGATGCGCTCGATCGCCTGGAGTCCGCGCAACTGGCGCGCGACCTCCTCCGCTGTCATCGCCGGCTCGTTCATGAGTCCCCCCAGATCCTTCAGCGCACCCACCCGAGGCAGCCCTGGCCGGCAATAGTAGGACGATCGTCCACGTCCGATCTCGACCCACAATGACCGACCGTTGCGGGCGGACACCGGACCCGCGCCTTTCCCGGAATCCTGGAGAGAAGGCACGCACAATGCGGCCGACCCGGCGGTCGAAAAGCCGCGACGGGCGCCGCGCGAGGCGGCTGTGGGCGCACCTGTCGGTGCTGAACGCGTGCCGATTCCGCGCGCACGGCTTACCGTTCAGATATGACGTTCGGCCCCGACGACGAGGAGAACCCCCCGGGCTTCTACAACACGGTCAGCCACCCGAGCCCCGGCTCGTCCCTGCCCGCGCCGCCCGGACCGATGCTGCGCCGCGTCGCGCCGCTGCTCGGCCTGGTGCTGCTCGTCGTCGGGATCGCGCTGCTCGGCTACTTCGTCCGGCAGCTGGTGACCGATCCGCCGCCGCCGACGACGTCGCGCTCGTTCGCCATCGGTCGGTATGTCGGGGCGCTCGCCATCCCGGCGCCCTTCATCGCCATCGGCTATGTGCTGCTACGGCACGGAGGCGACGCGCCCCGCAGGGTGCTGCGCCGCGGCCGCCACGCCCGCGACCTGCGCTGACGCGGCCGCTGCGCGACCGGCGCCCGGCGGCCGGGCTACTCCTCGTCCGCCGGCGCGAGCCCCGCGGCCTCGTCACGGTCGGCCCACTCGAGCAGCTCGGCGATGTCGTAGACGGTGTCGTCGATCCCGTCGGTGAGGTCACCGACGGCGGCATAGCGCCGCGGCATCGTCAGCACCGTGAAGTCGTCCGGCTCGCACGCGTCGACCTCGTCCCAGCTCAGCGGCGCCGACACCGTCGCCCGCGGCGTGCCGCGCACCGAATAGGCCGCGGCGATCGTGTGGTCCCGCGCGTTCTGGTTGTAGTCGACGAAGAGCGCCGCCGGGTCGCGATCCTTGCGCCACCAGGTGGTCGTCACGTCGGCCGGCGCGCGCCGCTCGACCTCCCGGGCGAAGGCCAGCGCCGCCCGGCGCACCTGCCCGAAGCTGTGATCAGGGGCGATGCGCACGTAGACGTGCATCCCGCGGCCCCCGCTGGTCTTGGGCCACCCCGTCGCGCCCAGGTCGTGCAGGACCTCGGCGACGACCCCGGCGACCCGCTGCACCCGCGCCCAGTCGCAGTCGGGGCCGGGGTCCAGGTCGATGCGCCACTCGTCGGGGCGCTCGACGTCGGCGGCCCGCGAATTCCACGGGTGGAATTCGACGGTCGACATCTGCACCGCCCAGATCACCGCGTCGATCGCGGTGACACACAATTCGTCGGCCGTGCGCTGATATCGCGGGAAGGTCACGCGCACCGTGCGCAGCCACGGCGGCGCGCCGTGCGGCACGCGCTTCTGATGCACCTTCGCCCCCGCCAGCCCGTCGGGGAATCGGTGCAGCATCGTGGGCCGCTCGTACAACGCCCGCACGATCCCGTCCCCGACGGACAGGTAATAGTCGACGAGATCGCGCTTGGTGAGCCCCAGCTCGGGGAAATACACACGGTCGGGATTGGAGACGCGGACCTCGTGGTCACCGGCCTGGACCGTGATCGCAGGTGACGTCGAGCGGGATGAGCCGGCCATGGGAGCACGCTAGTTGCTCACCATCGCCCACGCACTGCTCATTCAGGTCGGGGGCCTGCGCGACCCAGGCGGGCGGCGATCCACGCCGTGATGGCTGCGGCTTCGCGAATGCGCAGGACACGTCCTAGAGCGAGTAGCAGCAGAGCGAAGAGGAGCACGACACCGGCCGGTACGAGGAT
>JAVTVZ010000082.1:9014-11740 GCA_032229625.1 Dermatophilaceae bacterium | reverse complement strand
GTGCGGGAGAAGGACTTCGCGTAGACAGCCAGCATGGCCCGACCCTAATGCGGCCAGCCCCGCCATGCAGGTGACTCCCGCCGCCCCGCGCGCGCCCCGCGACCGTGGGCGCGCCCCCGCGCCCCGTCGACGCACCGATCGCCGCACCCATCGGCGCACCGATCGACACACCGACACGCCGGTGATCACCAGCGTGTCTGCACGCCCACACGTTCGGCCACCGGCGCAGGAGGGCCTGGCGGGCACGACGCCGGCCGCCAAAGCCCGGACCGCCCGCTCGACCAGCCGATCTACGGGCCGGCGAGGAACCCCCGGGGGGCGGGTCTCGTGGCGGCTCGGGTCGCGGGCTCGGCAGGACGCCGCGGGTACCGGCCGGCCGACGGGCCCAGCGAGACTGGGCGCCGACTCGGCGCCCCTTCAGGCGAATTGCGGTGCGGCGGAGCAGATGCCCTGACGGGTAAACTGGGGGCTGGCGCGAATCGGGGGACAGGGTTCGGCGCCGCTCACCAGAATCGACGCCACCCTGGCGGACCGGGAGGGTATTTCGTGCGTGCGCTGCGAGCTGCGTGGAGGCATCGGGGACGGCGCCGGGTCGAGCCCGCACCGCCGCGCCGACCGCGGTCTGCCGGCGGCGGGCAGCGCACCGGCGGGCGCGGCAGCACGCACCGGCAGGCCATGGCCGGGGCCGTCGCGGCCCTCCTCGACGGCCCCGCTCGCAGGGGCGGCGGGGGGCGCTGGTCGCGGATCGCGTGGCCGGCCGCCGACTGCCTCATCTGGATGCTCGCGGTCTACGCCGCGGTGTGGCTGCGCTACGACTTCCGCGTCGACCTGACCCTCAGCGCCGGCACGGCGGCGTGCGCGTTGCTGTGCGCGGTCGTGCAGCCGCTGGCCGGCTCCCTCATCGGCCCGTATGCCGTGGGTCACCGCCGCGGGTCGCTGGAGGAGATCGCCGACCTGGCCCGCACGGTCGCGTGCGTGGCGGTGCCGCTGCTCGTGGTGACGCTCGTCGTCTACCCGCCGCCGGTGCCGCGCTCGACGGCGATCATCAGCGGCACGTTGGCGCTGCTGGCGATGCTGGCGGCGCGATTCGTGGCGCGCTCGCGCGACACACGCGCCGCGCTCGCCCGCGAGGCCGGGCGCCGCGCGCTCGTCTTCGGCGCCGGCAACGCAGGCTCTCGGCTCGTGCGCGGGCTCCTCGGCGACGACCACGGCGACGTGCGCCCCGTCGGCCTCCTCGACGACGACCCGACGAAGGCGCGGCTGCGCATCGAGGGGGTGCGGGTGCTCGGTGGCCGGGACCGGCTCGCCGACGTGGCCTCTGAGACCGACGCCGACCTGCTCGTCCTGGCCGCGCCGACGGCCGACGCCGCCGTGCTGCGCCAGCTCTCCGAGGCGGCGACCGAGGCGGGCCTGGAGGTCAAGGTGCTGCCGAGCCTGAGCAGCCTCGTCGGCACGACGACCCCGACGTCGGGCGACCTGCGCGACCTAGACCTGACCGACATCCTCGGCCGCACCCCGGTGCGCATGGACACCCAGCTCGTCGCCGAGCACATCGCGGGCCGCCGCGTGCTCGTCACCGGCGCGGGCGGCTCGATCGGCTCGGAGCTGTGCCGGCAGATCGCGCGCTTCGGGCCGAGCCGCCTCTACCTGCTCGATCGCGACGAGTCCGGCCTCCAGGCGACGCAGATGTCGCTGACCGGCCACGGGCTCCTCGACAGCGACGACATCGTGCTCGCCGACATCCGCGACGCGCGCCGCATCGAGGAGGTCATGGCCACGACCCGGCCCGACATCGTCTTCCACGCCGCCGCCCTCAAGCACCTGCCCCTGCTCGAGGCGCATCCGGGCGAGGCGTGGGCGACGAACGTGCGCGGCACCGCGACCGTGCTCGACGCCGCCGCCCGCGCGGGGGTCGGCACCTTCGTCAACATCTCCACCGACAAGGCCGCCGACCCGACGTCGGTGCTCGGCATGAGCAAGCGGCTCGGCGAGCAGCTCACCGCGCACTACGCGGCCACGCAGATCGGCCGGTACGTCAGCGTGCGCTTCGGCAACGTGCTCGGCTCGCGCGGCTCGGTGCTGCACGCCTTCACGGCGCAGATCGAGCGCGGCGGCCCCGTGACGGTCACGCACCCGGACGTGCAGCGCTACTTCATGCTCATCCCCGAGGCGTGCCAGCTCGTGCTGCAGGCCTCCGCGATCGGCCAGGACGGCGAGGTCATGGTGCTGGAGATGGGCGAGCAGGTGCGCATCGCCGACGTCGCCCGCACCCTCGTGCGCATCTCCGGTCGACGCGACATCGACATCGTGTATACGGGGTTGCGCCCCGGTGAGAAGCTCGCCGAGGAGCTCTTCGGCGTCGACGAGCAGCGCCGCACCACCGGTCACCCCCTCATCGAGAGCGTCAGCGTGCCGCCGATCGACCCGGCGACCCTCGACGCGCCGATGAGGTCGGGCGGGGCGCCCGCGCCGACGGGGGCGTCGCGGGCGCAGGACCCCGAAGGCCGGACGCTCTCCCGGCAGGCGTCCCCGCCGGTGAGCGAGGCGACCGGGCCCGTGCTCGACCGGCTGCGGGAGACGGTGCTGCGCGCGATGCGGACCGACCCCTTCGTCGGCACAGATCCCGTCGTCGGCGCCGCGCCCGTCGAGGCGAGCGGACCCGGGGCGGCGACCCGGTCAGCCGGTCAGCACGGCCCGGACGGTCCCGGCGAGCACTGAGGCGTCGG
>JAVTVZ010000082.1:5528-8914 GCA_032229625.1 Dermatophilaceae bacterium | reverse complement strand
CCCGGTCAGCCGGTCAGCACGGCCCGGACGGTCCCGGCGAGCACTGAGGCGTCGGTGCGCCACGACGCGCGGCGCACGTAGTCGGCATACATCGCGACCTTGCGCGGCAGGATCTGCTCGACGTAGTGGCGCTCGGGGTCGGCGGCGGCGGCCAGCTCGCGCCCCTCGTGCCGGTAGGCGATGCTCGCCGGGTCGGTCAGGCCGGGCCGCACCGACAGGACCAGCGGGCGCAGCGTCGGATCCCACAGGTCGACGTAGCGCGCCACCTCCGGCCGCGGGCCCACGAGGCTCATGTCGCCGCGCAGCACGTTGACGAGCTGGGGCAGCTCGTCGAGCTTCGTGGCGCGCAACACGCGCCCGACACGGGTGATCCGCGGGTCGCCGGCGCCCGTGACCTGGCCCGTCGCGCCGCGCGTGCCGCCGGGCGCCTCGAGCGCCATCGTCCGGAACTTGTAGATGGTGAAGGGCCGCCCCGCGCGCCCGATGCGCTGCTGGCGGAAGATCACCGGCCCCGGCGACTCGACCCGCACCGCGGCGGCGACGACGGCGCACACCGGCGCGGCGACGACGAGCCCGGCCGCCGCGACGACGAGGTCGACGGCGCGCTTGCCGCGCGGCCCACCCCTACCGGCGGCCACCGAGCACCTCGCGCACGACCGCGACGACCCGCTCGACCTGCGCATCCGTCATCGCCGAGAAGATCGGCAGGCTCACCGCGCGGGCGTAGGCGTCGTCGGCCACGGGGTAGGCGCCCGGCCCGCCCGCGAAACGGTCACGCCAGTAGGGGTGCCGGTGCAGCGGGATGAAGTGCACGCTCGTGCCGACCCCCGCCGCCCGCAGCGCCTCGATGAAGTCGTCGCGGCCCACCGGCGCGTCGTCGCTCAGCCGCAGGACGAAGAGGTGCCAGGCATGCTCGGCCGGACCGTGCGGACCCGTCGCGGCCGTACCGTCCGAGCCTGTCGCGGCCGTGCCGTCCGGGCCGATCGCGGGCAGGCGCACGGGCAGGTCGGCGAAGGCGTCGAGGTAGCGCGCGGCGATCGCGGCGCGGGCCCGGCGCATCGCCACCGCGCGGCGCAGCTGCACGCGGCCCATCGCGGCGGCGGGGTCGGTGAGGTTGTATTTGAAGCCGGGGGCGACCACCTCGTAGGCCCAGGTCGGGACCCCGTCGGCGCGGCGCGTCGCGGCGGCGCTGTAGCGGTCGAAGACGTCGCGGCTGATGCCGTGCAGGCGCATCGTGCGGGCCCGCGCGGCGAGTTGGGCGTCGCCGGTCAGCAGCATCCCGCCCTCACCGGTCGTCATCGTCTTCGTCGCGTAGAAGCTGAAGACGACCGCGTCGCTGCCGCCGGCGCCGACCGGCACCCCGGCCGAGTGCACGGGGAAGGCGTGGGCGGCGTCCTCGACGACGCGCAACCCGTGGGCGGCGGCGAGCCCGGCCAGACCGGCGCGGTCGACGGGCAGCCCCGCGAAGTGCACGGGGATGATCGCGCGGGTGCGCGGGCCGACGGCGGCCGCCGCGGCGGCCAGGTCGAGGTTGAGCGTGTCGGGGTCGACGTCGACGATCACCGGGTCGGCGCCGACATAGCGGACGACCTCGGCCGTCGCGGTGAAGGTCCACGTCGGCACGATGACCTCGTCGCCGGGGCCGATGCCCAGGGCCTCCAGCGCCAGGTGCAGGCCCGCCGTCGCGGAGTTGACCGCCACGGCGTGCAGCGGGCCGGCCCACCCGTCCGGCGTCTCGCCCGACTCGCCCGATGCAGAGGCGACGGACGGGCCGGCCGGGGCCGCGGGGTCGGCCGGAGCAGCCTGCGAGGTGACCTCCGCGAGCGGGGCGGCGAAGCCGGCGCGCACCGCCGCAGCGAAGTCCGTCTCGAAGGCCGCGGCGCACGGACCGGTCGTCAGCCACCCGCCGCGCAGGGCCGCCACGACGGCGTCGATCTCCTCCTCGCCGATGTCCGGCGGCGCGAAAGGCACGACGTCACAAGGAAGTTCAGCCACCTTGCGTACGATAGGCGCACACGACGAGCAACGAGGAGAGGCGCGTGCGGCTGGGCCTGTTGACGCAGTGGTTCGACCCCGAGCCCGGCCCGGCGACCCTCCCCGGAGTGCTCGCCCGCGGCCTGGCGCGGCGCGGCCACGAGGTGAGTGTCCTCACGGGCCTGCCGAACTACCCGACCGGGCGACTGGCTCCCGGCTACCGGATGCGGGCGCGGCAGGTCGAGGCGCGCGACGACGTGCGCGTGTGGCGGGTCGCGCTGTATCCCAGTCACGACGGCTCGCCGGTGCGGCGCGCGGCGAACTACGGCTCGTTCGGGCTGTCGGCCGCCGTGCTCGGCGGCCCGGCGCTGGCCGGCCTGGACGCCCTGTGGGTGAACTACTCCCCCATCACCGTCGCGCCGGCGATGTGGCGCGCGCGCTACGCCCACGGCGTCCCGCTCGTCGTGCACGTCGCCGACCTGTGGCCGGACACGCTGTGGGCCAGCGGCTTCGCGCCCGGCGCCCGAGACGCCCGACCGGGTGAGCGACCGGGTGACCGACCGGGCGATCGGACCGGCGACGGCCTGGGCGATCGGCTGCGCGCCGCCTCCGGGGCCCTGGCGCAGCGCGCGACCCGGCGCGGGCTCGACGCGTGGTGCGCGGCGATGTATGCCTCCGCGGCGCGCGTCACCTACATCTCCCCGGGGGTGCACGACATCCTGCACGCGCGCGGCGTGCCGCGGGCGCGGCTGGACTACGCGCCGATGTGGGCCGACGAGGAGACCTTCCGGCCGGCCGACGACGCGACCCGCGAGGCGGGGCGGCGCTGGCGCGCGCAGGTGGGCATCGACCCCGCCGACACCCTCGTGCTGTATGCCGGGGCCCTCGGTCACGCCCAAGGGCTGCACACGCTCGTCGACGCCGCCGCGCGAGTCGGCGCCGCCAAGGGCGCTGGCGGTGCAGGCGGCGCCGGCGGCACTGGTAGCACGGGGCGGCTGCGGGTCGTCATCGCCGGCTCCGGGGTCGCCGAGACCGAGCTCATGGAGCGCACCGCCCGGCTGACCGCACACACCAGTGTGCAGTTCATCGGCCGGGTGGAGCAGTCCCGGATGCCGGTGCTCATGGCCGGCGCGGACGCCTGCTACATCGGGCTGAGCGCCGACCCGCTGTCGCGGGTGACGATGCCGAGCAAGACGCAGGCGACGATGGCCGCCGCCCGCCCGATCGTCGTGGCCGCCGACGGCGACGTCGCGCGGGTCGTCACCGAGTCCGGCGCCGGCTGGGCCACGGGCTCCGGCGACGTCGCCGGGCTGAGCGCGATCCTGGCCGCCGCGCGCGACGCCGGCCCCGCCGAGCGCGAGCGCCGCGGCCGGGCCGGGCGGGCCTACTACGAGCGGATGTTCGCGGTGAGC
>JAVTVZ010000082.1:4355-5428 GCA_032229625.1 Dermatophilaceae bacterium | reverse complement strand
GACCTGCGCGGCAAGGTCGTCGCGATCACCGGCGGCACCGGCTCGTTCGGGTCGACGATGGCCCGCCACCTGCTCACCCAGGACGTCGCGGGCGTGCACGTGCTCTCGCGCGACGAGGCCAAGCAGCACGACATGCGGGTCGCCTTCGCCGACGAGCGGCTGCGTTTCTTCCTCGGCGACGTGCGCGACCGCGAGAGCGTCGCGGCGGCCTTCGTCGGCGCCGACCACGCCTTCCACGCCGCGGCCCTCAAGCAGGTGCCGAGCTGCGAGTTCTTCCCGCTGCAGGCCGTGCAGACCAACGTCATCGGCAGCCACCACGTCATCGAGGCCGCGCACGCCGCGGGCCTGTCCTCGCTCGTGTGCCTCTCGACGGACAAGGCCGTCCACCCGATCAACGCGATGGGCCAGAGCAAGGCGCTCATGGAGAAGACGGCCCAGGCCTTCGCCCGGCAGCACCCCGGCTCGGGCACGGTCGTCTCGATCACCCGCTACGGCAACGTCATGTATTCGCGAGGCTCGGTCATCCCGCTCTTCGTCGCCCAGGTGCGCGCCGGCGAGCCGATGACCCTGACGGACCCGGCGATGACGCGCTTCCTGATGTCACTGCACGAGTCGGTCGACCTCGTCGAGCACGCGTTCCTGCACGCCAGCCCCGGCGACCTGTATGTGCGCAAGGCCCCGGCCTGCACGATGGAGACGCTCGCGCGGGCGGTCGCGACGCTGCTCGGGCGGCCCGACCATCCGATCCGGGTCATCGGCACCCGGCACGGCGAGAAGCTGCACGAGACGCTGCTCTCGCGCGAGGAGATGGTCTCGGCGCGCGACGAGGGCGACTACTTCCGCGTGCCGGTCGACGCGCGGTCGATGGAGTACTCCCTGTATTTCGAGCAGGGCGACGCGCGGATCGACGCTCGCGAGGACTACACCTCACACAACACTGTGCAGATGGACGTCGCCGCGACCGTCGACCTGCTGCGCACCCTGCCCGAATTCGCGCAGGTGTCGGCGTGAGCGGCCCGGCGGCAGCCGCCACCTCGAGGCACCGGCGAGGCACCGGCGAGGCACCGGTGAGG
>JAVTVZ010000082.1:0-4255 GCA_032229625.1 Dermatophilaceae bacterium | reverse complement strand
GAGGCACCGGTGAGGTATGTCGTCACCGGCGCCGCCGGCTTCCTCGGCTGGCACACGCGGGCCCGCCTGGCCCTGACCGGCGCCGACGTCACCGCCCTGACCCGGCAGGACTGGACCCCGGCAGCGCTCGACGCGGCCGTCGGCGCGCTGACCCCGCAGGACGCCGTCCTGCACCTCGCGGGCATCAACCGCGGCCCCGAGGCCGACCTCGAGGCCGGCAACGTCGCGCTCGCCGACGACCTCGTCGCCGCGCTCACGCGCACCGGGGCCGGGCCGACCGTCGTCGTCGCCGGCAGCAACTACGCCGACGACGACCACCCGGGCCGCGACACCCCCTACGGGCGGGGGAAGCGGGGGGCCGGGGCGGCGCTGCGCGCCTGGGGCGAGCGGGTCGGCGCGCGGGTCGTCGAGCTGCGCTTCCCGGGGCTCTTCGGCGAGCACGGGCGGCCCGACTACAACTCGTTCGTCGCGACGTTCGCCCATCGGATCGCCACGGGCGGGCAGCCGAGCGTCGTCGGCGAGCGGGAGCTGCCGCTGATCCACGCCCAGGATGCCGTCGCGACGCTGCTGCGGGCCGCGGGCGACGACGCACCACTGGACCCCGTCGTGGCCCTGCCGGAGCTCGATATCCCACACTCTTGCGTGCAGATGGTGGCCCGGCCGCAGGGTCGGCCGGTCGCGATCTCGGCGGTCGCGGCGCGGCTGCGCGACCTCCACGACTGCTATGCGCCGGCCGGGGACATCCCGGCGCTGGGTGACGCCCTCGACGTCGCGCTCTTCAACACCCTGCGCGCGGCGATGTGGGACGCCGGGGCCCGCGGCTTCGCGCCGACGGCGCACCGCGACCCGCGCGGCGAGCTGCTCGAGACGATCCGCGTGCACGGCGGCGGCGGGCAATCCTTCGTCTCCACGACACGGCCCGGGCACGTGCGCGGCAACCACCTGCACCTGCACAAGATCGAGCGCTTCGCCGTCGTCGCCGGCCGCGGGCTCATCCGGCTGCGCCGCCTGCTCGACGACCGGGTCGTCGAGCTGCCCGTCAGCGGCGAGGAACCGCGGATCATCGACATGCCGACGCTGTGGGCGCACTCGATCGAGAACGTCGGCGACACGGGGCTCGTGACGTTCTTCTGGGCCGACGAGCTCTTCGACCCCGCGCGCCCCGACACCTACCCGATGCCCGTGCGGCCGCAGGAGCGCCCCGCCGACCTGGCCGCCGGCGCCGATCCCGAGCCAGGCACCGATCCCGACACCGGCACCGGCCCCGGCCCGGACCCGACGTGATCGGCCCACCGGCGCCGGCGCTCACCTACGGCACCCTCGCGCGCTGCGACGCGCGGGCCCTGGCGCGGGTGCATCGCCGCGGCTTCCCCGGCTTCTTCCTCGCCGACCTCGGCGAGCCCTTCCTGCGCCAGCTCTACCTCGGCTACGCCGCCGACCCCACCGCCATCACGGCCGTCGCGCGCGCCGACGGCCGCCCCGTCGGCGCGGTCCTGGGCACGTCCGCGCCCGCGGGCTTCTACGGGCGGCTGCTGCGCCGCCGCGGACCGGCCTTCGCGCTCGCCGGGGCGCGGGCCGCCCTGCGGGACCCGCGCGTGCTGCCGCGACTGGCCGCAGCGGTCCGCTATCGCGGGGACGCACCGGCCGCGCCCGACGCCCCGACTCCCCCGCCGGTGCCGACCTCCCCGGCCTCGCCGACGTCCTCAGCCTCGCCGACGCCCCCGGCCCAGCCACCCGCCGGTGCCGGGCACCCCGAAGACACCGCGCCCGCGCTGCTGGCCTCGATCGTCGTCGATCCCGACTGGGCGGGCCGCGGCATCGGCGCCGAGCTGGCCCGCACGTGGCGGCGCCGGGCCGCCGCCCGCGGCGTGCGACGCGCCTACCTGCTGACCGACGCGCGCGACAACGCCGCCGTGCACTCCTTCTACGAGTCGCTGGGCTGGGTCGTCCTCGACGAATTCACCACGCCGCAGGGGCGACTCATGACGCGCTACGGCACCGATCTGTGAGGATGAGGCCATGACCAGGGTCATGACGATCGTCGGCACCCGCCCGGAGATCATCCGGCTGTCGCGGGTCATGGCGCGGCTCGATGAATCCGTCGACCACGTGCTCGTGCACACGGGGCAGAACTACGACTACGAGCTCAACGAGATCTTCTTCGAAGAGCTGGGCATCCGCCGCCCCGACCACTTCCTGCAGGTCGACACCTCCAGCCTGGGGCGGGTGCTCGGCGAGACGCTGATCCGCACCGAGGAGATCCTGCGCGACGTGCGCCCCGACGCGGTGCTCGTGCTCGGCGACACCAACAGCAGCATCGCGGCGCTCATGGCCAAGCGAATGCGCATCCCCGTGTATCACATGGAGGCCGGCAACCGCTGCTTCGACGAGAACGTGCCCGAGGAGACCAACCGGCGCATGGTCGACCACGTCGCCGACTTCAACCTCGTCTACACCGAGCACGCCCGCCGCAACCTGCTCGCCGAGGGCCTGCACCCGCGCCGCATCCTGCTCACCGGCTCGCCGATGAAGGAGGTGCTCGACCACCACGCGGCGGCGTTCGCGGCGAGCAGCGCGACCGCCGACCTCGGCCTCGAGCCGCGCGGCTTCCTGCTCGTCAGCGCCCACCGCGAGGAGAACGTCGACGATCCCGCCCGTCTCGGCGCCCTGCTCGACTGCCTCGTCGCCGCCCGCGACGCCTTCGACGTGCCGGTGCTCGTCTCGACGCACCCGCGCACCCGCAAGCGCCTCGACGTGCTGACCGCCCGCCCCGACGCGCCCGTGCGCGACCTGCACGGCCTGACGTTCCACCCGCCGCTGGGCTTCATCGACTACGTGCGGCTGCAGCTCGACGCGCTGTGCGTGCTCTCGGACAGCGGCACGATCAGCGAGGAGTCGGCCCTGCTCGGCTTCCCCGCCGTCACCCTGCGCGACGCCATCGAGCGCCCCGAGGCCCTCGACACCGGCGCCATCCTCATGACCGGCCTCGACCCCGACAACGTCGTCGAGGGCATCCGCGACGCCGTGCGCTCCATCGGCCCGGACGGGCGCACCGACGCCGTCGTGCCCGCCGACTACGCGATCGACAACTGCTCCCAGCGCGCGGTCCGCTTCATCCTGTCCACGCACCGGCGCCACGCCGCGTGGTCCGGGCTGCGCCGACGCCCGTGAGCGCTGCGCGGCCGCAGCGGGCGCTGCGCGTGCTCGTGCTCACCCCCTACTACCTGCCGGCGTATCGGGGCGGCGGCCCCATCCGCACCATCGCCGCGATGGTCGCGACCCACGGCGCGCGGCACGACTTCGCCGTCGCGGCCTGCGACACCGACTGGGGCGCGACCGGGCCGCTGGACGTGCCGACCGATCGCTGGGTCGACGTCGGCGCCGCCCGGGTCCGGTATGTCGAGTCGCGCCCCGGCGCCGCCGGGCTTGCGCGGCAGGCCGCCGAGGTCCTGCGGCTGGTGCGGCGGGCCCGTCCCGACGTGCTCTATCTCAACGGGCTCTTCCCGCTCGTGTGGTCGCTGCTGCCGGCGCTGCTCGCGCGGGCCGGGGGGCTGCCGGGCACGCGGGTCGTGCTCGCGCCGCGCGGCGAGCTGGGGGCCGGGGCCCTGGCGCTCAAGGCCGCCAAGAAGCGGCGCTTCCTGCGGGTGGCGCGCGCCGCCGAGCTCTATCGCGACGTGACGTGGCACGCCTCGACGCCGCAGGAGGCCGACGAGGTCGCCGCGGTCTTCCGCGGGGCGCGGGTGGTCGTGCGGGAGAACGAGACGCTGCTGCCCGCGACCGCGGCGCCGCCACCTGCGCGTGAGGCGCCGAGCGACCGGCCCGACGAGGACCGGCTGCGGCTCGTCTTCGTCAGCCGGATCAGCGCGAAGAAGGGGCTCGACGTGCTGCTGCGCGCGCTCGCCGCGGTGCGGGCCGGGGTCGAGCTCGACGTCTACGGCGACGGCGACCCCGCCGACGTCGCGGCGGTGCGTGAGCTCGCGGGCGCGCTGCCGGCCCGGCACGTCGTGCGCCTGCACGGCGCCGTGCCCCCGCCGCGGCTCGCGGACGCCTACGCCGGCGCCGACGCGCTCGCGCTGCCGACGGCCCACGAGAATTTCGGCCACGTCATCCCCGAGGCCCTCGCCCGCGCCTGCCCGGTGCTCGTGCCCGACACGACCCCGTGGACGCCCGTCGTCGCCGGTGGTGGCGGCCGCGTCGTCGCCTCGCGGGAGCCCGCCGACTGGGCCGCCGCGATCGACGCGCTCACCGACGCCGG
>JAVTVZ010000081.1:0-2217 GCA_032229625.1 Dermatophilaceae bacterium | reverse complement strand
AAGGTGCGGCTGGATCACCTCCTTTCTAAGGAGCCATTGGCGGGGATTAATCACCTCGTCCAAGCGCCAGGTTGTCCACGACGAGTGTTCGTGGGGCCGGCAGGCTGCTAAGTGGAACATTGACTTGAAGTTGAGTGAGCAAATTTTTCGGTTAGTACAGCCTCCTTTGTGGGGAGTGGAACGTCGGGGTTTGTGAGTGATGCCTGAGAGCACGCTGTTGGGTCCTGAAGGGTCGGTTGCGTTGAGCACGCCTTCTTGTAGCGGACCGGATGTGGTTGCCGATTGTTTTCGGTGGCTGAGCTGGGCCCGCCCGTTTCTTGAGAACTGCACAGTGGACGCGAGCATCTTTGTAGTGAAATAACAAGCTACTAAGGGCAATCGGTGGATGCCTTGGCATCAAGAGCCGATGAAGGACGTTGTAACCTGCGATAAGCCACGGGGAGCTGGTAAACGAGCTTTGATCCGTGGATCTCCGAATAGGGAAACCTCGAAAGAAACCGGAGTAATGTCCGGCGACCTCTACCTGAACACATAGGGTAGTTGGAGGGAACGTGGGGAAGTGAAACATCTCAGTACCCACAGGAAAAGAAAACAACCGTGATTCCGTAAGTAGTGGCGAGCGAACGCGGAAGAGGCCAAACCCGGCATGTGTGATAGCTGACAGGCGTTGCATGTTGGGGGTAGTGGGGCCGCACCGACCGGGCTGTTGACTGGTCAGAGAGTAAGAAAAGAGCGTTGAAGTCGAAGGACTCTGGGAAGTTCCGGCACAGAAGGTAATACCCCTGTAGACGTAAGCCGCTCTCTCTCGTGCGTCACCCCAAGTAATGCGGAACCCCTGAAATTCCGCATGAATCTGGCGGGACCACCCGTTAAGCCTAAATACTCCTTGATGACCGATAGCGGACAAGTACCGTGAGGGAAAGGTGAAAAGTACCCCGGGAGGGGAGTGAAATAGTACCTGAAACCGATTGCCTACAATCCGTCGGAGCCTGCAAGGGTGACGGCGTGCCTTTTGAAGAATGAGCCTGCGAGTTAGTGGTACGTGGCGAGGTTAACCCGTGTGGGGAAGCCGTAGCGAAAGCGAGTCCGAATAGGGCGTTTGAGTCGCATGCTCTAGACCCGAAGCGAAGTGATCTATCCATGGCCAGGGTGAAGCGACGGTAAGACGTCGTGGAGGCCCGAACCCACTTGGGTTGAAAACCGAGGGGATGAGCTGTGGATAGGGGTGAAAGGCCAATCAAACTTCGTGATAGCTGGTTCTCCCCGAAATGCATTTAGGTGCAGCGTCGTCTGTTTCTTACCGGAGGTAGAGCACTGGATGGTCTAGGGGGCCCACAAGCTTACCGAAATCAGCCAAACTCCGAATGCCGGTAAGTGAGAGGACGGCAGTGAGACTGTGGGGGATAAGCTTCATAGTCGAGAGGGAAACAGCCCAGATCACCAGCTAAGGCCCCTAAGGGACTGCTAAGTGGAAAAGGATGTGGAGTTGCTTAGACAACCAGGAGGTTGGCTTGGAAGCAGCCACCCTTGAAAGAGTGCGTAATAGCTCACTGGTCAAGTGATTCTGCGCCGACAATTTAGCGGGGCTCAAGCAATCCGCCGAAGCTGTGTCATTCGTGTGATAACCAGGCCTTCGTGGTCCAGGTGCGCGGATGGGTAGGGGAGCGTCGTGTGCGCTGTGAAGCGGCGGGGTGACCCAGCCGTGGAGAGCACACGAGTGAGAATGCAGGCATGAGTAGCGAATGACGGGTGAGAAACCCGTCCGCCGAATATCCAAGGGTTCCAGGGTCAAGCTAATCTGCCCTGGGTAAGTCGGGACCTAAGGCGAGGCCGACAGGCGTAGTCGATGGACAACGGGTTGATATTCCCGTACCGGCGAAACAACGACCCTGCCGAGGCAGTCAATGCTAAGCACGCAAGAGCCGGCGGCGGACTTCGGTCCAAGCCGGTTTGAGTCTGCGACCCACGATTGTATTAGGCAAGCTGCGGAGGGACGCAGGAAGGTAGCCCATCCCGGGCGATGGTTGTCCCGGGGTAAGTGCGTAGGGCGAGGTGTAGGCAAATCCGCACCTCACGTGCTTGAGACATGATGCCTTTTGGAGCTACGGCTCCTGAAGTGGGTGATCCTATGCTGCCTAGAAAATCTTCGTGAGCGAGTTGTTAGCCGCCCGTACCCTAAACCGACACAGGTGGATAGGTAGAGAATACCAAGGCGAT
>JAVTVZ010000080.1:8682-11873 GCA_032229625.1 Dermatophilaceae bacterium | reverse complement strand
CGCCGCGGCGGGGTCGACCCCTCGATCCGCAGCTCGATCCGCAGCTCGATCCGCACGGCCGCCATCTGGCACACCGTCGCGCAGGCCGTCGAGAGCCTGCAGGCCGCGGCCGGTGACCGACCGCTGCGGGTCGTCGACGTCGGCGGCGGCACCGGCGGCCTGGCCGTGCCCCTGGCCGAGCTCGGGTATGTCGTGACCGTCATCGACCCCAGCCCCGACGCGCTCGCCGCGCTGGAGCGCCGCGCGCAGGAGGTCGGCGTCGCCGAGCGCGTCACCGCCGTGCAGGGCGACGCCGCGACCCTGGCCGACCACGTGCCCGCGGGCAGCGCCGACGTCGTCACCTGCCACGGGGTGCTCGAGGTGCTCGACGACGACGCCGCGGTCGCTGCGGCGACCCGCTCGCTGGCCGAGCTGCTCGCGCCCGACGGCGTGCTCAGCGTCGTGGTCGCCCAGCGGCTCGCGGCGGTGCTCGCCCGCACGCTGGCGGGCCGCTTCGACCAGGCGCAGGCCGTCCTGACCAGCCCGGACGGGCGGTGGGGGCCGGGCGATCCGGCGCCGCGCCGCTTCGACGCCGAGCAGGTCGGCGCGCTGCTGACCGACGCCGGGCTGCAGGTCGTCAGCACCCACGGGGTGCGGATCTTCTCCGACCTGATCCCGGCGGCCTACATCGACACCGACGCCGAGCGCGCCGCGCTGCTGGCCCTGGAGGAGGCGATCGTCGCCGACCCCGCGCACGACTTCCTCGGCCGGCTGGGCGCCACCCTGCACGTCGTCGCGCGTCGGCCGCAGCCGGCGGGGGACGGCGCCTAGTGGCGCGCCCGGGCCGCCTCGTGGGCAGCCGGCGCCCGGCCGGCGTCGATCCGTCATGAGTCGGCGCCAGTATGCGGCGCCGAGGCTGTCGAGCCCCGGCCCGCCGGACGACACGGGCTGCGGCATCCTGCACGTCGACATGGACGCCTTCTACGCCTCGGCGTCGCTGCTGAGCCGACCCGAGCTGCGCGGCACCCCGGTGATCATCGGCGGCGGCTCTCGCGGGGTCGTCCTGTCGGCGACCTACGAGGCCCGGCGCTTCGGGGTAGCGGCCGCCATGCCGATGTCGCGGGCGCGGCGGCTGTGCCCGCAGGCCACGGTCATCGCCCCCGACCATGCGCTGTACGCGCGCATCTCCCAGGCGGTGATGGCGACCTTCGCGCAGCTGACGCCGCTGGTGGAGCCGCTGTCGCTCGACGAGGCGTTCCTCGACGTCTCCGGCGCGGTCCGCCGCCTGGGTCGGCCGGCCCGCATCGCGGCGAGGCTGCGCGACACGATCGCCGACGAGCAGGGCGTGACGTGCTCGGTCGGGGTGGCGCCGAGCAAGTTCGTCGCCAAGCTCGCCTCCGGGCTGGCCAAACCCGACGGGATGATCGTCGTGCCCGTCGAGGAGGTCGTCGGCTTCGTCCAGCAGCTGCCCGTCGGCGCCCTGTGGGGGGTCGGCGAGCGCACCGAGGAGTCGCTGCACCGCCTCGGCCTGCGCACGGTCGCCGACATCGCCCACACGCCCGTCGACACGTTGCGCCGCGCGCTGGGGGAGCCCGGCGCCGCGCTGCACGAGCTCGCGTGGGGCCGTGACCCGCGGCGGGTCACCCCGACCCGGCGCGAGCGCAGCGTCGGCTCCGACGAGACCTTCGCCTACGACATCGACGACCCGGTCGAGATCCACCGCCGGTTGCTGCGCCTGGCCGACCGCACCGCGGCCCGCGCCCGCGCCGCGGCCGTCATGGGGCGCACGGTGACGATCAAGGTGCGCTTCAGCGACTTCACGACGATCACCCGCTCCCGCACGCTGCGCGATCCCACCGACGTCAGCCGCGAGGTCTACGAGACCGCCCGGGCGCTCTTCGACGGCCTCGGGCTGCAGCGCGCCCGGATCCGGCTCGTCGGGGTGCGCCTGGAGGGGCTGCTCGAGACCTCCCGGGCGCCGGTCCAAGGCGCCCTCGACGAGCCCGCACACGGCTGGCGCGACGCCGATCTCGCGATCGACCGGGCGAGCGCGCGGTTCGGTGCCGACGCCGTGCGCCCCGCCAGCCTCGTCGGGCTGCGCCGCCGCTCGGAGCCGTCCTCGTGACCGCGCGACGGGCCCGGACCGGCCGCCCGCGCGTCGCTCGATCCGCGGACACGCCGCAGCGCCTCCCACGTGACGCGGGTCATCGACTGATAATGGACGGCACTGTGGACACCGCCTGGCTAAACCAGGCCGAGACGGCATATTCTGGTAGTCACTCTGTGCTATGCCGCCGCGGCGGGCACAGGCGGTTCGCGCACCAAGGTTCGAGGGCTCCGACGGTCTGGGTTGTCCGTCCGGGTCGGCCGGGGCGTACGGTCCGCACTCTCGACCCGGGCAAAGGAGGTCAAGGTGCCACTCTCCGAGCATGAGCAGAAGCTTCTTGAGCAGATGGAACGCGCTCTCTACGCTGAGGACCCCCGATTCGCCAGCCACATGAAGGGGAGCGCGTCCTCCCCCAACCGTCGGCGGATCATCGTGGGTGTCTCCGGCGCTCTCGCGGGGCTGGCGATCGTCGTCGCCGGCGTCGCCACCGAGATCATCGCGCTGGGCGTCCTCGGTTTCGTCGTCATGGTCGCCGGCGTCGCCTGGGCCGCCACCCCGCCCCGCAAGAGCGGCCCCGACCTCAAGGTCGTCCCCGGTGGCGCGCCCACGGCGCCGACCGGCGGTCGGCACGGCCGCCCGAAGTCGAAGGGACCCAAGCCCGGTGGTTCCTTCACCCAGCGGATGGAAGAGCGCTGGGACCGGCGTCGCGACGAGGGCCACGGCCTCTGACGGACGGCGCCTCCGACGTAGGCGCCCCTGGCGCCCCTGACGGCGGACGCCTCCGACGCCCGGATCAGGACAGGCGAGATCACCACAGACGAGATCACGACAGACGACGGGTCGGTAGCCATCGCGGCTACCGACCCGTCGTCGTGGTGTGTCGGGGTGTCTCGTCGAGGTCCGTCCCTGGTACGTCCGGATCAAGCTGGTACGTCCGGATCAAGCTGGTGCGTCCGGATCAAGCTCGTGCGTCCGGAGCCGGCCGGCGCATCGCGATCAGGCCGGCGGTCGCGATTCAGGCGTGTGATTCAGACCAGCACGCGCCAGACCCCGAAGACGAAGGCGCCGGCGATGAGCATGCCGGTCATCAGCTCGATGCCGTAGC
>JAVTVZ010000080.1:1498-8582 GCA_032229625.1 Dermatophilaceae bacterium | reverse complement strand
CCGAAGACGAAGGCGCCGGCGATGAGCATGCCGGTCATCAGCTCGATGCCGTAGCTGAGCATCGCCGCGCGCACCGCGTGCTGCGTCGAGACCCACGCCTCGTCCTTGCCGACCCGGGCGAACTCGGAGCCGTAGACCCCGGCGACGAAGCCCAGCGGCAGGCCCAGCACCGGGATGACGAAGAAGCCGATGAGGCCCACGACGAGGCCGATGATCGTCGAGCGCTGGGGCACGCCGGCGTCGCGCAGTCGCTTGCCGGGGATCATGTATTGCAGCATCCAGCCCGCGATCGCCAGGGCCGACGACACGAGCAGCACGGCCCACGAGACGCCGTGCTGGGTGACGAGGGTCCAGACGAGCACGGAGCCCCAGATGAGGATGAGGCCGGGGAGCACGGGCACAGCGATGCCCGCGAGGCCGACGAGGATCGCCAGACCCGCGAGCACACTGACTGCGATATTCACGTCAGGTCCTGAAGGGTGATGAGGGAGAAGGGCTCCCGGGCACTGCCCGGGAGCCGACGGTCACAGGTGGTCTCAGGGGGTCATGCTCGGCTCGGTCAGCCGGCTCGTCTCGTCATGGATGTCGACCGCCACGTCCTGCAGCCGGGGCAGGTGCTCCCGCCCGTGATGCCCACAGAACAGCAGTTCGCCACCAGTGGCCAGGCGGGCCCGGACGTACGCTTGCGCGCCGCACCGGTCGCAGCGGTCGGCCGAGGTCAGGGGTGTTGCTAGAGCAGCGCTCACGTCAGCCTTCCATCTCTTCGTCGGAACCGGCGTCCCCGGTCGGGTCCGCTGTCGTCAGTTCCTTTGCACCAGTGACAACAGTCAAGCACGCCCAGAGCTTCCCGCCCGCGCCCACTCGCGATCCGGACCCGACGCGATGGTCTGCGTCGGGGTCGGTCCGTGCCCCACCGACCCCCGCCGGAGCCCGCCGGAGCCCGCCGTCGGGGTGGTCGCCCCGGCATCGCGCCCCGCCAGGAGCACCCCCTGCCGTCGTCCCTCCCATCGGCCGCCGCAGGCGACGGTGTACCGCCGCGGCGCCCGATGTGGGGTTCGCCACGACGGCTCAGGTCCGCCATGTCGGGCATGTCTGCCACGTCGGAGGGGCACGAGGCCCGCGTCGGTGCCTGCGGCGTCGGGGGTCCCGCGTTAGCCTGACCGGCGATATACCCGAGGAGGACGACGTGGCGGGCGCGAACACCGACTACACCGCACGGCACCTGCAGGTGCTCGAAGGCCTGGAGGCCGTGCGTAAACGACCCGGCATGTACATCGGCTCGACCGACTCTCGGGGCCTCATGCACTGCCTGTGGGAGATCATCGACAACGCGGTCGACGAGGCCCTCGGCGGTCACGCGAGTTCGATCCTCGTCACGCTGCACGAGGATTCCTCGGTCGAGGTGCACGACGACGGGCGCGGCATCCCTGTCGACGTCGAGCCCCGCACCGGCCTGTCCGGCGTCGAAGTCGTCTTCACGAAGCTGCACGCCGGCGGCAAGTTCGGCGGCGGCTCCTACACGGCCTCCGGTGGTCTGCACGGTGTCGGCGCCTCGGTCGTCAACGCGCTGTCCGAGCGGCTCGACGTCGAGGTCGACCGCGCGGGCACGACGTACGCGATGAGCTTCCGCCGCGGCGAACCGGGCGTCTTCGACGACTCGGCCGGCCGCTCGCCCAACGCCCCCTTCACCCCGTTCGTCGACGGCAGTGAGCTGCGGATCGTCGGCAAGGCGCCGCGCGGCGCCCACGGGACGCGGATCCGCTACTGGGCCGACCGGCAGGTCTTCCTCGCCACGGCCCAGTTCTCCTACGACGAGCTCGCGGCCCGAGCGCGCCAGACGAGCTTCCTCGTGCCCGGTCTGCGGATCGCGCTGCGCGACGACCGGCGCCGTGACTCGGGGGCGGACGCGGCAGACGGGGTGGAGGCGGGCGAGTCGCAGGCGCCGCGCGAGGAGGTCTTCCTCCACGACGGCGGGATCGCCGAGTTCACCGACTTCCTCGCCTCCGACCCGCCGGTCACCGACGTGTGGCGCCTCAGCGGGCACGGCGAGTTCACCGAGACGGTGCCGGTCCTCGACGAGCAGGGCCACATGACCCCCCAGGAGGTGACGCGTGACTGCGGTGTCGACATCGCGCTGCGCTGGGGGACCGGTTATGAGACGACGCTGCGCTCGTTCGTCAACATCATCGCCACCCCCAAGGGCGGCACCCACGTGAGCGGCTTCGAGCAGGCGCTGCTCAAGACGATCCGCAAGCAGGCCGAGCTGCGCGCCCGTGCGCTCAAGCTCGGCAACGACAAGCTCGAGAAGGACGACGTGATGGCCGGGCTCACGGCGGTCGTCACCGTCCGCCTCGCCGAGCCGCAGTTCGAGGGGCAGACCAAGGAGGTGCTCGGCACGTCGGCGGTCCGGGCGATCGTGGCGCGGGTGCTGGAGAAGGAGCTGACGGCGCGGCTCACCTCGACCAAGCGCGACGACAAGGCCCAGAGCGCCCAGGTGCTCGAGAAGGTCGTCGCCGAGATGAAGGCGCGGATCTCGGCCCGTCAACACAAGGAAAACCAGCGGCGCAAGTCGGCGCTGGAGTCCTCGACCCTCCCCGCCAAGCTCTACGACTGCCGCACGAGCGACGTCGAGCGCACCGAACTCTTCATCGTCGAGGGCGACAGCGCGATGGGCACGGCCAAGGCCGCGCGCAGCAGCGAGTTCCAGGCGCTGCTGCCGATCCGCGGCAAGATCCTCAACGTCCAGAAGGCGTCGGTGGGGGACATGCTGCGCAACGTCGAATGCGCGGCGATCATCCAGGTGATCGGCGCCGGCTCGGGGCGCAGCTTCGACCTGCCGGCCGCGCGCTACGGCAAGGTCATCATCATGACCGACGCCGACGTCGACGGCGCGCACATCCGCACGCTGCTGCTGACGCTCTTCTTCCGCTACATGCGCCCGCTCGTCGCGGCGGGGCGCGTCTTCGCGGCCGTGCCGCCGCTGCACCGCATCGAGGTCGTCAACCCGGGCTCGGCGAAGAACGAGCTGATCTACACCTACAACGAGGCCGAGATGCGGCGCACGGTCACCGGGCTGCACAAGCGCGGCAAGCGCATCAAGGAGCCCATGCAGCGCTACAAGGGTCTGGGGGAGATGGACGCCGACCAGCTGCGCGACACGACGATGGATCCGCAGCATCGGCTGCTGCGGCGGGTGACGCTGGCCGACGCCGAGCGCGCCGAGCGCGTCTTCGACCTGCTGATGGGCACCGACGTCGCGCCCCGCAAGGACTTCATCGTCGACTCCGCGCATCAGCTGGACAGCGAACGTATCGACGCCTGAGGGGCGTCTCGGGTCGTCTCGGGGCGTCTCGGGGTGTCCGATCCGGGTCGAAAGTCACGAGCCGGACACGATTTGGTGCTCATCGCCCACGTTCGTGTGGACGTTGTCGGTGGTCGGCGGCACGCTATCCGCCATGACCGCACACGACACTGCGCACCAGACCGAGGAGGGCCGCGGCGGCGAGCCGGGCCTCACCCGCGCCATCGGCCCGGGGCTGCTCCTCCTCTTCATCGTCGGTGACATCCTCGGCACGGGCGTCTACGCCCTGACGGGCAAGGTCGCCAAGGAGGTCGGCGGCGCGGTCTGGCTGCCCTTCCTCTGCGCGTTCATCGTCGCGATGCTCACGGCGTTCAGCTATCTCGAGCTCGTGACGAAGTACCCGAAGGCCGGCGGCGCCGCCGTCTACACGCACAAGGCGTTCGGCGTGCACTTCCTGACGTTCCTCGTCTGTTTCACCGTCATGTGTTCGGGCCTGACGTCCGCCTCGAGCGCGTCGAAGGCCTTCGCGGGCAACCTCGGCAAGGTCACGGGCTGGGAGGGCGCCGGGATCAGCCTGCTCATCGCCCTGCTCTTCATGACCGTGATCGCTCTCGTCAACTTCCGCGGCGTCGCCGAGAGCGTCAAGCTCAACGTCGTCCTCACGCTCGTCGAGCTCACCGGCCTGCTCATCATCATCGCGATCGGTGTCTACGCGATCCTGCAGGGCATGGGCGACACCTCACGCCTCACGCAGATCTCCATCCCCGAGGGCGACACGGCCTTCGGGGCGGTCACCGCGGCGACGGCCCTGGCGTTCTTCGCGATGGTCGGCTTCGAGGACTCGGTGAACATGGCCGAGGAGACCAAGGACCCGTCGCGGATCTTCCCCAAGATCATGCTGCTCGGCCTGAGCATCACCGGCGTCATCTACGTGCTAGTAGCGATCTCCTCGGTGACCCTGGTCGCTCCGGCCGACCTCGGCGAGGGCGACGCCCCGCTGCTCAAGGTCGTCGCGGCCGGCGCGCCGGCGTTCCCCATCGGCATCTTCGCCTTCATCACGATGTTCGCGGTGGCCAACTCGGCGCTCATCAACATGCTCATGGCGTCGCGGCTGCTCTACGGCATGGCCCACGAGGACGTGCTGCCGCGCCCGCTGGGCAAGGTCCACCGCGGGCGTCGCACGCCCTACGTGGCGATCATCTTCACGACGCTGCTGGCCTTCGGGTTGATCTTCTTCGCCGACCTCGCGGCCCTGGGTGGCACGACGTCGTTCCTGCTGCTCTGCGTCTTCACGATCGTCAACATCGCGGTGCTCGTGCTGCGCAAGGACAAGGTCGAGCACAAGCACTTCAGGTCCCCGACCGCCATCTCCGTCATCGGTGCGGTGCTGTGCGCCTACCTCGCGAGCCCGCTGTCGGGTCGGGCGAGCCAGGACTACGTCATCGGCGGCGTGCTGCTCGTCATCGGTGTCGCGCTGTGGGCGCTGACGTGGTTCGTCAACCGGGCGATCTACGCCAAGCCGACCTACGCCAAGCACCCCGAGTCCCTCGGCGGGCACGTCGAGGACGACTGAGGCATCCGGCGCCGGATCCCGCCGGGCCGGGGCCACGGCGGAGCGAGTCACACGCGCGCGGTGGGACGGGTGAGATCAGGTCGCCCGTCCCACTCGCGCTGCTCCAGGGCCCCTGCGCTGGCAGTATCTGCGCATGACTACGCCGACGTACGTCCTCGCGATCGATCAGGGCACCACCAGCTCGCGCGCCATCATCTTCGACCACGGCGGCAACCCCGTCGCGAGCGGCCAGCTGGAGCACGAGCAGATCTTCCCCCGCGCGGGCTGGGTCGAGCACGACCCGGTGCAGATCTGGAAGAACGTCCGCAAGGCCGTCGGGCAGGCGTTGACCAGCGGTGACATCAGCCGCGACCAGATCGAGGCGGTCGGCATCACCAACCAGCGCGAGACCGCCGTCGTGTGGGACAGGACGACCGGGGAGCCGGTCTACCACGCGATCGTCTGGCAGGACACCCGCACGCAGAAGATCGTCGACCGGCTCGCCGAGGACGGCGGCCTCGAGCGCTACAAGGACCGGGTGGGGCTGCCGCTGGCGACATACTTCGCCGGTCCGAAGGTCGCGTGGATCCTGGAGAACGTCGCCGGCGCCCGCAAGAAGGCCGAGGCCGGTGACCTGCTCTTCGGCACGACCGACAGCTGGGTGTTGTGGAACATGACCGGCGGCGTCAAGGGCGGCGTCCACGTCACCGACGTCACCAACGCCTCGCGCACGATGCTCATGAATCTCGACACCCTCGACTGGAACGAGGACATCTGCGCCGACATGGGCATCCCGATGTCGATGCTGCCGCAGATCAGGTCCTCCTCCCAGGTGTACGGCGAGGGTCGCGCCCGCGGGGTGCTCGCCGGGCGGCCGATCGCCGGGATCCTCGGTGACCAGCAGGCCGCGATGTTCGGGCAGGCCTGCTTCCAGCGGGGCCTGGGCAAGAACACGTACGGCACGGGCAGCTTCATGCTCATCAACACCGGACGAGAGGCGGTGCGCTCGGACAACGGGCTGCTGACGACCGTCGCCTACCAGGTCGGCAGCCGCGACCCCATCTACGCGCTCGAGGGGTCGATCGCGGTGACCGGCTCGCTCGTGCAGTGGCTGCGCGACAACCTCGGGATGATCAAGGACGCCGCGGAGATCGAGACCCTCGCCCTGTCGGTCGCGGACAACGGCGGCGCGTACTTCGTGCCGGCCTTCTCGGGGCTCTTCGCGCCGCACTGGTGCTCGGATGCCCGCGGCGCGCTCGTCGGCCTGACCCGCTACGTCAACAAGGGGCACCTGGCGCGGGCCGTGCTGGAGTCGACGGCGTTCCAGACCGCCGAGGTCGTCGAGGCGATGAACGCCGACGCCAAGGTCGAGCTGCGCGAACTCAAGGTCGACGGCGGCATGACCGCCAACGAGACGCTCATGCAGTTCCAGGCCGACATCCTCGGCGTCGACGTCGTGCGCCCCCAGGTCACGGAGACGACCGCCCTCGGCGCCGCCTACGCCGCGGGCATCGCCGTCGGCTACTGGGACGGCCAGAAGGACGTCGAGAAGAACTGGAAGGAAGGGGCGCGCTGGAGCCCGCGGATGAAGCCCGCCGAGCGCGAGCGGCTCCTACGCAACTGGAAGAAGGCCGTGACGAAGACCCTCGACTGGGTCGACGACGACGTGCTGTAGGCGAGGCGCTGCAGGGGCGCGACGGCGCCGTCGTGCGGGCCCCCGACGTGCGTGGCAGGACGTGAGCGGTGCCACACTGGGGCACCATGAGCGACGCGACAGCTGTGCAGACACCCGAGCCGACCCCCTCGTCGTGGCCGTGGATCCAGCGGCTCGTCGCACTCGACACGACGAGCCGGGACTCCAACCTGCCGCTCATCGACGTGGTCGCCGCCTCCGTGCGGGAGCTGGGGCTCGAGCCGCACATCCTGCCCGACGAGACCGGCACGAAGGCGAACCTCCTCGTCACCGTGCCCGCGGCCGACGGCTCCACCAGCGGTGGAGTCGTGCTGTCGGGGCACACCGACGTCGTGCCGGTGGACGGGCAGGCCTGGGACAGCGAGCCCTTCGAGGCGACGATCCGCGACGGGCGGATCTACGGGCGCGGCACCGCCGACATGAAGTCGTTCGTCGCCGTCGCGCTCGAGGCGCTGCCGCGGATCGTCGCGACGCCGCTGCGCGAGCCGATCCACCTCGCCCTGACCTATGACGAGGAGATCGGCTGCCTCGGTGGGGC
>JAVTVZ010000080.1:0-1398 GCA_032229625.1 Dermatophilaceae bacterium | reverse complement strand
CCGACGGGCCGTTCGACGACGCCTACCCCGTGCCGTATACGACCGGCGGGGTCAACCTCGTGACCGGCGGGATCGCCGCCAACACCGTCGCCGACCGCTGCCGCCTCGAGCTCGACTTCCGGACCCTGCCTGCGCTCGACCCCGAGGCGGTGCGCCAGGAGCTGCGCGCGCAGGCCGCGGCGCTGCAGGAGCAGATGCAGGCCGAGAATCCCGCGGCCCGCGTCGACGTCGAGGTGGTCGCCGCGGTCCCGGCGTTCGAGGCGATCCCGGACTCGGCGACCGTCGCGCTCGCCGTCGACCTCGGCGCCGCCGTCAGCGACGAGCGCGTCACCTACGGCACCGAGGCCGGGCAGTTCGCCTCCATCGGCATCGACACGATCGTGTGCGGTCCCGGCGACATCGCCCAGGCGCACGGGCCGAACGAGTATGTCGAGCTGTCGCAGGTCGTCGCCTGCGAGGAGTTCGTCGCGCGGCTCGTCGAGCGCCTGGCGCTCGAGCCGACGACGTAGGTTGGTGCCAGGCGCCCGGTACGACGCCGGACGCGTGAGCCGAAGGAGTCACCATGCGCCTCGCAGCGCTGCACGACCGGGCGGTCCTCATCGTCGGCGGCGACGGCAGCCCGGCGACGCCGGGGCGGGTCGTCGACGTCGAGGAGGCCAGCAGCGGCGTCTTCGGGCCCGACGTGTCCTCGCTCTACGAGCGGTTCGAGCAGGTCGCGGCATGGGCGGCGCGCACGGAGCTGCCCGAGGGCGTCGACTACGACCCGGCGCAGCTCGGGCCGCCGGTGCCGGCGCCCCGGCAGATCTTCGGGATCGGGCTGAACTACCGCGACCACGCCGCCGAGGCCGGGCTCGACATCCCCTCCGAGCTGCTCGTCTTCACGAAGTTCGGGTCGTGCCTGACCGGCCCCGACGCCGACGTCGCGCTGCCGTCGGACCGCGTCGACTGGGAGGTCGAGCTCGTCGTCGTCATCGGCCGCGAGGCGCTGCACGTCGATCCGCAGGACGCGTGGGCGTATGTCGCGGGGCTGACGATCGGGCAGGACCTCTCGGAGCGGCGGGTGCAGTTCGCGGTGAAGCCGCCGCAGTTCTCCCTCGGCAAGTCCTATCCCGGCTTCGGCCCGATCGGCCCGGCCGTCGTGACGACCGACGAACTCGCCGACCGCGACGCGCTCGCCATCGCCTGCGACCTCGACGGCGAGACGATGCAGGACGGGACGACGGCCGACTTCATCTTCGACGTCCCGACCGTCGTGTCGCGGCTCTCCCAGGTCGTGCGGCTGCTGCCCGGCGACCTCATCTTCACCGGCACCCCCGCCGGCGTCGGCTCCGTGCGGCAGCCGCGGCGCTACCTCGCCGCCGGCGAGACGCTCGTGAGCCGGATCGACGGGCTCGGGTC
>JAVTVZ010000079.1:7750-11892 GCA_032229625.1 Dermatophilaceae bacterium | reverse complement strand
GGACCCCGGCGTGGCCCCCGGCATGCCGGGCGCGAACGCGCCGAAGAGCGCCTGCTGCATCGCCGTCATCGGGGCCATCCAGTCCTGCACGACGGCGGTCGGCGACACCGAATCCATCGACGCCATCATCCGGCGTTGCATCTCGTCCATCACCGCCCGCTGCATCGGCTCGAGGTCGGGCATGCCGAAGAACGTCCGTAGCTCCTGCGGGGTGCAGTCGATGTCGACGCTGATCTTCATGGGGCACTCCTTCGTGGCCGGTCCTTCCACGCTACGCGGACCACATCGGCCCGCCCGGGAGCTCGCTGAGCCGCCAGGCTCGCCCGGGCGCGTCGCCGCCGGATCCGTGGGGCGATCGACAGCCGCCTCGGGTCCGTCGGCGGCGGACCGTGCCCGGCACGACGAAGGGCCGGGACACCCCCGGGGATGTCCCGGCCCTTTGTCGTCGAGCCCGTGTCGTCGGGCCCGTGTCCTCGAGCCCGTGTCGTCAGGCCCGGTCTGCGGTCACCGAGTCGGTCCCGCGGCCCGCGTCCTGGGTCACCGACGCGTCGGCACCCTCGGCGGCGGACGCCTCGACGTGCGCCGGCTGCCCGGTGGAGGCGGACTCGGCGCGCCACGCCCGGTAGGAGTAGGCGATCGCGGCGGCCCAGACCGCGGCGATCAGCACGTAGGCGATCTGCTGAGCGCCGGCGGAGGCGTCGATCCAGTCGCTGCGCAGCAGGGTGCGGATGTTGGTGAAGACGATGAGGCCACCGACGGCCGAGCCGAGGAGGCGCGGCGGCACATGGCGCACGAGCCACGCGGCGATCGGCGCGGCGAGCAGACCGCCGACGAGGATGGCGACGGCCATCGACGGCACGATCGCGCCGCCGCCCAGGCCGACGAAGAAGCCGATGCTCGCGGCGACCGCGACGAGGAACTCGCTGGTGTCGATCGAGCCGATGACCTTGCGCGGCTCCATCCGGCCGCTGGCCAGCAGCGCGGGCGTGCCGACCGGGCCCCAGCCGCCGCCGCCGGTCGCGTCGACGAAGCCGGCGAAGAGGCCCAGCGGCGCGAGGAAGCGGCGACGCAGCGGCTTGCCGAGGTGCTTGGTGGAGACGCCGCGCAGGGTGAAGCGGATGAGCACGTAGGCGCCGAGCACGAGCAGCAGCAGCGCCATCACCGGGGCCGCGACCTCGGTGGACAGCCACGACAGGAAGGTCGCGCCGATGAAGGCGCCGACGGCGCCGGGGATCCCGACGCGGGCCACGACCTTCCAGTCGACGTTGCCGAAGCGCCAGTGCGAGGCGCCGGAGGCCAGGGTGGTGCCGATCTCGGCGAGGTGCACGGTGGCCGAGGCCGCGGCGGGGTTGGTGCCGATGGCCAGCAGCAGCGTCGTCGAGGTGACGCCGTACGCCATACCGAGGGCGCCGTCGACGAGTTGTGCGCCGAAGCCGACCAGGGCCAGGAGGATGAGCGAGGGCATAGTTCGTCCTAGGGTTCAGGCAAGTTCAGGGGTGTGGATCCGATGAGGGGCGCGGTCGCCGCGCGGTGGCGCGGGCATGCGGACGCACGCCCCCCGACGACGGTGGTGGGTCGGGGTGCGCAGTCCTTGCGCAGGATCAGGTCAGAGGGCTGAGGCGTGACGTCGGGTGCGGTGGCACCGTCGACGTCAGGCGCGAGCGGCCCGACAGAGGGCGCTGGCGACGCGGAGCAGGTCGACCGCGCGGCGCGTCACGAGGTGAGAACTCATGGGGTTTCCTTGTCGGACAGGGTCAGCGACGGCTTCACTATGACACAGGCTTATGGGTATGCAAATCCCATGTCATGAATGTGAGATGGCGGGGCGTGGCCGACGTGTGCGCGTCCTGTGAGCTGCGCGTGAAGCGGGTGCCGCACACTCGGGGGTGACACAGTGACTTCGCTGGTCAGAGGGCATCCGCCCGGGGTCGACGCCCCGGGACGCCCCCTCGAGGCGGTCCGGCGGACACCCTCGAGCGGTGACCGGCGAGCGGGGCACGGACAGGGCGGAGAGGGCGATATGAGGGCAGCGCGCGGCAGGCGCACACGGGAGCAGGGCGCGTCGGCGACCGATATCGGGGCGCGCTCCGGCGCGTCGCTCGGGGGTTGCTACAGCACCTGGTCCTCGGACCCATCGGACCCATCCGATATCTCGGGCGTCTCGGGTCTCTCGGGTCGTGCGCCGCAACCCGCGGACCCGGCCGCCGCCGGCCGCACCCGGGGTCGGCGGCGGGTCGCGGGCGTCGCCGGGGCGATCGCGGGCTGCGCGGCGCTGGTCGTCGCGCTGTCCTCCTGCGGGGTCGCCGACAGCGGCCCCCGGGCCCGCCCGGTCGCGACCGTCACGGCGACCGACGAGGCGCTCGCCGCCCGGGCCGACGTCACCTACATCGCCGAGTGCGACCCGGACTCGCGCGTGCGGCGCCCCACGGAGGTCATCCTGACCTGCGGCGACGGCACCGAGATGCTCGAAGAGCTGAAGTGGCAGGGCTGGGGCGAGGAGCGGGCGACCGCCCAGGGGGTCTTCGTCTCCAGCGACTGCAACCCGACGTGCGCGCAGGGCAAGCCGCTGCGCTTCGAGGCCAAGGTCGTCGCCGACCAGCTCGTCCAGGGCGAGGCCGCGGCCACCTACCGGCGCCTGACCGTCGACGTCGCGGCCGGGAGCGGCAACGAGCAGCAGGAGGTCTATCACCTGCCCGGCATCGACCCCGGTCAGGAGCATGGCGGGCAGGACGACGCCGACCTGCCCGGCGCGACCTCCGGATCCCCGAGCCCCGCCGCGACGTCCGCCGCTCGCTGACCGCGGCTGCGGCGGCCGCCCGCGCTCAGGTCTCGTCGTGGGCGGCCGCGGCAGGCCGGAGGTCGAGGCGGGCCTGCGCGCCGCCGCCGTCGCGGTTGCTCAGCGTGATCTGGCCGCCCATCGCGGCGGCCTGCTTGGCGGCGATCGTCAGCCCGAGGCCGCTGCCCTTGCCGCCCGAACCCTTGCCGCCGGAGGTGAACGTCGCGAAGCGCCGCGGCCCCTCGGCCAGCAGCTCGGCCGGATAGCCCGACCCGGCGTCGGTGACGATCACCGCGCCGGCGACGACCTCGACGCGCACGGGCGGCGCGCCGTAGTTGAGGGCGTTGCGCACGAGGTTGGTGACGATGCGCTCGACGCGGCGCGGCTCGGCGCGCACGAGGCCCGCGTCGCGCGTGACGATCTCGATGTCCGCGGCGTGCGGCTCCAGCGCGATGGTCACGACCTGCCCCAGATCGCAGTCCTGCCAGTCGATCTCGACGGTCGCGGCGTCGAGCCGGGAGATCTCCAAGAGGTCCTCGACCAGCCGCCGCAGCCGGGCCACCTGCCGGCGCACGAGGCCGCTCACCTCGTCCTCGGGCAGCAGCTCCGCGGCGCTGACCAGTCCGGTCACCGGGGAGCGCAGCTCGTGGGCCACGTCGGCCGTGAAGTGCCGCTCGATCTCGAGGCGGTGCTGCAGCGCACCGGCCATCCGGTCCAGCGCGGCAGTCAGCAGCGCGACCTCGTCGTGACCCGGCTGGGTCGCCCGCCGCTGCGTGTCGCCGCGGCCGATGGCGATCGCCGCCTGCGCCCCCGCCCGCAGCCGCCGCGAGAGCCACGTGCCGATGAGCCACCCGAAGATCGCCGAGATCACCGCGCCGATCGCCACGGCCTGCCCCCACGCCCAGCGCAGCGCCGCCCGCTGGGTGCGCAGCTCCTGCCCCGAGAGCCGCACCGAGATGACCTCGCGGGCGTTGAGGCGCTGCGCGGCATACATCGAGTCGCCGTCGTACAGGCTGACCTGCGCGTCCTGGCCGCCCGTGCCCTGCGTCGTCGTCAGGCTCGACGGCAGATCGTCGGCGTTGATCCGCGCGCCGAAGGGCAGCGTGCCGCGGCTGGCGTAGAAGACCGTCGCCGCGTCGAGCCGGTCCAGCGCCTGCGCGCGCAACCGCTCCCGCCCGTCGATCGCGGCCGCCCGATCGACGACCGCCCCACCGACGACCGACACCCCGACCGCGACGACGGCCACACCCGCGGCGATCCGCAGCCGCAGCGACCGCCACCAGCGCACCGTCGTCTCGGGCATGACTCCCCTCCCCGTGCGGTCCGGCCTCGGTCCGGCCTCGGTCCGGCCTCGGTCCGGCCTCGG
>JAVTVZ010000079.1:1969-7650 GCA_032229625.1 Dermatophilaceae bacterium | reverse complement strand
GCGCCTGATGTGGCGCCCGGCGAGGGGCCGGCGCCCGGGAGTGCCGCGGTCCGGCCGGGCCTGGGGGTGCTGATCGAGGTGGACAGCGGGATGCGGCGCAGCGGCGTGCCGCCGCGTGCGGCGGGGGAGGTGGCGCTCGCCGCGCGGGAGGCCGGGTTGGTGGTCGTGGGCGTCTTCACGTTTCCGGGTCACTCGTATGCACCGGCGGCCCGCGAGGCCGCCGCGGCCCAGGAGCGGGAGGCCCTCGCGCAGGCCGCCGCGTCCCTGGCCCAGGCCGGGGTGGCGTGTCCGATCGTCAGCGGCGGTTCGAGCCCGAGCCTGGCCTACGCGGCAGAGGGCGCCGCGAACGAGTTGCGGCCCGGGGTGTGCGTCGTGCAGGACGCACAGCAGTGGGAGCTCGGCGCGTGCGGCCCGGACGAGATCGCCCTGACCGCGCACGCCCGGGTCGTCAGCCACGCCGGCGGTCGACTCGTGCTCGACGCGGGCAGCAAGATCCTCGGGGCCGACCGGCCCGCCTACGCCTCGGGGCACGGTCGGCTGCTCGATCACCCGGACGCCCGCATCGTCATGCTCAGCGAGCATCACGCGGTCGCGCAGCTGCCCGACGGGTCGCCGCTGCCGCCGCTCGGGTCGATCGTGCGGGTCGTGCCCAATCACGCGTGCAACGCCATCAACCTCGTCGACGTGCTCGTCGTCGAGGCCGCCGGCGCCGTTGTCGACGTCTGGGCCGTCGGCGCCCGCGGGGCGAACGGCTGAGTGTCGCGAGGGAGGGCCGTTGTGCAGGAAGGAGATCGACCCCCGGGGGCGTGACCGCACGGACCAGTAGTTGACGCATCACCTATGTGGGCGTAAGGTTGGTGACAAGTCAAGCAAGTCGAGGGGCCGTCGGGGCCGACAACCTGCCGACGACCTGCCGACACCGGCAGCGACGAATGATCCGTCGCGGCCCACCTACCGTCAAGGAGTCAGTCATGACCGTCACCACCCCCACGCTCGACACGATCGCCGGCACCTACACCCTCGACGCCGCGCACTCGCGGATCGGCTTCGTCGCCCGGCACGCGATGGTCACGAAGGTGCGCGGCTCGTTCGGCACCTTCGATGGCGTCGCGACCGTCGCCGACGACTTCGCCGCCTCGTCGGTGCAGCTGAGCATCGACGTCGTGAGCGTCGACACCCGCAACGAGCAGCGGGACGCCCACGTGCGGGGCGGCGACTTCCTCGACGCGGACCGCTTCCCGCAGATCACGTTCGCCTCCACGAGTGTCGACCAGAGCGGCCCGGCGTCCTTCGACCTCACCGGCGACCTGACGATCAAGGGCGTCACGCGGTCCGTCACCGTCCCCTTCGACTTCGAGGGCGCGGCGACCGACCCCTTCGGCAACGAGCGGATCGGCTTCGAGGGCTCGACGACCATCAACCGCAAGGACTTCGGCATCACGTGGAACGCCGCGCTCGAGACCGGCGGCGTGCTGGTCAGCGACAAGCTCACGCTGGAGTTCGAGATCTCCGCGATCAAGACGGCCTGACGCCCGCGGCGATCCCGCGAGCCTGCGACACCGCGAGCCTGCGACCCGTGCCGGCACGCGACTCGGCCCCGGTCACGCACAGAGCGTGGCCGGGGCCGACGTGTCTGTCGCGGCACCCCGCGCCGTGTAGGTCAGCGCCGCGCAGCGCCGTGCAGGTCAGCGCGACTCAGCGGTATTCGCCGCGGGCGAAGGCGTCCTCGAGCTCCTCCAGCGAGCGGCCCGAGGTGTTCGGCAGCATCTTCCACAGGAAGGCGATGAAGATCAGGCCGAGCACGAAGAAGACGAGGAACGACCCGGTGATGCCGGTGGTCTCGACCATGATCGGGAACGAGAACGCGATGATCGCGTTGGCGACCCACAGCACCAGGACGCACAGCCCCATCCCCAGGCCGCGCATCCGCAGCGGGAACAGCTCGGACAGGCACACCCAGACGGGCACGTTGAGCGCGAGCTGCATGGAAAAGACGAAGAGCACGACGAAGAAGAGGACGACATACGCCTTCATGATCCCGTCGGGCAGGAGCATCGAGGAGGCGACGATGAGGCCGTGGCAGGTCGTCGTCGCGATGAGGCCGCCGATGATCATGGTGCGCCGCGGGATGCGGTCGATGAGGAAGAAGAGGCAGATCGCCGAGCCGATGACCGCGATGACGCCGGGCACGATGTTGGCGATGAGCGCGGCGCTCTGCTCGAAGCCGGCGACGTGCAACAACTGGCTGCCGTAATACATGACCGAGTTGATGCCCGTGGCCTGCTGGGCGATGGCCAGGCCGATGCCGGCGATGAAGATGTGCCGCACCCAGCCGATCCTCAGGTCCGACCAGCCGCCCATGTGGGCCTGCTGCTCCTCCTGCGCGAGACGCTCGACCTCGGCCATCTCGGCGCGGGCGCGGTCCTGCGTGCGGACCTGCGTGAGCACCTCGAGGGCGTCGTCCTCGCGGCCCTGGGCGATGAGCCAGCGCGGCGACTCCGGCATCCGCAGCATCCCGAAGAAGAGGAAGACCGCGGGGATCGCGCAGACCGCGAGCATGTATCGCCAGACCCCGTCGTGGTGGCCGAAGAGATTCGCCAGGATCGCGTTGATGATGAAGGCGAGCATCTGCCCGATGACGATCGCGAGTTCGTTGCGCCCCGAGAGGGCGCCGCGTCGCTCGGTCGGGGCGAGCTCGGCGAGGTAGACGGGCACGGTCACCGACGCGCCGCCGACGGCGAAGCCGAGGACGAAGCGGGCCGGCAGCATCACCGCGAGGTTCGGGGCGAAGACCGCGGCGGCCGTGCCGACGAAGAAGATGACGGCCAGCCACGTCAGCGTCTTCTTGCGGCCCAGGGTGTCGTTGAGCTTGCCGCAGGCCATGGCGCCGATCGCCGCGCCGATGAGCAGCGTCGCGGTGACGAGGCCCTCGGTGTAGGCGGTGAGGCCGAGGTCCTGCTTCATCGGCTCCAGTGCGCCGTTGATGACGCCCGTGTCGTAGCCGAAGAGCAGCCCGCCGAACGTCGCGACGACCGCGATCTGGTCGAGGCGGCGCTGGTGGGGGCCGGGCCGCAGCGGCGGCAGGGCCACTCCCGTGTCCGCTGCGTGGGATCCGTGTGACAAGACCGCGCCTCCTCGCGTGGTGGGCCGGGGGCGTCGCTGCCGTCGACCGCTGCCGTGTCTGCGCGGAGCGGGTCGCTCCGCTCGCCCGTCGCGGGCGAGGCGGCCGGATGGATCCGGCCGCGCTGCGTCGGACGTTAGTGGCCTGGGCCACGGTGCGCAACACTTTGTACTGACATTCGGACAGGAGCGGGTGTGTGCGGGCGGGCCGCGGGCCGCCCGGCAATGCCGCTGTGCCGCAATCATGCTGGTCAGCGACTCACGTCGACGTAGCCGTGGGCGCCGCGCTCGGCGTCGATCATGACGTGGGAGACGATCGGATATCGACCCGGCTCGGGGAAGGTCAGCTCGACGAAGCCGCCCTGCGCGGGCAGGAGGCCCAGGGCCTGGCTGCCGGCCCCGGCCGCCTGCGGGCCCAGCTCGTAGGACCCCTCGCGGTAGACCGTGTCGAACTGCCCGCCGACGACGTGGAAGGCGCTCGGCCGGTTCGGGCCGGCGTCCAGCACCCAGATCCGCACGCGCTGGCCGACCGTGGCGGTCAGCGGGTGCTGGTCGTACTGCGCGGCGATGCCGTTGAACGCGGCGAACGTCGGGCGCTCGGCGACGACCGCGTCGGCGTCGACCTCCGCGACGGCCTCGCCCGGAGCTCCGGTGCCCGGCGCGACGTAGATCTCCGACTGCACGAGCGCGTATTCGCGATCCACGGGCGGCAGCCCGGCCGCCGGCTCGATGATCACCGCGCCGTGCATCCCGGCCGCGATGTGCGCCGACATCGGGTGGGTCGAGCAGTGATACATCCAGATCCCCGCGCGGGTCGCGGTGAACCGGTAGCGCAGCGAGGCCCCCGGCGCGATCGTGCGCATCGGCTGGTCGGGCGCCAGCGCGCCGGCGTGGAAGTCGACCGAGTGGCCCATCGTGCCGTCATTGACGAGCGTCACGTCGAAGACGTCACCGACCCGCCCGCGCAGCGTCGGGCCGACGCCGTGGCCGTTGTAGGTCCAGCGCTGCTGACGCACCCCGGGCGCGACCTCCAGCTCGGTCTGGGTGACCCGCAGCGTCAGCGTGTGGACGCGCGGGCGTGCGCTCGACGAGGGCGCGGGCAGCGGCGCGAGGGCCGGGTCGATCGGGCTCGCGACCCGGGCCGCCGGGTCGATGAGCGCGGCCCCCGCCGGGCTGCCGTCGTGGCCCGAATGCCCCTGAGCCGTCGAGGGGTTCGCGGCGTCGGCGGTCGGCGCGGCGGTGCCGGTGGCGACGATGTCGAGGGTCATGCCCATCTGGCGGTGCCCGACGATCGTGCACCACCCCTGGCTCGAGGCGCCGACGACGCCCGCGTCGAGCGTCGCGGAGCCGCCCGGGGACAGTCGCGGGGTGCGCTGGTCCTGGACCAGGAGGTCGTGCACGTCGCTGGGGTCGGCGTTGACGAGGTCGACGACGAGCCGGTCACCGACGGGCACCTCGACGCGCGCGGGATGGAAGCGCATGCCGCGCGCCTCGACGCGCACCCGCGTCGTCCGGCCGGTCGGGGTGACCTGCGCCGCCGCCTGCGCGGCGCCGCTGCCGGAGGTGTCGAGGCCCGCGGCCCCCGGGTCGCCCGCGACGCCGAGCGTGATCGCGACGAGCAGGGCGCTGACCGCCGCGACGGCCTGCGCGCCCGACCAGATGCTCGGGAGGTGGTCCGGGCCGGTGACGCGCGGGGTGGCCCTCGGGGTGGCTCCGGGCGCGGCCGCGGGTGCGGGCGTCGACCCGGGCGCGGCGGGCGCGGGCGCGGGCGTCGCGCCCGCCCGGACACCGGCGCGCAGGCCCGCGACCATGAGCGGCACGAACGCGGCGAGCGCGACGAGCACCAGCACCGACACGACGACCCGCACGAGCGCCGGCACCGGCAGCAGACACAGGGCCAGCCCGGCGTTGACGACGACGAGCCGCGCCGTGGCCCACCGGTCGAAGTGGTGCTGTGCCGCGCGGACGGCGCGCTTGCCGCCGCCCAGCACCGACGGCAGCAGATAGGACAGCGCCCCCAGCAGCAGTTGGGTGGCGAAACCGACGACGAGCACCGCGACGACCGGCCCGAAGTCGGCGACCACGCCCGCCCAGTCCGGCGCCCGGACCAGCCGCACGACGACCAGGGCGAGGCCGACGCACCACCACGCCAGCGCGGCGCCCACCGACGCGGCGGCGAACTCCCGCGGCCGCACCCGCGCGAGCGGCGCGAGAGCCGCGCTGCCCCACCAGGCCAGCGACACGACATACAACAGGAGGGCGGCGAGGGTGCCGGGGCGCGAGCCGAGCAGCGTCACGGCCACGACGGCGACGACGCCGGCGACCAGCCCGGGCAACGCCTGGCGCGCGCGGCGCTGCGCGGCGGGGGAGATCGCGGTGCGCAGCATCGTCGGCCACAGCGTCAGCAGCGTGCCGGTGACGGTGAGGCCGACCCAGCCGAGCAGGTTCGCGGCCAGGTGTGCCAGCAGGAGGCGCCCGTGCCAGACGTCGTCGGGGCCGCGGGCCAGCGCCGCGCCGAGGGTCGCGCCGACGGGCAGGCAGGCGGCGGCGGCGACGTAGTA
>JAVTVZ010000079.1:0-1869 GCA_032229625.1 Dermatophilaceae bacterium | reverse complement strand
CTGTCGGTCGCGCGGTCGTCGGGGCGGTCCGGCGCGGGGCCGCCGGGGTGGGGGTCGGGCATCGGTCAGGGCTTCCTCGTGTGGCCGGTAGGGCCGGTGGGGGTGGGGGTGCCGGCGGCGTCGCGGGTCACGCGGCGGCCGCGGCGGGCGGTGGTGGTCGCGCCGACGGCGGTGAGCGCCGACACGAGGACGAAGAGCAGCAGGGCGGCGACGCCGGCGGCCGCCCCGATCTGCCAGGCGGTGTGGGCGCCGACGCGATGCCCGAGCAGCAGCCGCACGGCGAGCCCGGCGTGCAGCACCGCGAGCGGGGCGTAGCACCAGCGCCGATACGGCAGGTGCACGCGCAGCACCGCGGGCAGGATCACCGGCGCGTGGGCCATGACCATCGACATCGCGAAACCTAGGAAGGTCGCGTGCACGACGATGTCGTAGCCCGGCCCCTCCTGCGGCAGGCCCGCGCCGAGCAGCCACGCCCCCGCCAGGGCCAGCCAGCCGTAGCCGGCGAGCATCGCCGCCGCCGCGAAGCGCGGCAGGCCGACGCTGCGGATCGTGCGGCGCGCGACGTCGTGCCGCACCAGCCAGGCGGTCAGGGCCAGCAGCACGAGCCCGAGCAGCCTCCCCCCGACGGGCGGCCACAGCACGGCGGCGGCCGCGGCCGCGACGAGCGCGACCCCGGCCGTCACGAGCCGAGATCCGGCGTCGGCGGGCATCGCGAGCCGGGCCAGCTCCACGCGCTCGGCGGCGATCGTCGCCACGATGAACGCGAGGAGCAGCGGCACGACGGCCGGCATCGGCACGCGCAGCAGCAGCACGGTCGCGGCGGTCAGTGCGACGGCACCGAGCGCCTCGGTCGCCACCGCCGGATCCTGGTTGCGGCGCCACAGCGCGACGTAGACCGCGACGAGCGTCGCCGCGCCCTGGGCCGCCAGCAGTCGACCCAGGGTCGCCTCGGGGAGCGCGACGATCGCGACCGCACCGGCCCCCAGCAGGGCCGGAGCGGCATACGCCCAGGTCGCGCGGGCCGCGACGGCACGCTCCAGGGCGATGACGGTGCCGAGGAAGCCGACGACCATGAGGGTGCCGTGCAGGTCGGCGAGCCGCGCCGCGCCGGTCGGGGCAGGCAGCCCCGCCAGGGTCAGCGCCGCGTCGAGACCCGCCAGCAGCGCGAACCCGCCCGGCAGCAGCAGTAGCGCGCGCACGCCCGCCCGACTCAGGCGCGCCGGGTCAGGCGCAGCACCCACGCCTGCGGGCCGCGCTCGCGGTAGTCGTAGCTCACCGCGTCGCCCTCCCGGTCGGCCAGCTGCGCGAGCAGCGGCAGCGGGTCGTGCGGGGCGATGAGGTCGAAGGCCGCGCCGACGGCGAGCCCGTCGACCGCGCCGAAGATCGTGGCGTGCCGCAGCGCGTGCGGGATCTGGCGGGCGTCGAGCGCGGGCACGTCGGCGTCGGTGTCGTGGCAGCTGCAGCCGGTGCTCTCGCGCAGGCCGAGGTCGGGGCGGGGGGAGTCGCTCATGTCAGGTCTCCTTTGTCGTCGTGGTGCTCGTGTCTGCGGCGTCGTCGTGCGGCGTCGTCTCGTGCTGATCGTCCCCGATGGCGGATCGGATCGGCCCCGCGGTGGCGGGATCGGCGGCTATGGACGCCGCGTCGCCGGGGGCGTAGGCTAATTTACACGGGCTTGACCGTCTAAAATGTAGGCGGTGGCGGGCTCGGGAGGTTGCCATGAGTCAGCTGCGCGTGCCACCGGCGCCGAGCGGGCCGTCCGGGGCCGAGGCCGAGGCCTCGACGAAGGATCAGGGGCGCGGGCGGCGGCCCCTGGGGCGGCGGATCGTGGCCGTCCTGACGACGACCGACCACAAGGTCATCGGGAACCTG
>JAVTVZ010000078.1:7039-11980 GCA_032229625.1 Dermatophilaceae bacterium | reverse complement strand
GAGCTGGCGAGGGGACTTGAACCCCTAACCCCCTGTTTACAAGACAGGTGCGCTACCGATTGCGCCACGCCAGCGATGCGCGCTCCGCCGGGCGCTGTCCCTCGTTGGCGAGGCCCGCGACCGGCGAATACGTGCTTCTGCGATGGTAACTCGGAACGCCGACCGGCCCGGACTCCGCAATGGAGTCCGGGCCGGTCGTGTCGTTCTCGATCGTGGGTCTCGGGCCGGCAGGCCCGAGCCGACGCTCCCCCCGGGGCTCGGCTCAGCGATCCTGCACGGATCAGACGAGCGCCTTGGCCTTGGCCATCGTGGGGGTGGTGAAGTAGCGGCTGCCGGTCTGCGACAGCTTGAGGTAGCGCTCGGTCTTGCGGACCGTCTCGCGACCGACGACGCCGTCGACCGACGCGCCGACCTTGCGCTGGAGGTTGCGGATCTCGGTGCGGGTCATCGCGTACTTGCTGGACGCGGCCTTGCGCTCGACCGAGCGGGAGGCGGTCTGCGCGCCGGAGACGGCACCCATGCCGTTGGAGCGGTTGAGGCCGGCCTTCTTGGAGCAGACGGGCCACGCGCCGGGGCCCTGCATGCGCAGCAGGTTCTGCGCGGCGGCGATCTGCTGAGCCTTGGTGGCGCGGTGCGGCAGGCTCGCGTAGCGGGTGCCGCCGGCGGCGCGCCAGCTGCCGGCCGAGAACTGCAGGCCACCGTAGTAGCCGTTGCCCGTGGCGATCTTCCAGTTGCCACCGCTCTCACAGGCGGCGACGCGGTCCCACACGTTCGAGGGGGCGGCGGAGGCGGAGGGGGCTGCGGCCAGGCCACCGGCGAGGGCAGCGCCTGCGGCGATGACGACACCGGCGCCGCGGAGGCGGGCGATCGTCGAGGTGCGGGCAGAGCTGTGCTTGGGAAGGTAACGCATGGGAATCCGAGATGTCCTCTCCTGACGTGCGCCGATGGGGTTAGCTGTCGGGTTCGGGCGTCAGGCTGCCCGGCCGGATCGTGCCGTCCGGCTTCACCCCGAGACCGCCGTGCGGTCGGTGGGGCCGTCTGGCCCCGTTGGGTCCCCCACCTCCGTCTTGCCCGGTGCGATCCGGTGAAGTGCCCGGCGACGGAGTTAGGCGCTGGGGCACGCGATGGCTGATGGTGTGGTGCTGTGGAGTTATGGAGCCGGCCCCCGAGGTGACAATTTGTTTTCCTGTCGGCCAACTGATGAAGACTCTAGGGCACACGACCGACCCGCCGCAAAGCTCTGGACTCATTTCGGCATCGATTTGGTCACGGAGCAGCCTGCTCGGAGTCAGGAAAACGCCCTCTACCAGCGCAGCTCGGCGCCCGAACGGGCATATGTGACCTCAGTCACACTCGCCAAGCAGAGGCGCCTACCGGAGAGTAGCCGATCGCTCGAACCCACACGGACCACCCCGAAGGGGCGCCCATGCACCGCTTTTTCGTGACGGACCTCACACGGATGCCCGAACTGGGCCCGGACCACCTGGCGGTGCCTGACATATCGAGCACACCTCTCGGGAACTTCGGGCACGATCGGACGCCAGGTCACAGAGTCGGGCACCGTTCGGCTTCCCTGGCGCCTCGCAGGGCGCCGACGGGGGCCGGGTAGGACTCGCCCACCCGGCCCCCGCCGTTCGTATCTGTGTGGTAGTGCCTCGTCAGAACGGCAGCCCGCCGGAGAGCAGCGACGACGCCCACGGATACCAGTCCGGGCTGACCCCGCTGGCCTGACTGCGCACCGCGACGTAGCCCCCGACCAGCAGCAGCGCCACGGTGACGACGAGCGCGCCCGCGCGGCCGAGTGTGAGGACCCGCATCGTGCGTCGCGACCCGCGCCGCAGGCTCGTGCCGGCCGGACCCCACCAGCCGACGAGCACCCCGACCGCCAGCGCGGCCGCGAGCACGGGCTCGGAGTCCATGCTCATGACGTGGCCCGTCGAGCCGGTGAGCAGCGCGGCGACCCCGAGCGCCGCACCGGCGGCCACGATGCCGGAGACGATCATCACCATCACCGTCGTCAACAGCGCCGGCAGCGCCCGCAGCGGGGCCGCGAGCACCACCAGCAGCGCGTCGCTGCCCCGGCGCCCACGCTCGGCCGCGCTCTCCGCGAGCGCGAGCGAGCTCGCGTCGACGACCCGGGCCAGCACCGACCACCCCGCCGCGACGACCACCGCCACCACCGGATAGCACATGGCCAGCCCCGCGAGCGCCGCGAGCAGCGCGACCAGCGGCAGTTGCACGCTGTGTCGCAGGCGTGGCCCGCGCGGCTGCCCGGGCGCCGGGCGACCCGGCGAGGCGTATCCCGACGGCGGCTGCCCGGGGCCGTAGCCGGCCGGAGCGTAGCCACCCCCCGACCCGTAGCCGGACCGGTCACCCCCGGGGGTCCCGGCCGCGCCATCGCCGAACGGCGCAGGGCTACCGCCGAACGGCGCGGCGCTCCCGCCCGCCGACCGAGAGCGCCGGAGCGTGAAACGACCCCGACGCGGCGCGCCCGGCGCGACGGTGCCGCCGAGTCCCGGTGCGCCCCAGGGACGCCCGCCGGACCCCGCACCGGCCGCCGAGCTGCCGGCCGCCGACCCTGTGCCACCGGCGTATCTAGCGCCGGCGGCGTATCCCGCGCCGGCCGCGTATCCCGCGTGTGCCGGCGCGGCCGGGCCGGGTCCCGCGTTCGACGGGCCGTGGCCCTGCGCCGAGGGGCCCGCTCCGGCTCGCGTCGGCGCTCCAGCGCCGGGGGCGGGGGCGGGGGCGGGGGCGGGGGCCGGCGCGCGGAAGCCGACGTAGGGCGCCGGCTCGGCCCACGCGGGGCTGCCGACCGGCGGGGCGCCGGCCGACTCGGCGGGCCGATGGCTGTGGTCCACGGCGGGCATGGTGCGGGTGTCGGCCACCGGCTGCGGCCGAGTCGCCGTCGGCGACGGCGCGCCGGGCCCGCGGGGTCCACCGGCAGCACCGACACCGCCGAGCGCACCCCCGGCAGCCGCGCCCACGCCGGCTCGGCCACCGCCGACGCCTGCGCCACCCGCGGCCGTGCCAGGTGCGGCCGAACCACCAGCGACCGATCCACCAGCGACCGAGCCGGCGGCGGCCGACCCACCTACGGCCGCCGCACCTGCAGCCGAGGCACCTGCGGCCGAGGCACCAGCGGCCGCGCGCCCGAAGGCGCGCGACACCCGGTGCGCGACCGTCGCGGGCAGCCCACGGTCGGGAGCGCCGACGGCCCTGGTCGCCGCGTGCGTGACCCCCGTCGGCGCGCGGTCGAAGATCTGATCCGAGGCCAGCGCGGAGTCGCGGCCGGCGGCCTCGGGCGCGGCGCCGACGACGCGCGCGGTGTCGCCGCCGGCGGCGAAGACGTCGAGCGCCGCGAGGATCTCCTCCTGTCGCGGCCTGGCCGCGGGATCGGGCCGCAGCCCCGCGAGCAGCACGGGCCGCAGCCGGTCGTCGACGCCGCGCAGGTCGGCCTCGCCGCGGCGCACGCGGTGCAGCACGACGTCGAGCGGGCCGGTGCCGAAGGGCGGCCGGCCCGTCGCGGCGAAGAGCAGCGTCGCCGCCCACGCCCACCAGTCCGTCGAGTCGTCGACCGGGTGGCCGTCGAGCAGCTCCGGTGACAGATAGCCCGGGGTGCCCATGACGAGCCCGGTGTGGGTCAGGCGCACGTCGTCGGCGACGTGCGCGATCCCGAAGTCGATGACGACCGGCTCGCCCTCGGCGATGAGCACGTTCGCCGGCTTGAGGTCGCGGTGCACGACGCCGGCGGCGTGGATCGCGCCGAGCGCCTCGGCGAGCCCGCGCCCCAGCCGGGCGAGTCCCGCGGGCGGCAGCGGGCCGTGGGCCGCGACCCAGACGTCCAGCGGGTCGCCGGGCACATACCGGGTCGCGATGTAGGGGCGGGGGCCGTGCGGGTCGGCGCCGACGACGGGCGCGACACGCGGGTGTCGCACGCGGCGCAGCGTCTCGACCTCGCGGTCGAGGCGGGCGCGGGCGACCGGATCGTGCGCGACGTGGTCACGCAGCACCTTGATCGCCGCGCCCCGGCCGCGGTCGTCCAGACCGAGGTAGACGACCCCCATACCGCCCTCGCCGAGGCGCTCCGCGACGCGATAGGGCCCGATCCGCTGGGGCAGCGGGGCGTCGGAGCGGCCGCGAGGGAAGTGGTGCCCGTCGGTGATCGGGTCGCCCGACGCGGACCGGGCGTGCAGGTGCTCGGTCGTCGCGGACCGCCCTGCTGAGTGTCCGTCGACACCGGAGACGGGCGTGTCCGCCCCGCGGCCCCACCTGTCCCGACGCTCCCCGCCGGTCGGACGCTCGACGCCACCGTGCTGCTCGGCGCCACCGTGCTGCTCGACGCCACCGTGCTGCTCGACGCCGGTCTGAGACCCCTGCGGCGCGAGCCGGTGCCGGTGACGCTGCTCGTGCGGGACGCTGCTCACGCCACTCACCCCTTGTCTGCTCGAATCGGACCCGCGCGGCGGGCGCGCGATGCTCGGTCTGCGGGTCCGCTGCCCGCCCGGCGCAGAGCCGGGCCCACGACGCCCGTCCCCTCACCGGCGCCGCCACACACCGGTCCGACAGGGTAGAGGGACCGGTCGAGTCCTTCCTGAAAGGTACCGTCGCCCACCGCGCCGACCGGGCTGTCGAGCCTGCTCGGCCGCCGATGTCGCACCGGTGTCGCGCGGGTGTCGGACCCGGCTGAGCGTCGGTGGGGACGACGAAGGCCCACCCCGGGGCCGCGGACCGGGAGGTGGCGGCACGTCGGGTGGGCCCTCGTCGTCGAACGCTGCACCGCCGCACGCTGCGTGCGCCGCAGCCGGCGACGACGCGTGACCGGTGACGCCCGGTCACCCGTGACGTCCGGTCACCGCTGTCGAGGTCGCGGCGGTCAGGTCGCGGTGGACGCGTCTGTCGTCAGCCGGCGGCGCCGGGAGCGCCAGGCGTGCCGGGCGTGCC
>JAVTVZ010000078.1:0-6939 GCA_032229625.1 Dermatophilaceae bacterium | reverse complement strand
GGCGTGCCGGGCGTGCCGGGCGTGCCGGGCAGCGTGTCCTGCGGCTCCTCGCCAGGGCGGCTCGTGGGGATCGTCGGCATCTCGGCGCGACCACCGGAGGCGTCGGGCCACGAGGCCGCGGGACCGCTCGCCGATCCGGTCGTGCCGGTCGTCGAGGCGTCAGTGGTCGTGCCCTTGCCCTCGTCGGCCAGCAGGGCGGCGCCCTTGGCGGCGGCGTCCTTGACCTTCGCGGCGGTGCCGTGGTGGTCCTTGCCGGTCTTGCGCTCGACGGCCTGCGTGGCCTTGTCGATGGCGGCGTCGATCGTGCTGCTGTGCTGTTGCACATAGCGGCCGGCCTCGAGTCGCGCCGAGTTGGCCAACTTGAGGGCCTGCTGGCCGAGCTGGCGGGCCTGGGCTCCGAGATCGTTGTTCTTCGTCATGGCTGACGCTCCTCCTCGTGCTCGTGATGGTCGACCGCGGCGGCACCGGTGCGCCGGAGATCGCCGGACGCGAACGCCGGACGCGGTCACTGTGCGGGTCGGGGCACTGCCGTGCCGGCAGGTGCGTCGAGCGCAGCGGCCGTCTCCTCGACCCTGTCACATCGGACGCCGAGGCCGCCTGTCCAGGACCGCAGGGTGAGCCCCGATCGGCCCCCCACGCATCCCCGAGACGCCCCCGACGCAGCGGGCTGCACCGAGCCCTGCGCCAAGTCCTGCACCGAGCCCTGCACCGACCGTGCGAGGGGGCCGATCGCGCCGGCGCGAGGCCGCCCCGGCGGCGGCACGCGGATATCGAGCGCGCACCCGGCCCTGCCGAGAAGCCCGGGCGCGGCACCGCAGACCCTGCCTAGGATGAGGCGAGCACGACGACGCCACCATCTGCAAGGAGCCGAGTCAGCGATGTCAGCCCCGACCACCGACGCCCCCACCAGCGCAGACGCATCCGCGAGCACCGAGACGCCGGGTCGGGAGCCCGCCGCCGACGACACGGCCGCGAGCACGAGCTCGAGCACGCAGGAGACCTATTCCTTCGTCATCGCGGCCAACCGGCTGCCGGTCGATCGCGACCCCGACGCCGACCCTGACTCCGAGGGCGGGCAGTGGCGCCGCAGTCCCGGCGGCCTCGTCACGGCGATGGACTCGGTGATGCGCGGCCGCGAGGGTGCGGCCTGGGTCGGGTGGGCCGGTGAGGCCGGCGAGGCGCCCGCGCCCTTCGAGGACGCCGGCATGCATCTGCATCCGGTCGCGCTGTCCGCGCAGGACGTCGCCGACTATTACGAGGGTTTCTCCAACGACACGCTGTGGCCCATCTATCACGACGTGATCGTCCCGGCGACCTTCCATCGCCGCTGGTGGGACGCCTACCAGCGGGTGAATCGGCGGTTCGCGGAGGCCGTCGCGGCGGTCAGCGCGCCGGGCGCGACGGTGTGGGCGCACGACTACCAGTTGCAGCTGCTGCCGGCCTACCTGCGGGAGCTGCGGCCCGACCTGCGGATCGGCTGGTTCAACCACATCCCCTTCCCGCCCGTGGAGCTCTTCGCGCAGCTGCCGTGGCGCGGCGACCTCATCGACGGGCTGCTCGGCGCGGACTACCTGGGCTTCCAGCGCCAGGCCGACGCGGGCAACTTCCTGCGCGCCGCGCGGCAGCTGCGGGGCCTGCCGACCAAGGGCGAGACCGTCACGGCCGACGACGGGCGCCGGGTCCGCGCGAGCGCCCTGCCGATCTCGATCGACTTCGCCGACCTCGACGCGCTCTCGCGCACCCCGGAGGTCATCGAGCGCTCCCGCGAGATCCGCGAGCAGCTCGGCGACCCCGACATCGTCATGCTCGGCGTCGACCGGCTCGACTACACCAAGGGCATCCGGCACCGGCTCAAGGCCTACCAGGAGCTGCTCGCCGACGGGCACTACACGCCCCCGCAGGTCACGCTCGTGCAGGTCGCCGTCCCGAGCCGGGAGCGGGTGGACGCCTACCGGCGGTTGAAGGACCAGATCGAGCGCACGGTCGGCCAGATCAACGGCGAGTATTCGACGGTGGGCGCCGCGGCGGTGCACTACCTGCACCAGTCGTTCGACCGCGCCGAGATGGCGGCGATGTATCTGGCCAGCGACATCATGCTCGTCACGCCGCTGCGCGACGGCATGAATCTCGTGGCCAAGGAATACGTCACGTGCCGCCACGAGCTCGGCGGGGCGCTCGTGCTCTCGGAGTTCGCGGGGGCCGCGCACGAGCTGACCGCGGCCTACCTGTGCAACCCGCACGACATCCAGGGGTTGAAGAACACGATCCGCCGGGTCGTCGAGGCCCCCGTCGCCGAGAAGCGCCGCCGCATGCGCTCGCTGCGCCGCCGCGTCCGGGAGAACGACGTGCAGCAGTGGGCCGACCGCTTCCTGCGCGCGCTCGACAGCGCGCCGGAGCGCCCGACCGGCACGCCCCGCTGACCCCGGCCATACCGCACCCCCGACACCAGCAGCCTCAGGAGCCACCCATGGTCCCGCCCGAGCTCACGGACGCCCTCGCCGCCGCGGCCGACACTGCGGCCGTCGTCTTCGCCACCGACTTCGACGGCGTGCTCTCGCCGCTGCAGGACGACCCGCTGGCCTGTCGGCCGGTGGAGGGGGCGATGGACGCGCTGCGCGCGGCAGCGGCGGCGCCGGGCACGACCGTCGCCCTCGTCTCAGGGCGTGACGCGGCGACGCTGGCCGCGATCAGCGGCGTCGGCCCGGACGACCCGATCATCCTCATCGCCGGCCACGGCAGCCAGAGTTCACGACCCGATCTCGTGCTGCCCGCCACGCTCGACGACGCCCGCGAGGAGCTGCTCGCCCAGCTGAGCGCCGGGCTCGAGCGGATCGTCGCGGCCCACCCGGGGGCGCGGATGGAGACCAAGCCGACGGCCGTCGTGCTGCACACCCGCGGCATCGACCCGCGGGTCGCCGTCGACGCCACCCGGGCGGCGACCGCTCTGGCCGCCGCCCACGAGGGCACGCACGAGTTGCGCGGCAAGGACGTCGTCGAGATCGGCGTCGTCGAGCTGAGCAAGGGCACCGCGCTGACCCAGCTGCGCCGGGCGGTCGCGGCCGACGTCGCCGTCTATTTCGGCGACGACGTCACCGACGAGCGGGCCTTCGCGGCGCTCGATCCCGACGACGGCGACGTCACCGTCAAGGTCGGCCCCGGCGAGACCGTCGCGACGCACCGCCTCGACGGGGTGCCGGACGTGCTCGAGGCGATCCAGCTCTTCGCGGCACGACGCACCGGCGGCCACTGACGAGCCGACGAGCGCGGGGGTCGGGCAACCGCCGACCCCCGCGCTCGTCCTGCCCGACCCGCTACGGCTCGACGGACGCCGGCACCACCGACGCCGGCTCTACGGACGCCGGCCCGGTCGGGACCGGCCCTGTCGAGCCGCGCACGACGAGGTCGGGCGGGAAGATCAACTCGGGCACCGCGGAGCCTCGGCCGTCGATCTGCTCGAGCAGCGCGGCGACGGCGGCCGCCCCCATGCCCTGGATGTTGGCGCGCACGGTCGTCAGCGGCGGGTCGGTGAACGCCATGAGCAGCGAGTCGTCGTGCCCGACGACCGAGACGTCGTCGGGCACCTGCAGCCCGCGGCGCCGGGCGGCCCGGATCGCGCCGAGGGCCATGAGGTCCGAGGCGCAGACGATCGCCGTGCAGCCCCGGTCCAGCAGTTGCTCCCCGCCGCCGGCGCCGCCCTCGATGGTGAAGAGCGACCGGACGATGAGGTCCTCGAACCGGGCGGGGTCGTCCCCCGCCTCGCCGGTCTGCGCCGGCAGCAGCCGCGCGCACGCGCGGCGGAAGCCCTCGATCTTCGCCACGACCGGCACGAAGTGGTCCGGACCGACAAGGAGGCCGATCCGGGTGTGCCCGAGGGCGACGAGGTGCGCGACGGCCAACTCGATGCCCTCCCGGTCGTCGAGGGAGACGAACGGCGCCGCCACCCCCTCCCGGAAGCCGCTGACCATGACGATCGGCACGCCCTGGGCGATGAGCTCGCGATACCGCTCGACGTCGCTGTGCAGGTTGGCGTGGTGGCCGCTGACATAGATGATCCCGGCGACCCCGCGCTCGAGCAGCATGTGCACGTATTCGTCCTCGTGCACCCCGCCGACGGTCTGCGTGCACAGCAGCGGCGTGTAGCCCGCGGCGCTGAGGATGTTCTCGATGACCTGGGCGTAGGCGGGGAAGACGGGGTTGCTCAGCTCCGGCACGATGAGCCCGACGAGGCCGGCCGAGGTGACCTTGACCCGTGGCCGGTCGTAGCCGAGCACGTCCAGAGACCGCAGCACCGTCAGCCGGGTCCGCTCCGACACTCCTGGCTTGTCGTTGCAGACCCGGCTGACGGTCGCCTCGCTCACGCCGGCGTGCCGCGCGACGTCAGCCAGGCGCGCGGTGCCGGCGGGGCGTGGTGTGGTGGTCATCGCCTCGACTATTTCACCGAGCCCTGCGTGAGCCCACCGACGAGCTGCTTCTGGAAGGTCAGGTAGAGCAGCATCACCGGCAGCGAGCACAGGAACGAGCCGGCCGCGAAGCGTCCGAAGAACTCGTTCGCCGTCGTGCCCTTGCTCATGCTCCACAGACCCACGCCGAGGGTCTGGCTGTCGACGTCGGTGAGGAAGACGCTGGCGAGCATGAACTCACCGAACAGCCCGACGAACGACAACATGAACACCGTGACCAGGATCGGCCCGACGAGGCGCAGGGTCATCGTGAAGAAGATCCGCGCGTGGCCGGCGCCGTCCATCACCGCGGCCTCGTCGAGCTCGCGGGGAATGGTGTCGAAGTAGCCCTTGAGCAGCCACACGTTGCTGCCCATCGCGCCACCCATGTAGGCCAGCAGCAGACCCCAGGTCGTGTTGAGCCCGAACGCGGGGATGACGTCACCGACCTTGGCGAAGGTGATGTACATCGCCACGAGCGCGAGGACCGCGGGGAAGAGCTGCAGCAGCAGCAGGCTCAGCAGGCCGAACCGGCGCCCCGGGAAGCGCAGCCGCGAGAACGCGAAGGCGGCGCAGGCCCCGAGGAAGACCGACAGGAACGCCCCGACGGTGCAGATGATCAGGGAGTTCTTGTACCAGGTCCAGTAGGGCCGGGCCGGGTCCTTGCCGAGGTCGATGACGTTCTGCAGCGAGAAGTGCCGCGGCAGCAGGTCCGACGTCGACAGCTGGCCCGAGGGGTTGAGGGCGGCGGAGACGAGGAAGAGGATCGGGAAGAGCGCCCACACCAGGACGAGCACTCCCACGGCGTGCCGCCACCAGTTGTTGCCGGTGCCGGCGCCACCGGCGCGCGGGGCGCGCATGACGCGGGGCGGGTCGACCGGCGTGCCGGGCACGACGGGCGGGCCGATCTGGTCGGTGGCCATCAGCTGATCTCCTCCAGCTTCTTCGTGGCCCGGAAGCCGGGCAGACTCATGAGCGCCACGAGGGCGAAGATGATGATCGACACGGCCGCGGCGAGACCGTAGTTCGGGGCCGCTCCGGAGAAGGCGAGCCGGTAGGCGTAGGTGATGAGCAGGTCGGTGCCGCCGACCTGGGCGCCGCCGATGAAGGGCCCGCCCTCGGTGAGCAGGAAGATCAACGAGAAGTTGTTGAAGTTGAAGCCGTAGGACGCGATGAGCAGCGGCCCGACGGCCACGAGCAGCAGCGGCATCGTGATCTTCATCGTCATCTGCCAGCCGGACGCCCCGTCGATCCGCGCGGCCTCCTTGACGTCACCGGGGATCGCCTGGAGGGCGCCGGTGCACACGAGGAACATGTAGGGGAAGCCGAGCCACAGGTTCGTGATGAGCACGGCCGCCATCGCGGCGGCGGTGTTGCCCAGCCAGTCGACGGACAGGCCCGTCAGGGCGTTGATGAGGCCGTAGTCCTGGTTGAACATGCCCCGCCACAGCAGCGCCGTGACGAAGGTCGGAATCGCATACGGCAGGATCAACAGCGAGCGATAGAGCCCGCGGAAGCGCATCGTCGGCTCGTTGAAGAGCATCGCGATGAGCATGCCGAGCCCGAAGGTCAGCACGACGGTGCCGGCGGCGAAGACGACGTTCCACACGAACATCCGCAGGAACTGCGAGCGCAACGTCTCGTCCCCGAGGATCGTGGTGAAGTTGCGCAGTCCGACGTATTCCATCCAGCCCTGGCTGAAGGCCTCGCCGCTGCCGTCCGTGGCCACGTAGCGGCCGCCGGAGGGGGCGAAGGTCTTGCCGGTGCGGGTGTCGGTGAGCTGGTCGGCGGCGGCGTCGTAGGTGACGCGCGTGCGCCCTTCGAAGGCCGACGAGAGGCCCTGCATCTTGATGCCGCCGCCGTCGGCGGTGGGCACGGCGAAGGTCGACAGGTCCTTGGAGCGGGCGTTGGCCTGGCCTGCGGTCAGCACGGCGTAGCCGGGCGCGGCCGTGATGCGACCGGCCGGGTTCTTGCTCACCTGCTCCGTCAGGGGCGCCAGGCCGTCCTTCGTGCCGACGAACGCCTGACCCTTGGGGTCGGTCAGCAGCAGCGTCAGGTCGCCGGCGGTCGGGTCGGCGCCCTCCTTGACGGCGACGGCGGCGCGATACCGCGTCGACCCGGGCACCTCCTCGACGGAGTTGGCGACGATCTGGGCGACCGCCACCTCCTTGCTGTCCAGGTGCCCGTCGCCGTAGTTGGTGAAGGACATCGCGACGGTGAAGAGGATCGGCCACACCTGCAGCGCGAGCAGCGCGAGCAGGCCGGGGAAGAGGTATTTCAGCGGCACCGCGCGGCGGGTGCCGTAGATGGCCAGGAGACAGAGGGCGACGAAGGCGGCGACGCTGACGGCCAGCCAGTGACCCTGTCCGGCGAGGATCGTGGCGATCCACAGCACGAGGGCCACGGCGGCGGCGAGTGCCAGCCATCCGAGGAGGCGGTAGGGGGACGTTTTCATCGTGTGGTGGTTCCTTCACCAGGCGCCGTAGGCGCGGGTCGTGGC
>JAVTVZ010000077.1:5597-12058 GCA_032229625.1 Dermatophilaceae bacterium | reverse complement strand
GGGCCGGTACGTCGCGGTCAACCCGACCTTCGTCCTGCGGACCAACGAGCGGTCGGCGCGAGCGGTGTTGGGGCACACCGCCGCCGAGCTCTTCGTGCCCGAGCTCGCCGAGCGCTACGAGGAGCAGGACGGGCAGGTGATCGCGACCGGCCGGCCGCTGCGCAACGAGCTGGAGCTGATCCGCCCGCCCGGCGGCGTCGCGCGCTGGTATCTGACGGCCAAGCATCCGCTCGTGCACGCCGGCAGCGTCGTCGGGCTCGTGTCGATCTCGCAGGACCTCGGCAACGACGTCACCGACATGCGCAGCCTGAGCCGGGTCGTCGAGCACATCGACGCCCACCTGGACGGGCCGATCCGCGTCGCCGAGCTCGCCGCGGTCGCCGGCTGCAGCGTCGACGCCCTGGAGCGGCGGGTGCGGCGGGCGTTCCACCGCTCCCCCGGCCAGCTCGTGCTCACGGCCCGCATCGACCGGGCTCGCACGCTGCTGACCGGCAGCGACGCGACGCTGACGCAGATCGCCCTCGACTGCGGCTTCTACGACCAGGCGGCGTTCTCGCGGACGTTCGCGCGGCTGACCGGGCAGACGCCGGGGCAGTTCCGTCGGGCGGCCCGGGCGCGACGCGCACACTTGGACGAATCTTGACCTTCTTGACGGACATTTGACCTCGCCCGGGGACCATGGCGACCGATAGGTGGGTAGGAAGGGTTGTGGGGTGCGATGAGCGCGCCCTGAACGGGGGTTCGGGGAACGCCCGCGGCGGACAGCTCGCGGGCACGACCAACGGAAGGACTCGCGAGCTATGACCGCCATCGTCGACGGAGTGCCGGCCCGGCATATCGCACTGGGGCCGCACGATCTTGCCCGCCGCGTCCCATGCACCATCTGCCGCGCCGACACCGGCGCGCCGTGCCTCGACCCGGACGGTCTGGAGCGCACCGACCCGCACCACTCGCGCTGGATCCGCTACCAGCACCTCATGCGTCAGCGCCCCTTCACCGCGATCGTCCGGCAGGCCGTCGACGAGCGGCTGTCGGTCGGCGACGTGCTGCTGTGCGTCGCGACGCCCGAGGCCCGCACCCTGCGGATCCTCGCCGACGGCATGGGCACCACCGACGGTCCGGAGTTCATCGACGCCCGCGCCGTCGAGTTCCGCGCGTTCATCGAGGAGTCCGCCCGCCTCTCCCCGCGCCGCGTCGGGCGCCGCCCCCAGCTGGGCGCCACCGCCTGACGCAGGCTCCGCCACACCTCGCGACGGCCCACGCCCGACGATCGGGGCGCGGGCCGTCGTCATGCGCGGCGCGGGCGTCGTCGAGAGCCACCACACGCCTCTGCGCGATCGTCAGTGCGCCAGCACGATCTCGGCGATCGCGGCGCGCAGGGCGGGCGTCGCGTCGGGGTCGGCGGCGACCTCGAGCAGCCCGTCTCGGGGGTCGGCGGCGCGGGCGATCGCGTCGCGCAGCCGCCCCTTGAGCCCGTAGGCGATCTGGGCCCGGTCGAGCAGCTCGAAGACCCGGCCCGGCACGTCGTTGGCGGCGGGGGCCAGGTCGCCGGCGAGAGTCACCTGGACGCGCTGGCCGGGCTCGACGGGCCCGACGCCGATGAGGACGCCGCCGCGCCCGGCGGGGCGCAGCTCGCCGCGGGACATCCGCCCGCCGACGGCGATCGACGCGCCGGTGACCTCGCGGGCGCCGAGCACGACGACGTCGTAGGTGCGCCCGGCCGGGATCGCGGCGGCCTCGCCCTCGACGGGCCCGATGACCAGGCTCGTCCCGTCGAAGCGCATCGGCGTGCGCGCCCACGCGTCGTCGTCGCGGTCCTCGGCGAGGGTGAAGTCTCCGGCGGCGCCCGCGATGACGCACACCTGCAGGTGGGTGGGGTTGTCGACGCCGACGACGTCGTCGTCGCTCGTGCCGGCCAGCGGCAGGATCGTGCCGCGCCGGGCGAGCAGCGGCAGGTCGTCGAGGGTGCGGTGCGCCAGGACGCGCCGGCCACCGGGGCCCGCGGCATACGACATCCCGGTGAGCAGGTCGTACCACTGCCCCGGCGGCAGCCACGTCGCGACCGCGCCCAGGCGCAGCGCCGGGTCCATCGGCGCGGTGATCGCGGCGACGATCAGGTCGGTGCCGAAGGCGAACTGCGTCGGCACCTCGTACGCGCCGGGCTCGTGCGGGTGGTCGTGATACATGGGCCGCACGAGTGGCTCCCCGTGAGTGTGGGCGCGGCGGTTCATCGTGTGCAGGTAGGGCACGAGCCGGTGCCGCAGCCGCAGGTAGTCGCCCATGACGCGGCGGGCCTCGCGGCCGTAGCGCCACGGCTCCTTGCTGTGGAAGTCGTCGCGGGTCGAGTGCAGCCGCAGGATCGGGGAGAACGCGCCGAGTTGCATCCAGCGGGTGGCGAGTTCGTCGTCCTTGACGCCGAACATGTGGCCGCCGATGTCGTGGCTCCACCAGCCGTAGCCGATGTTCGCGGCCGTCGCGGTGAAGTGCGGCTGGAACGCCAGCGACGCCCAGCTGACGACGGTGTCGCCGGAGAAGCCGACCGGGTAGCGGTGCGAGCCCGGTCCGGCATACCGCGACAGGGTCAGGCCGCGGGTCAGCCGCGCGCCGGGGCGGGCGGAGTCGCGGTGGTGGATGTGGTTGAGCATCCACAGCGGGTCCAGGCCGGGCATCCGGCTGTACGGTCCGGACTGCCAGTCGACCCACCAGAAGTCGACGCCGTCGGCCTCGAGCGGGTGGTGCACCTGCTGCAGGTAGGCCGTCAGGAAGGCCTCGTCCGCGGGGTCGAACGCGACGGGCGCCCCGGTCGTCGGGTCGACGCCGACGGCGTCGGCGGAGGCGACGTAGCGGTCCTCGTGGGCGCGGATGCCGTCGGCGGGGTGGACGTTGAGGGTGACGCGCAGGCCGCGGCGGTGCAGCCGGCGCAGGAAGCCGCGGGGGTCGGCGATGAGGTCGCGGTTCCACGAGTAGCCGGTCCAGCCGCTGCCCAGCCGGGCGTCGATGTCGACACGGTGCCAGTCCATGTCGAGGACCGCGACGCTGAACGGCAGCCGCTGCGAGGCGAACCGGTCCATCAGCGCTTCGTAGTCGTCGGCGGTGTAGGGGTGGTAGCGGCTCCACCAGTTGCCGAGCGCGAAGCGCGGCAGCACCGGCGGCGCGCCCGTCAGCGCGTAGTAGTCGCGCAGCGCCGCCTTGTAGTCGCGGCCGTGCGCGAAGACGTAGAGGTCGATGCTGCCGGGCTCGCGCGGCGCGAGGCCGCCGTCGTCGGTGAGCAGCAGCGACGCCGAATCGTCCAGGACCGTGACGCCGTCGCGGCTCAGGAGCCCGGGCTCCAGCGGGGTCGCCCCGTCGACGTTGTCGAGGGTGCGGGCGGTGCCACCGAGGTTGCCCTCGACGGGCTGCCCGTAGCGCCACACGCTGTGATAGTTGCTCACCGAGCCCGTGACCTGCACCGACAGGCCGTTCGCGGTGAACGGCCCCCCGTCGCAGGACAGGTGCAGCCCCGCCGTGTCGAGCTCCAGCCTGCCGCCGGCCGTGTCGGCACGATGCTCGACGGGCTCGGTGTCGCGGTGCAGCACGACCTGCGAGGCGCGATCCTCGAAGCCGCCGCTCGGGCTGTATTCGAGCCGCAGCAGGTGCGGGGTCAGCACGGTGACGCGCGCGTCGCCGACGCGGATCACGTTGTCCCCGTGCGCGATCGGCGACGTCGGCAGGCGCAGGTGCTCGGGCAGGCTCACCGTCTCTGTCTAACCCAGCGCTGGCCGCGCCGACGGCTGCGACACCCGTCGTACTCACTGCGGACACGCCGCGGCCGGCCGCTGATCGAGCGGCCGGCCGCGGGGGTCACGCTTGCCGGGCGAGGCGCCGGCGGGCGCCGCGTCAGGCGCTGGTCGTCGTGAGCTTGCCGGCGATGCGGGCGCTCTCGTCGAATTCGACGTTGATGACCGGGTTGTCCTTGTAGGTGGCCAGGCTGACGCCGACGGCGACGAGCAGGTTGGCCAGGAAGCCGGGCAGGATCTCGTAGAGGTCGAAGATGCCCCCCGACAGCGCGGCCCACGCCCAGACGACGACGGCGCCGGTGATCATGCCGGCGAGGGCGCCGAGGGTCGTCAGCTTGCGCCAGTAGAGCGACAGGATGATGACGGGGCCGAAGGCCGCGCCGAAGCCCGCCCACGCGAAGGCGACGAGCCCGAGGATCGTGCCGCCCTTGTTCCACGCCATCGCGGCGGCGACGAGGCACACCGCCAGGACCGCCATGCGGCCCATGAAGACGTAGTGCTTGTCCTCCTTGCCGGTGCGCAGCACGACCTTGTAGAGGTCCTCGACGAGCGCGGAGCTGGTGACCAGGAGCTGGCTGGAGATCGTGCTCATGATGGCGGCGAGCACGGCGGCGAGCATGAAGCCGGCCACCAGCGGGTGGAAGAGCAGCTGCCCCAGACGCAGGTAGATCGTCTCGGGGTCGGCGACCGTCACCTCGGGGTGCTGGCGCACGTAGGCGATCCCGACGATCGCGGTCATGACGGCCCCGACGACGGAGAAGAGCATCCACGCGATGCCGATGCGCCGGCCCGCGGTGGCCTCCTGCGCGTTGCGCAGCGCCATGAAGCGGACGATGATGTGCGGCTGCCCGAAGTAGCCCAGGCCCCACGCCAGCGACGAGATGACGCCGATCGCGGTGGCGCCGTGGACCATCGACAGCAGCTGCGGGTCGACGGCGCGGACATTGTCGGCGACCTCCATGGGCCCGCCGACGGCGATCATGCCCAGCGTCGGCACCGCCACCAGCGCGGCGACCATCATCAGGCCCTGCACGAAGTCCGTCAGGCTCACGGCGAGGAAGCCGCCGAACAACGTGTAGGTGACGGTCACGCCCGCGACGAGCACCATCCCGAGCCGGTAGTCCAGCCCGAACGAGCCCTCGAAGAAGACGCCGCCGGCGACCATGCCGGAGCTGACGTAGAACGTGAAGAAGACGAGGATGATCGCGCCGCTGACGACCCGCAGGGCGCGGGACCGGTCGTGGAGCCTGTTCTCCAGGAAGCTCGGCACGGTGATCGAGTTGTTGGCCAGCTCGGTGTAGGCGCGCAGCCGCGGCGCGACGACCTTCCAGTTGACCCAGGCACCGACGGTGAGACCGACGGCGATCCAGCCCTCGACGAGGCCGTTGGCGTAGACGGCGCCGGGCAGGCCCATGAGCAGCCACCCCGACATGTCGGAGGCACCGGCCGAGAGCGCCGCGACCGACGGGCTCAGGTCACGCCCGCCGAGCATGTAGTCGTCGAGATTCTGCGTGCGGCGCCAGCTGTAATACCCGATCGCGAGCATCGCGGCGAGGTAGATCAGCATGGCCAGGATTTGGTAGGACTGTGCGCTCAACGGCGTTCTCCCGGCTTCGTTGGGGGGATGTTGGGGGGATACGGTGCGCGCAGACTACCGGCGCGCGGCGGTGGCCACGACCACATCTGCGCCCCGACGGCCGGTGGCGGATCGCCGACCCGCGCCTGCTCGGCGTTTGGGCGGGTCCGGTGCGCCCACCTACTGTGCTGGGGTGAGCGATGACACGCGGGGCGGGCCGGGACCTGTGGGCGACGGACCTGTCGGCGAGGGACCTGTGGGCCAGGGACCGGTGGGCCAGGGACCGGTGGGCCAGGGACCGGGAGGCGACGGGCCGGCGTCGCCTGCGCGCGACGACCGGGCGCCCGGGGCGGAGCCTGCGCCGGATGCGCCGCCGCAGCAGCCCTGGCCGGCAGGGCACGAATTCGGGCGGCAGGACGTCATCTGCGCCTCGCTGATCGGGCTGATGACCCTGTGGGGTCTGGCGATGCTGCCGCTGCGGCCGGTCATCCTCGGGCTCGCCCCGATCGTGCTCGTGACGCTGACCGGGTCGATGACGGGCCTGGTCATGGTGGGTGCGCTGGGCGCGACGGGCGCGGCGCCGTGGTGGCCGGCGGCGATCGTCATCGGGGCGCTGAGCGCCATCAAGTTCGACCTCGTGTGGTGGTGGGCCGGGAAGCTGTGGGGCGACCAGTTCATCGCGAGCATCGCCGGGCAGACCGAGCGGGCGCGACGGCGCGCGAAGCGGGCCGAGCAGCTGACGCGGCGCTTCGACGCCCTCGCGCTGCTGCTCGGCAACATGCCCTTCGTGCCGGTGCCGCGCTCGATCGTGTGCGCGGTGCTCGGGGCGGCCGGGACGCGACTGTGGCGCGTGTTCGCGCTCGACGCGGCCTTCGCAGGGGCGTTCGCGGCGCTCTTCGTGTGGCTCGGCTTCCGCATCGGGGAGCCGGCGGTCGCCGCGCTCGAGGAGTTCGGGAAGTACATGTGGTACGTCTCGATCGGCATGCTCGTCGTCGTCTTCTTCCTCGTCTTCCGCAACGCCAAGAAGACCGGTCAGGACGCCGCGCAGGCCTGAGCGCCGGACGCGACGGCCCGCCGATCAGCCGGCCCGCCGATCAGCCGGCCCGCCG
>JAVTVZ010000077.1:3954-5497 GCA_032229625.1 Dermatophilaceae bacterium | reverse complement strand
CGGCCCGCCGATCAGCCGGCCCGCCGATCAGCCGGCCCGCCGGTCAGCCGGTTCAGCCGGTCAGCCGGGGGGCCGCCGATCCACGTGGCGGGTCGCGGCCTCGTAGGCCTGCGCGACCGCCAGCACGCGCACGTCGTCGCCGTGGGCCCCGGTGATCTGCAGCCCCACAGGCAGCTCCGGTCGATCCGCCGCGTCGGGCCGGGCCGCGAATCCGGCGGGCACCGACACCGCGGGCCCACCCATCGCCGACACGAGCGTGCACGAGCGCATCCACTCGACATACGTGGTCAGGGTGTGGCCGTCGATGACCTGCGGATACCGCTGCGTCAGCGGGAAGGGCAGCAGCTGGGAGGTCGGCGCGACGAGCACGTCGACACGCTCGTGCCAGCGCGCGACCGCCGAGCGCAGCCGGGTGCGGGCGGCGGTGGCGTCCATGACGTCGGTGCCGGTGAGGGCGACCCCGCGCTCGACGTTCCACCGCACCTCGGGTTTGACCTGGTCGGGGTAGCGAGCGACGAGCTCGCGCAGGGACAGCGCCATGTCGAGGGCGCGCTGGGTGTCGAAGACGGTGTCGGCGGTGCGCAGGTCCGGGCAGGAGTCGGCGACGTGGGCGCCGAGGCCCGCGAGGACGTCGCCGGCGGCGCGGACGGCGGCAGCGACGGCCGGCTCCACGGGCACCCCGACGCCGAAGTCGACGGTGAGCCCGACGCGCAGCCCGGCGAGCGGCCGGGCGTCGGGGTCGACGTGGGCGTCGATCAGGGGCGCGTAGCCGCCCGGCGCGACCGGGCAGGGCAGCGCGACGCGCGGGTCGGGTCCGGCGAGGACGGTCATCGCGAGCGCGATGTCGGCGACCTCGCGGGCCATGGGGCCGGGGCGCGCGAGCCACGCCCACGCGTCGCGGGTCGGCGCCGCGGGCAGGACCCCGGCGGAGGGTCGGTAGCCGACGACGTTGCAGAACGCGGCGGGATTGCGCAGGGAGCCGCCCATGTCGGAGCCGTCGGCGAGGGCCTGGATGCCGGTGGCGAGGGTGACGGCGGCGCCGCCGCTGCTGCCGCCGGCGCTGACGCTCGGGTCGTAGGGGTTGCCGGTGGCGCCGAAGAGGTCGTTGAACGTGTGGGAGCCGGCGGCGAACTCGGGCACGTTGTTCTTGCCCGTGCTGTTGACGCCGGCGCCGCGCAGGCGGGCGATGACGAGGTCGTCCTTGGTCGGCACGACGTCGGTCAGCGCGGAGCCCATCGTCGAGCGGATCCCCGCGACGAGGTGCGTGTCCTTGTGGGTCATCGGCAGCCCGTGCAGCGGCGGCAGGTCGGCCGGGTCGGTGCGCGCGGCGAGCTCGTCGGCGGCCGCGGCGCGAGCCTGCGCGCCCGCGCGGTCCTCGATGACGACGGCGTTGAGCGGCCCGTCGACCGCGTCGATCCGCGCGTGGTGCGCGGCGAGCGCCTCCCGCGCCGAGATCTCGCGGCGCCGCAGCGCACCGGTCAGGTCGCGGGCGCTCCAGCGCCACAGCTCGTCGGTCCGATCCATGCGCCGCACCCTAACCGCC
>JAVTVZ010000077.1:0-3854 GCA_032229625.1 Dermatophilaceae bacterium | reverse complement strand
GGCGCTCCAGCGCCACAGCTCGTCGGTCCGATCCATGCGCCGCACCCTAACCGCCGGCACCGACAGGTCCGCCTCGCTCCCCCGAAGGCCTCGCGGTCGCGCTCGCAGTCACGCGTCGCGTCGACAGCCGCGACCACGAGCTGTCGCCGCAACCCCGAGCGCCTGAGGCCGCGCGGGTCGAGCGGTCAGCGGATCGCGCGCAGCACGGCGCCGGCGATGGCCCGGTGGCCGGCGGCGTCGGGGTGGTCGCCGTCGTCGAGCAGCAGCGGCCCGGGGTCGCGGCTGCCGTCTCCCTTGAAAGGCGCGTAGAGGTCGACGAGGGTCGCGCCGCGGCGGGCGGCGATCCGCGCGACAGCGGCGTTGAAGAGGCGGGTCAGGGCGTCGGTGCGGGCACGCTCGTCGGCGTCGGGCACGGCGTCGTCGCCGTCGGTGAAGGCGTTCCAGTAGTTCGTGACGGCGAGCCGCGCGTGCGGGGCGAGCGACGCGATCGCGGCCATCGCGCGGTCGACACCCTGGGCCGCGCGGGTCGCCGCACCACGCCCCGCGCCGGTCGGCGAGCCACCCGAATCATCGTCGCCGACAAGGTCTTTCGCGCCGATCGTCAGGATGATCAGGTCCGCCCGGCGGACGTCGGCGCGCACCTGCGCATCACCGTGGGCCGCGTCGAGCAGGTCGACGAGGCCGTCGGCGGTCAGACCGTCCAGGCCGTCCCCGGCATAGGTGACCGGGCGCTTCTGACTGCGGGCCAGCGATGACGCGACGAGCTGCCCGAAGGGGGTGCAGTCGCACGTGCTGCCCGTCGTCACGGAGTCGCCGAGCACCACGACGCGCCGCACCGCCGCCCGCGCGGCCCCGCGGGATGCGCCCGAGACCGCCGCGAGCCCGCCACTCGCCGGGTCCACGGGACTCGCGGGCTCGGCCCCGGGCGACGCCGCCGAGTGCACCGCAGCAGCCGCGGCGTCGGGGCCGGTCGCGGACGGCACGGGCGAGCCGCATCCCGCGGCGCCCGTCAGCAGCACTCCCGCGCCGGCCGCCGCCACGAGCCGCCGCGACGCGCTGACCGCTGCGCCCGCAGGGTTGTCACGTCCGCAGCCTGGGGGGATGTCGGCACTCACAGCGCCATTGTGCGCTCACTGCCGGGGGCGTGACCGCACGCGAATGCGTGTCTGCGCTCACCCGATCCGCGGTCGCAGACATTCCTGTGCGTCGTGCCTCACAGGGGCGCGAAGCCGGCGGACGTCGCGCCCAACCAGGTGAGCGCTTCGGGCACGTGCGGCACCCAGACCTCGGCGTTGTGCGCACCCTCGGGCAGGATCGTCGCGGTCACGGACAGCGGGGGGCGGGCGCGGGCCTGGGCGGCGGTGGTCGAGGGGTAGGCGAGTTTGTCCTGGCGGGCGCACAGGGTCCAGATCGCGACGGACGGCGAGCGGTGCTGCACGTGCGAGAGCAGGTCGTAGCGGTGCCACGACTCGGTGCCTTTCCCGAAGGGCACGTAGGTAGGGTCGAAGACCGGCTGCCAGTAGCCGCCGAAGGAGATGGCCGTCGCATACGTCGACGGGTGCAGCATCGCGGCCATGTTGGCGCACCAGCCGCCGGCGCTGAGCCCGACCGCGCTCCAGGAGGTGCGCCCCGACGCGGCGCGCAGGTTCGAATACACCCAGTCGGGCACGTCGTGCGTCAGCCAGGTCTCCATCTTCGAGCCGCCGGGGGTGCCGGCGGGCGCGTCGACGCATTCGGTGTCCTGCCCGCCGGGCGCCCAGTGGGGAATGACGACGATGGATTCGCGCATCTTCTTCGCCGCGACGAGATCGCTGATGGTCTGGTCGATCTGCATGACCTTGAACCAGGCGTACGGCGCGGGTTTGATGCCGTGGAACGCCTCGATGACGGGGTAGTCGCGATTCGCGCCGGCCGGTGTCGTGTAGGACGGCGGGAACCACACGGTGATGGTGCCGGTGAAGCCCGACGTCCGCCCCGCCACCTGGAAGTCCTGATAGCCGCCGACGGCCGTGGGAGTGAGCGTGAGCGGCATCGCCGGGCGTCGGCGCGCACCGACGATCGTGGCGGCCGAGCGCATCGACGCCGATGTCGCCGCGACCGCCGCGCCGCCGCCCTGGGAGGAGACCCCCGGGCCGCCGTCGGCGCCGGGCATGAGGTCGCCCACGGTCATATACCAGCCGTATTCGGCGTTGACCGGCGCGAGGATGTTGACGACGGCCAGCAGCGAGACGACCGCGAGATTCGCCAGGCGCCGCAGGATCGGCAGGACGCCCGGGCCCGCGGCCTTCGGCCAGCGCCAGACGACGAACACGACGGCGACCACGAGCAGCACCCGCATCGTCCAGATGAACGCATCGCTGGTGATGGACAGCGACATCATGAGATTCCCCTTCCCCACAGGCCCGGTCCCCACCGGCCCGCACCCATCGTGACCTGCCCGGACCGGCCGATGGTCGGTGGGCCGCCGATCCCAGCGATCCGGCGGGAGATCCCCAGCGCAGGCCCAGCCGACGTCGTGGAGTCAGGAGCGAGCGGGGAGGATCGGGGCATGCACTCGCTCTACGACGGCCTCGTCGCCGGGATGCCCACCGCCGACGCGCTCACGAGCCTCGATCCGGACTTGTGGGCGATGGGGGTGCCGCCGCTGGACAAGGTCCTGCGGACGGTCGCCGTGTATCTGGGGATCCTGCTCATCGTGCGCGTCGCCGGCAAACGCCTGCTGGCGCAGATGAACAGCCTCGACCTCGTCGTCGTCCTGCTGCTGAGCAACGTGGTGCAGAACGCGATCATCGGCGCCGACAACTCCCTGACCGGCGGCCTGCTCGGCGCGGTGGTGCTCGTCGCCGCGAACGCCGCCCTCGACCGCCTCAGCCACCGCTACCCGCAGGTGTATCGGCTCGTCCAGGGTCGCCCGAGCACCGTCGTGGCCGACGGCCGCGTCGACGAGCGCGCCCTGACCCGGCTCGGCCTGACCCGCACCGAGCTGCACTGGGCCCTGCGCCACCAGGGCGCCGACGACGTCCACGAGGTCGCCCGCGCCACCCTCGACCCCGGCGGCGCCCTGTCCGTCGACCTGCGCCCCGCCGACCAGGCCGCCAGCCGCGGCGACCTCGACGCCGCGATGGCCCAGCTGCGCGACTACCTCGACGCGCGCCTGGAGGGCGGCGCCACACCGCCCGGGGGCACGGCGGCCGCGACGCCCGACGTCACATCCGAGCCGCCCGCCGGGCGGACCTCATGACAGAACCCCGCGTGCGGCCGCGTTGGCCAGGACGGAGCTCGTCACCCTCGCAGCGCCCCGCCACACGCCGACGCCCCGCGCGCGCCGGGACCCACGGCCCGTCCGGCGGCTTCTCGCGGAGCCGGCCAGACCCGGGTCACCCGTGCCCATCGGCGGACGAATCCACGACAACGGCAGGAGCTTTCACGTCCGGCTCAGCGCTGAGCCTGCCCTGCACTCATGACCCGCGCCTCGACGTGGTCGAGCCAGCGGACTTCGGACTCGGCGGCGTAGACGAGGCTCTCGATGACCAGGAGCCGACTGAGGGCGTCGCGCCCATTCGCGGACGAGCCGTTGCCACCGGCCAGGCCGGGACCGTCGAGGGCGGCGGCCTTCTGGCGGGTCAGGGCGCGCAGCCGGGTCATCGTGGCGGCGCGTTGGGCGTGCACGAGGGCGGGCACGTCGACGCCGGGGAGGGTGACGGCGAGCGCGAGTTTGATGGCGAGCTCGTTGCGGGGCGTGACGTCGCCGCCGACGGGGTCGGTCCACCAGCGACGCAGTTCGTCGCGGCCGGCGTCAGTGATGCGGTAGCCGATCCGCCCCTCCTCGTCGGGTCCGCCGTCGGGCGCGACGA
>JAVTVZ010000076.1:0-2270 GCA_032229625.1 Dermatophilaceae bacterium | reverse complement strand
ACGACCGACCCGGCGGTCGGCTTGAGCAGCCGCGACATCGCACGCAACAGTGTGGATTTGCCGCAGGCGTTGGGCCCGATGATCGCCGTGAACGCCCGGTCCGGCACCGGCACCGTGAGCCCCCGCGAGATGACCCGCTTGTCGTAGGCGAGGGTCACCTCCCGCGCGACGAGCCGCTCGCCGTCGGTGGCGGGCTCCCGGCGGCCCCGGTCGATCTGCGATGCGGTCATCGTCGTGCCTCTCGGATCAGGAGCCAGATGAGATAGACGCCGCCGGCGCTGACGGTCATGACCCCGACCGGCACCTGGGTCGGGGCGAACGCGCGCTGGGCGGCGAGGTCGGCGACGGCGAGCAGCGCCGCCCCCATGCAGGCGGCGGGCAGGATCGCCATGCCGGCGCTGCGGGTCAGTCGGATCGCGAGCTGCGGCGCGGCGAGCGCGACGAAGGCGATGGGTCCCGCGACGGCCGTCGTCGCGGCGGTGAGGGCGACGGACAGGACGAGCAGCGTGAGCCTGGTCCGCTCGACGCGCAGGCCGAGGGCGCGGGCGGCGTCGTCGCCGAGCTCGAGCATCCGCAGGTGGGTCGCACCGAGGGCGGCCAGGGCCAGGATGGGCAGCAGCACGAGTGTCGCGGGCGCCACCTGCTCCCAGCGGACCCCATTGAGGGAGCCGGCGCCCCACGCGGCCGCGGACATCGCGGTCTCGAGGTCGGCGGTCAGGGTGATCCAGTGGTTCAGCGAGGTCAAGGTCGCGCCGACGCCGATGCCGACGATGATGAGCCGCAGGCCGGCGGCCCCGCCGCGCCCGGCGAGCGCGTAGACGAGGACGGTCGTGGCGAGCCCGCCGAGCAGCGCGCCGGTCGCGACGAGGGCGAACGACCCGCCGAGCACGACGAGGACGACGAGCGCGCCGGTATAGGCGCCGGAGTTGAGCCCGACGATGTCGGGGCTGCCCAGGGGGTTGTCGGTCAGGCTCTGGAAGATTGCGCCGCTCGCGCCGAGCGCCGCGCCGAAGACGATCGCGGCGAGTACCCGCGGTAGCCGCCACTCCAGGACGACGGCGCGGGGGAGGCCGTCGACCGAGCCGGTGAGGGCGCCGAGCACCTGACCGGTGGTCAGTGGGAAGTCGCCGACGCGCAGGGCGAGCACCCCGGTCACGGCGGCGACCGCCAGCAGCGCCAGGCAGACCCACGCGGCGCGGACGTCGACCCGCAGCGCGGCGGGCCCCAGCCGCAGGACGTGCGGGCGGTAGCGGTGCGCGGCGCCGTCGGCGCCGCGGGCTCCACCGCCGGAGGGCGGGGTCACAGCGGGCGCGCTCACAGTGCGATCACCCGCCGGCGCCGCGCGATCGCGACGAGGAAGGGCGCCCCGACGAACGCCGTGACGACCCCCGCGGCCATCTCGCCGGGCACGAGGACGCGGCCCAGGATGTCGGCGACGAGCAGCAGGATCGGCGCGAGGACGACGGTGTAGGCGATGATCCAGCGCTGGTCGGGGCCGACGATGCGGCGCGCCAGGTGGGGGATCATGAGCCCGACGAAGGCGATCGCGCCGGCCGCGGCGGTCGCCGCACCGGCGAGCAGGGTGATCGCGGCGACCGCGCACAGCCGCGTCGCCAGCACGTGACTGCCGAGGGAGCGGGCGACGTCCTCGCCCATCGCGAGGGCGTCGAGGCCGCGCCCGGCGACCCCCGCGAGGGCCAGCCCGAGGAGCACGAACGGCAGGATCGTCGTCAGCGGCTGCAGGCTACGGACGTCGAGGCTGCCGACGTGCCAGGCGCTCAGGTGCGCGAAGGCCTCCGGGCGCAGCAGCGCGATGCCCGTGCCCATGCCGGTCAGGACGGCGCCGAGCGCCACCCCGGCGAGGGTGAGGCGCAGCGGGTCGACGTCGCGTCGCCCGCCCGTGCCGATGACGTAGACACCCACGGCGGCGGCGAGCGCCCCGGCGAAGGCGAACCAGATGTAGCCGGCGATCGACGCGACGTGGCCGAAGCCGACGGCCAGGACCACGAAGAACGCGGCGCCGGCGTTGACGCCGAGGATGCCCGGGTCGGCCAGGGGATTGCGGGTCAGGCCCTGGATGAGGGCGCCCGCGACGCCGAGCGCGCCGCCGGCGGCGAGGCCGAGCAGGGTGCGGGGGATGCGACCGTCCCAGATCGCCGCGTGCTCGGGGGTGGGCTGCCGGTCCACGATCGCCTCGACGACGGTGGCGGCGGGGATCGAGCGCGCCCCGATCATCAGGCTCAGCAGGGCGACGACGACGAGCAGCCCCA
>JAVTVZ010000075.1:3973-12183 GCA_032229625.1 Dermatophilaceae bacterium | reverse complement strand
CCATGAAGGCGCGGGAGCCGTCATGGGGATCGGTCGGGTCGTCGAGCAGCGGGAAGAGGCTCGTGATGGGCCGCGACTGCAGCAGCCACAGGCGACCGTCGTGGTCGACGGCCCATTCGATGTCCTGCGGTCCGCCCAGCGCGGTCTCGACGCGTCGCCCGACGGCGAAGAGCTCACACAATTGTGTGCGATCCAGGCAGCCGTCGTCGGGGCCGGTCACCGTGCCGTCGGGGGTGACGACGTAGTGATCGGTGTCGGCCGTGCCGTCGACGACCGCGGTGCCCAGCCCCGCGACGGCGTCGACCGCGGCGGTGCCGCGCGTCTGGGGCAGGGGATCGACGGTGAAGAGGACGCCCGCGGCGGCGGGGTCGACCATGGTCTGCACGACGACGGCCATCTGCGCCTCACCGACCCCGTGCGCCTGCCGGTAGGCGATCGCGCGCGGGGTGTGCAACGACTCCCAGACCGCGGTGATCGCGGCGGCGACCGGCTCGACGCCGGTGTCGGTGGGGACCGCCAGGATCGTGTCCTGCTGTCCGGCGAAGCTCGCATCAGGCAGGTCCTCGGCCGTCGCGCTCGAGCGCACCGCGACCGCCGCGCCACCCAGCGGCTCCAACGCCCGCCGGAGCCCGTCGAGGTCGAGGACGCCGCTGCGGTGGGCCGCCGTCGTCACGACGAAGCCCGGAGGCACCGCAAAGCCCGCCGCGACGAGCGTGCCGAGCCCGGACCCTTTGCCGCCGAACCGCGCGACCTGCGGGCCGCTCGCGCCCCCGGCGCCGATGCGGTCCAACGCGACGAATGTGTCGCTCGGCGGGGTGTCCATCGGGGCTCCTCTCGGCCTGGGGTCGGCGGGCGCTCGCGGCCGGCGAGCGGGTCACCTGCGATCGAGGCTAGACCTCGGAGCCGACCCAGGGCCCAGGTGGATTCGTGACGGCCGCACGGCGGCTGACGCGGGCCGGATCCGACCTGAGCGTGTCCGACCCTGACCGTGCGGGCGGGCCGGTCGGGCCGCGCTGTGGCCAGACGTGGTCCGGTGAGAAGCGGATGGGCGGACGGATGCGGTGTGGGCGCGTGAGCTGGGCCACTACGGGCATCGGGGTGCGTCAGAGGGCGCCTCACGGAGCCGTTGAGGAGTAGCGGTGCCACGTGTGATCGACCTGTCCCGTCCGGCGCGCCGACGCGGCGCACGCCCGCGGGCGTCCGCCCGCGCAGTGGTTCGCCGTCGTTCGGTGGTTCGCCGTCGTGCGGTCGCCGGGCTCACGGTGTTGCTCGTCGCCGCGCTGCCGGCCTGTACCGCCGAGCTCCCCGGCGGTGCGTCGGGCGAGGGCCCGGCGCCGGGCTCGGGCGGCGACTGCCTGCGCCTCGTCGTCGCGGCGAGCTCGGAGAAGATCAACCTCGTCCAGGAGCTCGGCGCGGCGTTCGCCGCGTCGCCGACGGGCACGGTCGAGGGCCGCTGCGTGCAGGTCGCGCCGCTGAACATCCCCTCGGGCGACGCCGCCCGCATCCTGAGCGCCGGGCCGCGGCAGTGGCCGTCCAAGGACACCTCCTACTGGCCGGTCGTGTGGTCGCCGGCGTCGACGCTGTGGACCGACCGGGTCGCCGCGGCCGCGGGCGCGGACCTCGTGCCGGAGCCGACCTCGTTCGCGCGGACACCCGTCGTGCTCAGCATGCCGGCGTCGATGGCGGCCGCGCTCGGATACCCCGGCAAGCCCGTGTCGCTGAAGGACGTCGAGCGGCTCATCGCGTCCAAGGACGGGTGGGCGGGCGTGGGTCGGCCGCTGTGGGGGTCGTTCAAGATCGCCAAGACCAACCCGAACACCTCGACGACCGGCCTGTCGATGATCCTCATGCAGACGTATGCGGCGACCGGCAGGACGCGTGAGCTCACCGCGGGCGATGTCGCTGCAGCGCAGGACTTCTCGCGGGTCTTCGAGAGCGGGGCGATCCACTACGGCGACACGACCGGCAACGTCCTGACGACCCTCTACAACGCCGGCGGCGGCTCGTCGGGGTCGGGCTACGTCTCGGCGCTCGCGCTGGAGGAGACGTCGCTGGTCAACTACAACAAGGGCAACCCGGACAGTCACGTCGTGGCGCCGGGGGAGACGCTGACGCCGCCGGCGGAGAAGCTGAGCGGCCGTCTATCCCAGCGAGGGGTCGATGTGGTCGGACAACCCGGCGGTCGTCCTCGGCTCGCCGTGGGTGACCGCGCAGCAGCGGGCGCCAGGGCAGGCGTTCGTGGCGTTCCTGAGCACACCGGCGGCGCAGCAGATCCTGCCGCGATACGGCTTCCGGCCGGTCGATCCGGCCGCCGACGTCAGCGGGCACCTCAACGCCGATGTCGGTGTCGACCCGGCCGGGCCGCGGGTCAGCCTGCCCAAGCCCTCCGATGCGACCGTCACCGCGGCCATCGGCAGCTGGCAGTCGATCCGCAAGCCGTCGGCGGTGCTCGAGCTCATCGACGTCTCGGGGTCGATGGACGAGCCGGTCACCCCGGGCCGCACGAAGCTGCAGGCGGCCGTCGCCAGGGCCCGCGACACGCTGTCGGCGTTCCGCAGCTCCGACGAGATCGGCGTCTGGGTCTTCACGACGGGCCTGCGCCACGGCGCTGCGCAACGTCGCACCGGTGCGCGACTTCGCGCCGTTGCGCGGCGACCGGCAGCAGCTGCGCGACGCGATCGACCAGGTGCTGTATGTCGATGGGGGCGGCACGCCGCTCTACGACGCCGTGGCCACCGCCTACGGCGAGATGACCAAGCGAGCGCAGCGCGGTCGGATCAACGCGCTCGTCGTGCTCTCCGAGGACACCGACTCCCGCACGTCGCTGGCCGCGCTCGTGCGCACGATCCGCGGGTCCGCCAAGGAGGGCGCGGCGCCGGCCCCGGTGCGGATCTTCACGATCGCCTACGGCAAGGAGGCCGACAAGGGCGTGCTGCGGCGGATCTCCACGGCGTCCGGCGGGCAGATGTTCGACGCCACGGACTCCCGGCAGATCGGCGAGGTCTTCGCGTCGGTCCTGCACAACTTCTGACGCTGTAGATCGCACACAAGACTGTGGAAAGAAGGTCGCATGGCCCGGGGAATCGACTATGTGGCCGAGGCCGTCTCCGCGCTGCAATCCAGCTCCATGTATGTCGACGCAGACACACCTCCGTGACGCACCTGCGGCAGGTCTACGACGCCTACGCGGACGGCACTGTCGCGATCGTCGTCGTGCCGGAGGTCGCCGCGTCCGCCCTCGGGCCGGACGCGCTCGCCGAGCAGATCCGGGCCGCGATGCAGCAGCGCGGCGGGGAGCGCTACGACACCGTCGTCGTCCTCGTCGACAAGGCCCGCGACTCCTTCGGGGTCGCCGGGCCGCAGGCTCCGGCCGTCGCGACGGCCCTCAACGCCGCGCTGCACACAGGCGGCGACGCCGGCCCGGCCCTGCTCGACGCCGCGCCGGCCGTGCGCGCCGCCGCGGGGGAGGCGGCCACCACGACGACCCGCACCGCGCCCGCCCCGACCGCGCCCGACAGCCTCAACCCGCTGGTCGGCGGTGGGGTGGTGCTCGGGGCCGTGCTGGGCGCGGCCGTCGCCCTCGCCGCCGTGCGGCGCCGCCGCAGGATCGTGCGCGGGGAGTCGGGGCAGACCGGCCCCGCCCGACCCGCCGAACGCGACCGGCCCGACCGGCCCGAGCGGCCCGACCGGCCCGAGCGGCCCGACCGGCCCGACCGGCCCGACCGGCCCGAACGAGTGGAGCGGACCACGAGCTCGTCGGTGGCTGTGGCGGTGGCTGCCGGCTTCGCGGTCGCCTACGACCGGGAGGTGCGCTACGAGGCGCCCCAGGTGCAGGGGAAGTTCGAGGGGTGGGCGGGCGCCTATGCCACTGCATCGCCCGACGACGCCCTGGGCCTGGCCCCCGTGCTCGCCGACGCCCGCGACCTCCTGACGCGCCTCGACGAGGTCGACCGCGCCGGCGTCCGCCCCGACGTGCTCGCGATGCTGCTCGACTACCTGCCCGGCACCCTCGGCACCTACTACGAGATCCCTGCCGACCTGCGCGAACGCCCCATCGGCGGGTCGGCGCGCACCCCGACCCAGACCGTGCGCGAGCAGGTCCGCCTCATCGGCGACGCCCTCGGCGAGATCCGCGCCGCGGTCTACGAGGACCGCATCCAGGAGCTGGAGGTCCAGTCGGTCTTCCTGAAGTCGAAATGCGACCGAAACGAGTCGACCCTGCACCTGCCGTGAGGCGACCCCAGCCGTCCGAGTCCAGACCTGCCCCGGTCAGCAGGCGTTAGGGTGTGCCGCTACTGGAGCAGCGGGAGAAGTTGCACTTCATGCGGGTCGAGGCGGCCGAATGGCCGGTGTGCAAGGAGCAGTTGACGGCCGGCTATGAGGCCGTGCAGGGAGAGGAGGCGTGATGACGCAGGCACCGGAGCAGAGGCAGGAGGCCCCCGCCTACGCTCCTGGGTTGCTCTTCGTGCCCAGCTGATCGGCAGGACTGCCGCCAGACACGCGCGACGCCCGGCCCCGTAGATCGAGGGGCCGGGCGTCGCGCTGTTCGCCGGGCAGGCAGGGTCGGTGGCGACTACAGCCGGTAGGCCGAGACGAGGTCTCGCAGGCGCCCGGCGACCTCGTCGACCTCGGTGGCGGCGCTCAGGGTCTCCTGGGCTCCGGCGCTGGTCTCGCCGGCGGTCGAGGCGACCTGGGCGATGTTGCCGGCGATGCCCTTGGAGCCCTCGGCGGCGAGGTGGACCGAGCGGCTCATCTCGTTGGTCGTCGCGGTCTGCTCCTCGACGGCCGAGGCGATCGTCGTCTGCGTCTCGCTGATGCGGCCGATGACGTCGGTGATCTGCGCGAGCGCGGTGGCGGTGTCGGTCGCGTCCTGCTGGATGCTCTCGACGCGCTGGGAGATGTCCTCGGTCGCCGCGGCGCTCTGCTGGGCGAGCTCCTTGACCTCGTTGGCGACGACCGCGAAGCCCTTGCCGGCCTCGCCGGCGCGGGCGGCCTCGATGGTCGCGTTGAGGGCCAGCAGGTTGGTCTGCTCGGCGATGCTCGTGATGGTCTTGACGACCTCACCGATGAGCGCGGAGCTCTCGCCGAGCTTGGCGACGGTGCCGGACGTGAGGCGCGCCGACTGCACCGCCTCCTGTGCGACCCCGGAGGCGCGACTGGCGGCCGTGGCGATCTCGCGGATCGAGGCGGTCATCTCCTCGGTGCCGGCGGCGACCGTCGAGACGCTGCCGCTGACCGAGTCCGCCGCCGACGAGGCGTCGGAGGACTGCACGCTGGCGCTGCGCGAGCTCGTCTCGAGACGACCGGCCGTCTTGGTGAGTCGCTCGGAGGCGTCGGTCAGCGAGCGGGTGTGCTCGAGCACGCCGCTGAGGGCGGCGGAGGCGGCGGCGCTGCGGGCGTTGAACGCCTCGACGAGATCCTGCAGCTCCAGGACACCGCGCGGCTCCAGGCGGACGCTGAGGTCCTTGGCGTCGGAGCTGCGCAGCTGCTCGGAGTAGTCACGCAGCACCTCGCCGTTCTCGCGGCGCATGAGGAGGACGAACGCGCCCAGGGCCGCGGCGAGCGCCAGCGCACAGGCGATCAGGACGATCTCGGAGAGGGTCCGCGAGGACCGCGAGCTCGCGGCGTCGGCGGTGACGCGAGCGGTGAGCTGCTCGTTGAACGCCGTGATCGGGGCCCGGATCTCGGACACGGCCTTCTGGTAGTCGGCGCCGAAGACGAGGTCGCGGGCGATCCGCTGCTTGTCCGCGCTGGGCAGCGCCGCGTCGGCGGCCGAGAAGTCCCACTGCGCGACCGCCGAGGGCATCTGCGACGTCGGCACGTTCTGCGAGGCCAGCATGAGGCGCATCGCGCGGGTCTCGGCCTTGACGAGGTTGGCGGAGTTCGCGCTGGCCTGGGACAACAGGTCCAACTCGCCCTGCGGGGTGTCGAGCGACTTCAGCGTCTCCAGAGCCTTGGCCTGGCGCTTCGTGTCGTCGATCTCGGTCCAGTACTGGTCGAGCCACTGCTTGTCGCCGGTCGCGGTGAAGGCACGCACGCTGTTGGTCAGCAGGGCCGAGGAGTCGCCGATGTCGCGGGCGGCCTGCAACGATCGGTCACGGACGTCGAGGGAGTGGTCCTCGCGCGTCCCGGCCTGGAAGCTCAGGACCGCGGCCACGCAGGTCGCGAGCGTGAGGATGACGGCGGCGATCATCGCTGCCTTGGTCAGAGTTGCCTGTTTCATGTCGCCCGTGCTTCCTGCTGGGGAGTTCGTTGCCCACAGCGCCAATCGGCCGGGCATACCGGCAATCTGAGCGATAAGGGGCGACATCACGGCCGCGGGTGCGTGCACGTGCACCTGGTGCCCCGGCTGTCCGGGGGCGTCGCGCGGTCCGTCGGCGGGGCCCCGAGGAGGCTCGGGGTCAGCGGCGGGCGGTCCGTCCCCGCGTCACGGGCGTGAGCGCGGGGTCGTCGCCGAGGATCGCGAGCACGTTGCGGCCCGCGAGTTCGGCCATGGCCGTGCGCGTCTCGATCGTCGCCGAGCCCAGATGCGGCAGCAGCACGACGTTCTCCAGCTCCGTGAGCCCGGGGTGCAGCCGCGGCTCGTGCTCGTAGACGTCGAGCCCGGCCCCGGCGATCCGCCCCTCGCGCAGCGCGTCGACGAGGGCGGCCTCGTCGATCACCGGCCCGCGGGCAGTGTTGATGAGGTAGGCGGTCGGCTTCATCGCCGCGAGCGCGTCGGCGTCGATGAGGTGGTGGGTCGACCCGGGCCGCCCGGCGGGGATCAGCGGGGCGTGCAGCGAGACGACGTCGCTGATCGCGAGCAGCTCGTCGAGCTCGACGCGGCGGGCGCCGAGCTCGCCGGCGCCCGGCGGGGGCAGCGGGTGGTGCTTGGTGTAGACGACGCTCATCCCGAAGGCGTGGGCGCGTCGCGCCATCGCCATCCCGATCTCGCCGGCGCCGACGATGCCGATCGTCTTGCCCTCGATGGACCGCCCGACCTGGAAGTTCATGCCCCACGCCCAGGCCCGGCCGCTGCGCACGAGCCGCTCGGACTCCCCGAGCCGGCGGGTCGCCATGAGCATGAGCGCGAAGGCGATGTCCGCCGTCGCGTCGGTGAGCACGCCCGGAGTGTTGGTCGCGACGACCCCGCGCTGCTCGCACGCGGCGACGTCGATGTTGTCGAAGCCGACCGCGACATTGGCGACGACCTGCAACTGCGGGCCCGCGGCGTCGAGGAAGCCCGCGTCGACCTGCGCGTTCAGCGGCGTCACGACGGCGTGGGCCCCCGCGACCCGGCGCAGCAGCTCGTCACGCTCCATCGGGGTGTCGCTGTCCCACGCGTCGACGTCGTGCTGGGCCCGCAGCAGCTCGACGGCGTCGGCGGGGATGCGGTCGGCGATGACGATGCGTGCCATGAGGTGACTCCTGCGGTTCGATGTGTCCGGGGTCGGGCACCCGCGCTGCGCGGATCAGCGGCGGCCCATGGCTTCCATGAGCCTGCGCTCGGCGTCGACGCCCGGCCCGACGCGGGCGAGCTTAGCCATGAAGATCACGCCGAGCACCGTCCAGGACCCGACGATGGCCCACTCGTAGGGCCAGACCAGCGCCGCCGCCTGGCCCGGCATGAAGAGGAACGCCAGGGACGCTGCGAGGATGACGGCCAGGACGCCGAGCGGCACGCCGCCGGGGGTGCGGAACGGGCGCTCCATGTCGGGCTCGCGGCGGCGCAGGATGATGAAGCTGAGCGCGACCATGAGCCACGCGACGATGATCGCCAGGCCGCCGGCGTCGACGAGCCAGACGAGCGTCTTGCGGCCGAAGGAGGGCGCGACGACCGACAGCGCCCCGATGAAGAGGATCGCGTTGACCCAACTGGCGTAGACGTCGTAGCCGGCGACGCTCCACAGACGCCCGACGAGCATGTCGGGGAAGAGGTAGAGGAGGGTCTGGGGCAGAGCGACCGCCTCGAAGGCGACGACGCTGACATACCCCAGGACCAGGGTCCAGCTCGTGAAGAACGCCGGCCGTGACCCCATGGCCCGCAGCACGTAGTTGTGCTCGCCGCCGACGTGCGATATCGGGCGATTGTGCGCGTCACGCGCGGCGCTCGTCGGCGATTCGCACTACGAGCTGCGGTGGAGTCGGGTCCGACGCGGCGGTCGCCGCTGCCGCGGGGCTGTCCGCCACTCGGCGCTCGTCGCGAGCTTGTCGGTGGCCCTCGGTAGCCT
>JAVTVZ010000075.1:0-3873 GCA_032229625.1 Dermatophilaceae bacterium | reverse complement strand
GGGCTGTCCGCCACTCGGCGCTCGTCGCGAGCTTGTCGGTGGCCCTCGGTAGCCTGCGTCGGACACGGCGAGGAGTCTTGCCGAAGCCGAGGAGAGGGACGTTCATGCAGGTCGACCACACCGGTCCGGCGGGGGCGCGGGTCGCGCCGCGGTTCGCCAAGATCCTGGTCGCGAACCGGGGCGAGATCGCGATCCGGGCGTTCCGCGCCGCGTATGAGGCGGGCAGCAAGTCGGTCGCGGTCTTCCCCTACGAGGATCGCGGGAGCGAGCATCGGCTCAAGGCCGACGAGAGCTACGAGATCGGTGAGCGGGGCCACCCGGTGCGCGCCTACCTCGATCCCGAGCTCATCGTGCGGGCCGCGGTCGACGCGGGCGCCGACGCGGTCTACCCCGGATACGGCTTCCTGTCGGAGAACCCGGCGCTCGCCGAGGCGTGTGAGGCAGAGGGCATCACGTTCATCGGGCCGCCGTCGCGGGTGCTCTCGCTGACGGGGGACAAGTCGCGCGCGATCGCGGCGGCCAAGGCCGCCGGGGTGCCGACGCTGGAGGGTGTGCCGCCGACCCGCGACGCCGACGAGCTCGTCGCGGCGGCGGCCGACCTGGCCTATCCGCTCTTCGTCAAGGCGGTCGCCGGCGGCGGTGGGCGCGGCATGCGGCGGGTCGACGACCCGGCCGACCTGCGCGACGCCGTCGAGGCCTGTATGCGGGAGGCGGACGGCGCGTTCGGCGACCCGACGGTCTTCATCGAGCGGGCGGTCGTCGACCCGCGCCACATCGAGGTGCAGATCCTCGCGGACGCGACCGGCGAGGTCATCCACCTCTTCGAGCGCGACTGCTCGGTGCAGCGGCGTCACCAGAAGGTCGTCGAGATCGCCCCGGCGCCGAATCTCGACCCGGCGATCCGCGACGCGATCTGCGCCGACGCGGTGCGCTTCGCGCGCGAGATCGGCTATGTCAACGCGGGCACCGTGGAGTTCCTCCTCGACGCGCAGGGCCGGCACGTCTTCATCGAGATGAACCCGCGGATCCAGGTGGAGCACACCGTGACCGAGGAGGTCACCGACGTCGACCTGGTGCAGGCGCAGCTGCGCATCGCGGCAGGGGCGACGCTCGCGGACCTCGGATTGTCACAGGACAGTGTGCGGTTGCGGGGTGCGGCGCTGCAGTGCCGCATCACGACCGAGGACCCGGCCAACGGCTTCCGCCCCGACACGGGCAAGATCACGACCTACCGGTCGCCGGGTGGGGCGGGCGTGCGCCTCGACGGCGGCACGACCTACAGCGGCGCGACGATCAGCCCCCACTTCGACTCGATGCTCGCGAAGCTGACGTGCCGCGGCGCCGACTTCCCGACCGCGGTCGCGCGCGCCCGGCGCGCCATCGCCGAGTTCCGGATCCGCGGCGTGAGCACCAACATCGGCTTCCTGCAGGCGCTGCTCGCCGACCCCGACTTCCGCGACGGTCACATCGACACGGCGTTCATCGAGCGGCACCCGCACCTGCTGACGTCGCGCGGCTCCGCGGACCGCGGCACCAAGCTGCTCACCTACCTCGCCGACGTCTCGGTGAACCGGCCGCACGGGCCCCGCCCCGCCAGCGTCGAGCCGCGGGCCAAGCTGCCGTCGCTCGACCTGGCCTCACCGCCGCCGGACGGATCCCGGCAGCTGCTCCTCTCGCACGGGCCGGAGGGCTTCGCGCGGCGGCTGCGCGAGCAGCGCAAGGTCGCGGTGACCGACACGACGTTCCGCGACGCCCACCAGTCGCTGCTGGCGACCCGCGTGCGCACCTACGACCTGCTCGGGGTCGCCGGCCACGTCGCCCGACTCACGCCGCAGCTGTGGTCGCTCGAGGCGTGGGGCGGAGCGACGTATGACGTGGCGCTGCGCTTCCTCGCCGAGGACCCGTGGGAGCGGCTCGCGGCGCTGCGCGAGGCGGTGCCGAACATCTGCCTGCAGATGCTGCTGCGCGGGCGCAACACCGTCGGCTACACCCCGTATCCGACGCAGGTCACCGACGCGTTCGTCGCCGAGGCGGCCGCGACCGGCGTCGACGTCTTCCGCATCTTCGACGCGCTCAACGACGTCGAGCAGATGGCGCCGGCGATCGCCGCGGTGCGCGAGACCGGCACGGCCGTCGCGGAGGTGGCCCTGTGCTACACCGGCGACCTGTCCGATCCCCGCGAGTCGCTCTACACGCTGGACTATTACCTGCGCCTGGCCGAGCGGATCGTCGGCGCCGGCGCCCACGTGCTCGCGATCAAGGACATGGCCGGCCTGCTGCGGGCGCCGGCCGCGCGCACCCTCGTGACGGCCCTGCGGGAGCGTTTCGACCTGCCGGTGCACCTGCACACCCACGACACCGCCGGCGGCCAGCTCGGCACGCTGCTCGCGGCGATCGACGCCGGGGTCGACGCCGTCGACGCCGCGTGCGCCGCCGTGGCCGGCACGACCTCCCAGCCCGCGCTCAGCGCGCTCGTCGCCGCCACCGACCACTCTGCGCGCGAGACCGGACTCTCGCTCGCGGCCGTCTGTGAGCTCGAGCCCTACTGGGAGGCCGTGCGGCGGGTCTACGCCCCCTTCGAGGCGGGGCTGCCCGCGCCGACCGGCCGGGTCTATCACCACGAGATCCCCGGCGGGCAGCTGAGCAACCTGCGCCAGCAGGCGATCGCGCTGGGGCTGGGGGAGAAGTTCGAGCAGATCGAGGACATGTATGCGGCGGCGAACCGCATCCTCGGCAACCTCGTCAAGGTCACCCCGAGCAGCAAGGTCGTCGGCGATCTCGCCCTGCATCTCGTCGCGGTCGGCGCGGACCCGGCCGACTTCGAGGCCGACCCGGGGCGCTTCGACGTGCCGGACTCGGTGATCGGCTTCCTCTCCGGCGACCTGGGCGACCCGCCCGGCGGGTGGCCCGAGCCCTTCCGCACCAAGGCCCTCGCCGGCCGCACGCACAAGGCGCCCGTCGCCGACCTCGACGACGCGCAGGTGCACGGCCTGGCGACGGATCGGCGCGCGACGCTCAACACGCTGCTCTTCCCGGGGCCGACGCGCAACTACGCCGAGATGCGTGCGCAGTTCGGCAACGTCTCGGTGCTGCCGTCGGCCGACTTCTTCTACGGGCTGCAGCCCGGCGACGAGCACGAGGTCCGGCTCGAGGAGGGCAAGGTGCTGCTGCTCGGGCTCGAGGCCGTCGGCCCCGCCGACGAGCGCGGCATCCGCACGGCGATGTGTGTGATCAACGGGCAGCTGCGGCCCATCAACGTGCGCGACCGCGCCATCGCCAGCGAGGTCGCCGAGCAGGAGCGCGCCGACACCTCCCGGCCCGGGCACATCGCCGCGCCCTTCGACGGGGCGATCACCCCCAGCGTCGCCGTCGGCGACCGGGTCGAGACCGGACAGGCCGTCGCCACGATCGAGGCGATGAAGATGGAGGCCTCGATCACGACCCCCGTCGCCGGCACCGTCGAGCGACTCGCCGTCGCCGGCACCGGCCAGCTCGAAGGCGGCGACCTCGTGCTCGTCATCGCCGAGGGGCAGCCGGTCGCTACCGACACCGACGCCACCGGCGACGACACCGACACCGACACCGACGACCACGCGAGGGTCGGGGACTGAGCCCGCCGAGCCGCACAGAGCCCCGCAGGGCCGGGACCGATCCGATCGGTCCCGGCCCTGAGGTCCGGCCCGCGCAGGGGCCAGCGCTGGGGCGTGTGTCCTGGGCGCGGGTGCGGCGCACGGCGCTCGCAGCCGGCGGGCTCAGCTCGCGACGGCGGCGGCGAGGCGCCCCAGGCTCGCTTCGAGGCCGGACTGCTCGACGAGCGGGAAGTGCACCTTCTTCAGCAGCTCCTTGTCGGTGACGGCCGACCAGTCGTAGGTG
>JAVTVZ010000074.1:0-12260 GCA_032229625.1 Dermatophilaceae bacterium | reverse complement strand
GCGATCGCGGTCGGGACTGAGCGCGACCGCGACCGAGCCTGCACGAGGACCGAGCCTGCACGAGGACCGAGCGAGGCCGAACGAGCGAAACCCCGCTCGCGGCCGAGCGCGACGACGCCCGGCCGCGAGCGGGGTCAGCGCTCGTCGCGACGGTTGACCATGACGGCCACCGGGCAGGGCGCGGCGCCGAGCAAGTGCTGGCTCACCGAGCCGAGCAGCAGACCGGCGAAGCCGCCACGGCCGCGGCTGCCCAGCACGAGCAGGTCGGAGTCCCCGACGGCGGCCAGGAGCACCTCCTCGGTGCGGCCTCGCTCGACGTGCAGCTCGACGTTGACCTGCGGATACTCCTCGCGCAGCCCGCCGAGGGTGCGCTCGAGCATCGCGTGCTGTCGCTCCTGGACCGCCTGCCAGGCGGGGGAGTCCGGGGTCGTGACGACCCTGCCGTCGACGACCTCGAGCCACCACACGCTGACGAGGTCGACATCGCCGCCGGGGCCCGCGATGCGCATCGCGAAGGCGACGGCGTCGGCCGAGTCCGACGATCCGTCGACGCCGACCGTGATCTTCAGCGAGCCCGTCGGGTGCTCCGGCTGCCCCTCGCGCATGACGACGACCGGGCAGCGGGCGTGCGCCGCGACCTGGATCGAGACGGTCCCGAGCACGACCGAGGCCAGGCGCCCGTGGCCGCGGTTACCGACGACCACCATCTCGGCCTCCCGCGAGGCGTCGACGAGGTGCTGAGCGGGGCGCCCCCAGGGTCGCGAGAAGGTCACCTCGACCTGCGGGGAGACCTGTCGGACGTAGTCGACGCCCTCCTCGACGACCGTGAGGCTGGAGTCGAGGGCATCCAGCGTCGGGTCGGTCCAGGCAACCGAGCTGTCGAGATGGGCGGCGCCGATGTAGGTCTCGCGCGCGCAGAGCAGATGCAGGGGCAGCGACCGACGGGTCGCCTCGGCGGTCGCCCAGGCCAGCGCCCGGTTGGCCGCGGGGGAGCCGTCGACGCCCACCACCACGGAGCCCTGCGGGACCGGGTGATCCTCGGTGCCGGACTCGCCTGCGCGTCGGTCGGGGTCGGAGTGGTCGGTGGGCACTGCGGGGGCGTCGTCGCTCATCTGCGCATTCTCCGCCACGGCGAGGGTCCGGGGCCAGGGGGGCCGCAAGGATTCGTCCGGCGTGTTCCGGGGGGTCATTCCCGCGATCGAACACGTGTACGCCTATGGTGTGCACAGGGGAGGCCCGCGGGTCCCCGCACCGGGGCGCAGTCCACAGCGCGTCGCGGTCGCGTCGAACCTTGTCGGTGGTCGCCCCTAACGTCTGACCACAGCCCGTCCCGACGGCATGCCGTCGGTGATCGACCGGCACTGTCCGCCGGTGTCGGGCCTGGTCGCAGGTAGACGGCCGACCTCGAGCACAGACCAAGGAGCACCGGATGATCGCCACCGAGCAGAAGCAGAAGTCCATCGACACGGTGATGGCGCAAATCGAGAAGAACTTCGGCAAGGGGGCGGTCATGCGCCTCGGGGACGACGTGCGTCCTCCCATCGAGATCATCCCGACCGGGTCGATCGCGCTCGACGTCGCGCTGGGGATCGGCGGCCTGCCTCGCGGGCGCATCGTGGAGATCTACGGCCCGGAGTCCTCCGGTAAGACGACCGTGGCGCTGCACGCCGTGGCCAGCGCCCAGCGGGCCGGTGGCATCGCGGCGTTCATCGACGCCGAGCACGCGCTCGACCCCGACTACGCCAAGAAGCTGGGCGTCGACACCGACGCCCTCCTGGTCTCCCAGCCCGACACCGGTGAGCAGGCGCTGGAGATCGCCGACATGCTGATCCGCTCCGGTGCGCTCGACATCATCGTCGTCGACTCGGTCGCCGCGCTCGTGCCGCGCGCCGAGATCGAGGGCGAGATGGGCGACAGCCACGTCGGTCTGCAGGCCCGGCTCATGTCGCAGGCGCTGCGCAAGCTCACCGGCGCGCTCAACAGCTCGGGCACCACCGCGATCTTCATCAACCAGCTGCGCGAGAAGATCGGCGTGATGTTCGGCTCGCCGGAGACGACGACCGGTGGCAAGGCGCTGAAGTTCTACGCCTCCGTGCGCCTGGACGTGCGCCGCATCGAGACCCTCAAGGACGGGTCGGAGCCGGTCGGCAACCGCACGCGGGTCAAGGTCGTGAAGAACAAGGTGTCGCCGCCCTTCAAGCAGGCGGAGTTCGACATCATCTACGGCCAGGGCATCTCCCGCGAGGGTGGCCTCATCGACATGGGCGTCGACCAGGGCTTCGTGCGCAAGTCGGGCTCGTGGTACACCTACGACGGCGACCAGCTCGGGCAGGGCAAGGAAAATGCGCGCACGTTCCTGCGCGACAACCCCGGGCTCGCCGACGAGCTCGAGCGCAAGATCAAGGCCAAGCTCGGCGTGGGCCGCGTCAGCGCGGAGCCCGAGGGTGCCGAGCCCGCCGACCCCGCGGCGGCCACCGGAGACGCCGGTGCCAAGGCGAGCTCGGGCAAGCGCCCGGTCAACGGCAAGAAGATCGCCGCCGACGAGGTGCCGGTGACGTTCTGATCGTGACGTCCGATGTCCTCTCCTGCCCTGACCAGCGCGGCGAGGTGACCGGTGACTCGTCGCAGAGGTGGTGACGTCGTGATGACGCCTGGTCGCGATGCGCCCGACTCCGACGGCGGCGATGTCCGCGCATCGGCCGACAGGCTCGCTCGGGCCCGGGAGGCCCTCGCCCGCGCCGAGTCCGTCGCCGCGGGCACGGCTGCCCCGGACTCGGCGGGCAGCGACCCCTCGGCCGGTCCGCTCGCCGGGCCGGGTGCCGGTCGGAGGGCCGAACCGGTGGCCTCCTCGCGCGGCGACGGCGACGCGGAGGGCGACGCGGACGCCGACGCGGAAGCGGTGGCGCGCGCGATCGTGCTGCGGCAGCTGGCGATGGCTCCGCGCTCGCGCGCTCAACTCGCCGACAAGCTGCGGGCCAAGGACTGCCCGGAGGAGGTCGCCGAGGCGGTGCTCGACCGCTTCACACAGGCCGGCCTCATCGACGACCGGGCCTACGCCGAGGTGCTCGTCCGCTCGCGGCGCGAGACCAAGGGCCTGGCTCGCCGGGCGCTGGCTCACGAGCTGCGCCGCACGGGGGTCGCCGACGACATCGTCGAGGACTCCCTGGAGCAGATCGAGGATCCGGACGAGGAGGAGCAGGCCCGACGGCTCGTGGACAAGAGGCTGCGCACGCTGCACGGCCTCGACTCCACCGTCCAGACGCGACGACTCGCCGGGATGCTCGCCCGCAAGGGCTACTCCTCGTCGCTGTCCTACCGGATCATCCGGGACGCCCTGGCGGACGCACCCGAGCACCGCCGTGACTGAACGACGACCGAGGTGGACGAGCCCGCCGTACGGCCCGGAGAGCTAGACAACGTGCGCGTCGGTGGAGACGTCGGCGCCGCAGCGAGGTCGTGGGCCGACGCGACGTCGCGCGCCGTCAGACGGCCCGGTCCGGGCGACCGGAGGAGCCGGTGCTGACCTCGTAGGACCACAGCTCGGCGCTCATCCCCACGGGGCGCCGGGCGCCGGCGTCACCGTGATCGGCGTGCCCGTGATCGGCGTCCTCGTGTGTGTCGGCGTCACCGGGTTCGCCGGTGGCGCCCCGATCGTGCGTGGCGCCCTGATCGTGCGTGGCCGGTCCACCGGTGGCGGGGGTCGTGCGCGCGTGCGCCTTCGCGAAGTCCTGGCCCGCGGTCCACGCCTCGAACGACGCCTCGTCGGCCCAGCGGGTGATGACCAGCCAGGTCGTGCGGTCGTCGGTCGGGCGCAACAGCTCGAAGCCCTCGAAGCCCGGCTGCCCGTCGACGGCGCCGGCGCGCGCGGCGAAGCGTCGACCCAGCTCGTCGCCGCTGTCGGCGGGCACGGTGATGGCGTTGATCTTCACGACAGTCATGCCCCGATCCTGTCATCGACGGGACTCCGGCGACCGGCCGAGGTGGCCGCGGGGTCACCCGGCGGGCAGCGCCGGCCGGGGAGGCCGGTCGGGTGGGCCGGGCGGTGAGGATTGGGGCGGCCGGAGGGCGGCGACTACCCTGAAGGCGCGATGAGGACCTATGACGTGCGCACCCACGGGTGCCAGATGAACGTGCACGACAGCGAGCGGCTGGCCGGTCTGCTCGAGACCGCCGGCTACGTCGACCTCGCGGGCGTGCCCGCGCAAGAGCGCCCGGAGGTCGCCGACGTCGTCGTCTTCAACACCTGCGCGGTGCGGGAGAACGCCGACAACAAGCTGTACGGCAACCTCGGCCAACTGCGCCCGGCCAAGCTGCGCAACCCCGATCTGCAGATCGCCGTCGGCGGCTGCATGGCGCAGAAGGACCGCGACACGATCGTCGCGCGGGCCCCGTGGGTCGACGTCGTGTTCGGCACGCACAACATCGGGTCGCTGCCGGCGCTGCTCGACCGGGCCCGGCACAACAAGCGCGCCGAGGTCGAGATCCTGGAGTCCCTGCAGACCTTCCCTTCGACGCTGCCGACGCGGCGCGACTCCGCCTACAGCGCATGGGTGTCGATCTCGGTGGGCTGCAACAACACGTGCACCTTCTGCATCGTGCCGGCGCTGCGCGGCAAGGAGACCGACCGCCGTCCCGGCGACATCCTCGCCGAGGCCCGCGCCCTCGTCGACGAGGGCGTCGTCGAGATCACCCTGCTGGGGCAGAACGTCAACAGCTACGGCGTGGAGTTCGGCGACCGCCTCGCCTTCGGCAAGTTGCTGCGCGCCTGCGGGCAGATCGACGGGCTGGAGCGGGTGCGCTTCACGAGTCCGCACCCGGCAGCGTTCACCGACGACGTCGTCGAGGCGATGGCGCAGACGCCCAACGTCATGCCGAGCCTGCACATGCCGCTGCAGTCCGGCTCGGACCGGGTGCTCAAGGCGATGCGGCGCTCCTACCGCAGCGATCGCTTCCTGCGGATCCTCGCCGGGGTCCGCGAGCAGATCCCGGACGCGGCGATCACCACCGACATCATCGTCGGCTTCCCCGGTGAGACCGACGCCGACTTCGAGGAGACGTTGCGGGTCGTGCGCGAGGCCCGCTTCGCCAGCGCGTTCACCTTCCAGTATTCGATCCGCCCCGGCACGCCCGCCGCGACGATGGACGACCAGGTGCCCAAGGCCGTCGTGCAGGAGCGCTTCGAGCGGCTCATCGCGCTGCAGGAGGAGCTGAGCTGGGCCGGCAACCGCGCCCAGGAGGGTCGCCGCGTCGAGGTGCTCGTCGCACCCGGCGAGGGTCGCAAGGACGCCGAGACGCAGCGGATGAGCGGCCGCGCCCGCGACAACCGGCTCGTGCACTTCGCGCTGCCGCCGGACTGGGCCGGCGAGCGGCCCCGCCCGGGCGACGCCGTCGAGGTCGAGGTGACCTACGGCGCACCGCACCACCTCGTCGCCGATTCCGCCGCCGGCGGAGGGCATTTCGCGTGGCGCCGCACCCGCGGCGGTGACGCCTGGGCCGCGCTGGCCGGTGCCGCCGTCCCCGGCAAGCCGGCCGTCAGCGCGCACGTCGGGCTCGGGATGCCGGGCCTCGGCGCGCCGAGCGTCCCCACCGTCGCCGCGCCCGCCTGCGCGACCCGCTAGCGGACCCGCCGGGTGACGCCGCAGCACGCGTCGCCCACGCACGGATAGACCACGCAGAGATCGGGCCCGACCCTCACGCAGGGGTCGGGCCCGATCTGCAGCCTGCGGCCGACCGGCGTCAGCGACGCCGCGCGGCACCAGAGGTCACTGGCTGTTGTCGCCGACCTGCTGGTCCGCGGCCTGCTGCCCCTGGTCGACCTGGTCGGCGAACTTGCCGCCGGACTTGCTGTCGGCGAAGTCGCCGCCCTTCTGGATCGCCTGGTCGGACGCGCCCTCGATCTTGTCGCCGTGCTGCTCGTTCAGCTGCTGCGCCTTGTCGGCGGCACCATCGAGAATGCCCATGGTCATCTCCTTCGCGCTCGGTGACCCGCGGGTGCGGGCTGGTCTCCCGACGGATGCCGGGTCGCCTCCACACCTACCCCGCCTCGCGCGCCGTCGAAACCTGCGGGCCGGGTGCGTCTCGCCATACGAGCCGGCCGGGGGAAATGTCCTGTTCAGCGGGCCTCTCTCGACGCAATAGGCGCCACTGGACGCCGTGCAAAAGCCGGGTGCCGCACGGCCGGTCCGACGATGCGGTCGGGGAGGAGGGGTCGAGGCCGCGGCGGGCCGCGAGTGGGCGCGACAATGCGCGCGACAATGGTGCGGTGACCGCCGCCCCCGTGCTCGCCGTCGTCGGCCCGACGGCCTCCGGCAAGAGCGACCTCGCGCTCGACCTCGCGCAGCGGCTCGACGCGGAGATCGTCGGGGCGGACGCCTACCAGCTGTATCGCGGCATGGACATCGGCACGGCCAAGGTGCCGCCGACGCAGCGCCGCGGCATCCCGCACCATCAGCTCGACGTGCTCGACATCCACGACGACGCGAGCGTCGCGGCCTACCAGCGGCACGCGCGCGCCGACCTGGCCGCCATCGCCGCCCGCGGTCGGGCCGCGGTCCTCGTCGGTGGCTCGGGCCTGTATGTGCGCGCGGCCCTCGACGAGCTGTCGATCCCCCCGACCGACCCGGCGGTGCGGGCCCGCTGGGAGCAGCGCCTCGCCGACGAGGGGCTCGACGCCGTGCGGGCGCGGTTGGCGGACCTCGACCCGGCGGCGTGGGCGGCCATCGAGCCGCGCAACGCCCGGCGCATCGTGCGGGCCCTGGAGGTCATCGAGCTCACCGGCCGGCCCTTCAGCGCGAGCCTGCCGACGGGCCGCTTCGCGGTGCCGGCCGTGCTGCTCGGCCTGCGGGTGCCGCGTCCGGAGCTCGACGCCCGGATCGCTGCGCGCACCGCCGCGATGTGGGAGGCGGGCTTCCTGGAGGAGGTCGCCGGCCTCGCCGCGCAGGGCCTGGCGCAGACGGCGACGGCGTCGCGCGCGGTCGGCTACCCCCAGGCGCTCGACCAACTCGCCGGCCGCCTCGAGCGGTGCGCCGCGATCGAGGCGACCGCCGCCGCGACCCGGCGCCTCGTGCGCCGCCAGGAGTCGTGGTGGCGCTCGGACTCCCGGGTCGTGTGGCTCGACGTCGCCGACGACGACCCGAGCGGGCTGGCCGACCGCGCGCTGGACGCCTACGCCGCGGCCGCCGCGACCGGGGGAGAATGTCGGCGATGAGCGAGCGCACCCGCCGATGGGCCTTCACCAAGGGGCACGGCACCGAGAACGATTTCGTCCTGCTGCCCGACCTCGACGGCGAGCTCGACCTCACGGCGGACGCGGTGCAGGCCCTGGCCGACCGCCGCGCCGGGATCGGCGGCGACGGGGTCATCCGCGTCGTCCCGACCAGTGCCAGCACCGAGCCGGACGTGCTCGCGCTCGCTCCGGGCGCGCCGTGGTTCATGGACTATCGCAACGCCGACGGGTCGCCGGCGCAGATGTGCGGCAACGGGACTCGCGTCTTCGCCGCCTACCTGCGCCGCGCCGGGCTGGTCGACACCGACGAATTCGCCATCGCGACCCGCGCCGGGGTCAAGGTCGTGCGGGTCACCGACGACGGCTTCGCGACGAATCTCGGCCCGTGGCGGGTGCCGCACCGCGAGCAGCTCGCCCAGCGTGGCTACGACACGCTCGTCGCCGCCCGCGGCCTGGAGCCGCTGCCCGCACTCTCGTTCGATCTGGGCAATCCGCACGCGGTCGTCGCCGTGCCGGAGTCCTTCGACCTGGCCTCCCTCGACCTGAGCGTCGCGCCGGTGCTCAACCCGGTGCCCGACGACGGTGCCAACGTCGAATTCGCCCAGCCGCTCGGCCACGGCCACTTGCGGATGCGCGTGCACGAGCGCGGCGTGGGGGAGACCCGCTCGTGCGGCACGGGAGCGGCCGCCGCGGCCCTCGCACTCATGCTGTGGAGCGGCGACCCGGCCGACAACGAGCGCTGGCGCGTCGACGTGCCCGGCGGCACGCTGCACGTGCGCGCGCTGCCCGGCGGTGAGGTCGAGCTGTCCGGTCCCGCCGTGCTCGTCGCCGACGGCGAGGTCGACCTGGCCGTCTGACGGTCGACCTGGCCGTCTGACGGTCGGTCGGCCGCCGGCGCGCGAGCGAGCTCCCGGGAGAGCCCGGGGTCCGCCCTCGACCCTTCCGGTGAAGAGCGGGCTGTCGCAAGTGGATTCGCGCCGCTACCGGTTGTCGGGTCGCCGCGCAGGGCCTAGCGTGACGGGCCATGACGACCCAGGCGCCCGCCCCCGCCAGTCCAGTCCGTCCCCGCCGCCCCCGCCCCAGGGTCGCGCTCGGCGGGGCGTTGGCCCTGACCGTCGCCGCGCCGCTGCTCGGCCCCGCACTGTGGCTCGCGCCCGCCGCAGCGCAGCCCAGCACCGCGCAGCCCAGCGCCCGAGACGCCGTCCCGGCGACATCGCTGGGCGCGGCCAGCCCGGCCGAGGCACCCTCCGCGGCGCACCGGGACCGGCCCCGACCGGTCGGGCACCGGATGCCCAAGGTCGCCACGATGACCGGTAGCGGGGGAGCGGTCGCCTCGGTCGACCCCGTCGCCAGCCAGGTCGGCATCGACGTGCTGCGGGCCGGAGGCAACGCCGCCGACGCGGCCGTCGCGACGGCCGCGGCGCTCGGGGTCGTCGAGCCGTATGCGAACGGCATCGGTGGCGGCGGCTTCTTCGTCTACTACGACGCCGCCCGCCGGAAGGTCTCGACGATCAACGGCCGCGAGAGCGCGCCCGCGGGGATGACGGCGCGATCGTTCCTGCAGGCCGACGGGACGCCGATGGACTTCGACAAGGCCGTCAACTCCGGCCTGTCCGTCGGGGTGCCCGGCACGCCCGCGACGTGGCAGGCCGCGCTGGACGCCTGGGGGACACGCGGTTTTGCCCAGCTCCTGGCGCCCGCGCAGCGCATCGCCGAGCGCGGCTTCGTCGTGGACGACGCCTTCGCCGCGGCGACCGCCGACAACGCGACACGCTTTGCGACGTTCCCCGCCACCGCGGCCGTCTTCCTGCCCGGCGGCCGACCGCTGCCGCCCGGCGCCGTGCTGCGCCAGCCCGACCTGGCCCGCGCCTACCAGGCGCTGCGCAGCCACGGCCCGCGCGCGATGTACTCCGGCGCGCTCGGTGAGGCGGTCGTCGCGGCCGTGCGATCCCCGCGGACCGCGCCGGGCGTCACCGTGCCGACGGGCACGATGACGATGCGTGACCTGCGCTCCTACCGGGCGTTGCGGGCCGCGCCGGTGCGTTCGACCTACCGCGGGCACGACGTCTACGGCATGGGCGTGCCCGGATCCGGGGGGATCGCGGTCGCGCAGACCCTCAACCTGCTCACCGCCTACGAGCGACAGACCGGCGCGCGCCTGGCCGCGGTCGACCAGGCGCACTACCTCAACGCCTTCGCCGACGCGACGGCGACGGCCTTCGCCGACCGCAACCGGTGGGTCGGAGACGTGCCCGGGGTGCCGGTCCGCGAGCTGACGTCGACGGGCTTCGCCGCCGAGCGGGCCTGCGGCTTCACCCCCGGGAAGGCCCAGCCGCGCCCGATCCCCTTCGGGCAGCCGGACGGGGCCTACGGGCCGTGCCGCCCGGCGGCGAAGGCCGCGCAGGGGACCGTCAACGACGGGGCGTCGACGACGCACCTGACCGTCAGCGATCGGTGGGGCAACGTCGCGTCCTACACGCTGACGATCGAGCAGTTCGGCGGCTCGGGGATGGTCGTGCCCGGGTGGGGCTTCCTGCTCAACAACGAGCTCACCGACTTCAACTTCGCGCCGATGACCCCCGGCGTGCCCGACCCGAACCTGCCCGCGCCCGGCAAGCGGCCACGCAGCTCGATGGCCCCCACGATCGTGCTCAAGGACGGCGCGCCCGTGCTCGCCGTCGGCGCGGCCGGCGGCCCGACGATCATCACGACGACCGCGCAGATCATCACCGGATATCTCGACCGGGACCTGAGCCTGGTGCAGGCCGTCGCCGCCGACCGCATCTCCTCACGCAACACCGGCGCGACCGCCGAGCCGTCGCTGCTCGTCTCCGACGCCGGTCGCACCCTCGCGCAGTGGGGGCAGCCGATGACCCCCGCCGCCTCCATCGGGCGCGCCACCGCGATCGCCCTCGGCCGCGCGGGACAGGCGACCGCGGCCGCCGAGACCTCCCGCGGCGGCGGCGGCTCGGCCATGGTTGTCACGCCGCAACGCTGACGGGCGCCGACGGGCGCCGACGGGCACCGACAGGCACCGACAGGCACCGACGGGCGCTCTCGGACGACCCGGCGTGCAGGGCGCTCAGGCGGGGGTGACGGGCCGCGGCTCGGGGCGCTCGACGCGCAGCACGCGGAAACCCTTCGCCGACGCGTGCCGCGTGACGAGGTGATCGGGCCCCAGCGTGCCGGTCAGCCACGTCTGCAGCGAGTCCGAGCCGAGGTTGCGCTGCACGACGAGGTAGGCGACGCCGCCCGGCGCCAGCCGCGGCAGCCAGGTGAGCAGCAGCTCGTGCAGGGCGGCCTTGCCGATGCGGATCGGCGGGTTCGACCAGATCGTGTCGAAGACGACGTTGCCGGGCACCTCCTGGGGTGTCACCGCGCGGATGCCCGGGAGGTCGAGGTCGCGCGCGTTGTCGGCCACGAGGCCCAGCGCCCGGTGGTTGGTGTCGACGGCCCACACCCGCGCCTGCGGCGACAGGGCGGCCATCGTCAGCGCGATCGGCCCCCAGCCGCTGCCGAGGTCGAGCAGGTCGCCGGTCGCGGGCGGATCCGGCACCTCGCGCAGCAGCACCGACGTGCCCAGATCGAGCCGGTCGGGGCAGAAGACACCCGCCGCGGTCGTCACCGTGACGTCGCGCCCGGCGAGCGTCACCGACAGCCGGCGCCGCTGCTCGGGCACCGCCGGATCGGCGGAGAAGTAGTGCTGGGCCGACGCCGGCGGAGGCTGCGGCGAGGAGGCGCTGGGGGAGCCCGCAGGCGGCGACGTGGACATCGCCCCCACGGTACCGAGGTGGCGCCGCGCCCGGTCCCTGCGGCGGTCGCGGACCGGCGTGTCCGGGGATGCATGCAACGCGTGGGCGGGCGCCCGGAGGGCGCGGCGGCGTCCGCCACGCGGCCACGTGTCCGCACCCTGAGCCGAGCGGCACTGTCGCAAGGGTGGATTCGTGCAGGTCGGAGGGTTTTTCACGAGGCGCGCCACGACATACCTGCCGAACCCTCCTACGCACAGCCCAAGCAGTGTGTGAGAATTCCGGCACGCGGCTGGGACAAGTGCGCACAGGGTCGATGCGTCGTGCCCGTCGGCGCCGCAGCGCCGTCCCCGCCGATTCCGTACTACGTCGAGGAGGACGTATGCGTGCGACCGCACGACTGGCTGCCGCAGCCGGTGACCAGGTGACGCTCGGGACATCGAGCGTATCCATCGTTCTCGTCGTCGGCCTCGTGGCGTTGGCCGCGTTGGTCGCCGCGTTCGTCTTCCGGGCGCAGGTCCTGCGGGCCGACGAGGGCACCCCCAACATGCGCGCGATCGCCGGGGCGGTCCAGGAGGGCGCGTCGGCCTACCTGACGCGGCAGATGCGCACCCTCGTGTGGTTCGTCGTCATCGTCTTCCTGCTGCTCTTCCTGCTCCCCGCGCACGACGGGTCGGTCCGGGTCGGCCGCAGCATCTTCTTCGTCGTCGGGGCGCTCTTCTCCGCGGCGATCGGCTATCTGGGCATGAATCTCGCGGTCCGCGCCAACGTGCGCGTCGCCGCGGCCTCCCGCGGCGGGCACCGCGCGCCCGGCTTCACGCTCGCGGTGCGCACCGGCGGCGCCGTCGGCATGGCGACCGTCGGCCTGGGTCTGCTCGGCGCGGCGCTCGTCGTCTTCCTCTACCGCGGCCAGGCGCCGGCGGTCCTCGAGGGCTTCGGCTTCGGCGCCGCGATGCTCGCGATGTTCATGCGCGTCGGCGGCGGCATCTTCACCAAGGCCGCCGACGTCGGCGCCGACCTCGTCGGCAAGGTCGAGCAGGGCATCCCCGAGGACGACCCGCGCAACGCGGCGACGATCGCCGACAACGTCGGCGACAACGTCGGCGACTGCGCCGGCATGGCCGCCGACCTCTTCGAGTCGTATGCCGTGACCCTGGTCGCGGCGCTCATCCTCGGCAAGGCGGCGTTCGGCGAGCCCGGCCTGATCTTCCCGCTCATCGTGCCGGCGCTGGGCGCGCTGACCGCCGTGCTCGGCGTCATGGTCACGCGCATCAAGCCGACGGACT
>JAVTVZ010000073.1:2779-12285 GCA_032229625.1 Dermatophilaceae bacterium | reverse complement strand
CCTCCTCCGGCGTCGTCACCGTCACCTACTCGCGTCTCTGAGGTCCTCTGGCGCCACTGCCGCCGGCGCGGGCCACTGAGGCACCTGCTGGCGGCGAGGCCTGTCGCGCCAGCGACGCGCAGTCGAGCCGTAGGGGCACAGTCGAGGCGTCGGGGCACAGTCACGCCGTAGGGGCGCAGCCGTGTGAATTTCGGTGGAGCGCGAGGGCGGTTGCCACTGGTAGCGGTTCGGCGATTCCGTCGATGAGACAGTCGCGTGCTCGTATGCAACACGGCTTCTTGGACTGTTGATCAGGTGGTGCCCAGTGTCTCCTCGTTCGACTACATCCCCGCCTCGAACTCATGGACCGTCCGACCCATCACTCAATCGGCGGGGAGCAGCACGAGCAGTCACCAGTTTGGAACCGATGTCGCACTGTCTTCTGACGGCCGGCGGATCCTGGCTAGCGACCCCAACGGATCCACGGGAACACAGGTCGGCAATGGCAGCGCTCGACTCTATTCGACCACCTCGTCAACGGCTGCATGGACGGCGGGCGATTGGGTCACAGGCGCTCGCTCCGCGCAGGGCGACAACTTCGGACGGAGTATTGCCCTCGTTGGCACTGGCACCAGCATGGTGATCGGCGCCCCCTTCAGCGTCCGTTCGGGGTTCTCCAGAGCTGGTAACGCCTACCTGTACTGAAGTCCGGAGCCGAGGCTCGTGCGAGGCCGCTCAACGCCTTCTGGGAATTCGGCGTAAGCAGATTTCGGTTCCATTTAGATGAATTGATCGAGGAGGCTTCGATTCCATGCGCCTCCCCCAATTTAGCGGTCATCCAAGTGTGCATCCAGAAGGCGCTGAGCTACGCGCGTGAAGTGTTCTCCTGCCTGACCGGTGGAGGAGTTGGGGAACGATACGCTCACGGACTTGTAGTTTGTTCCTGCATGCGTTCCTGAATCAAGAACTATCGATGTTTCGTCGATAGTGATCGCATGCAGGACAGTATCCCCTGAATATCTGGGAGTTACATGCGGCCCACTGCGCACGGCGATCAGCTGTTCACCAGGGGCACGATCAGCGGCGCTGCGTTGCGTCGTGACGCCGAGGGAGGCAGGGTCGGGGGACTGCAGAGCGTCGAAAATGGTTTTGTCTAAGGAGGTCAGGAAGGGCATGAGAACGACCTGAGACAGGGCGAGCTCGGTGCGTCTTTGAATAGAGAGGTCGCTGCCATTGTCCCCACTGTCACTGGGCGATTTCCTCGTGCCAGCAGCTGGCATCATGGCGCTGATCATCGCTCGGCGTACGATCTCGGACACGCTCACGCCCTCGCGCTGGGCTAGCACGGGGGCCACCCATTCCCCAGCCCTCGCGGGCCAGGCAGCCACCCAGGGCGCGAGCCAGCAGCTCGACGGCCGCCTCTCGCGTGTACGTCCCGCGCGCCCAGCGGTGCAGCTCGTCGATCACATCGCGGCGGTCGCGGTGCCCGAGTGGACGGTCGGTCGGCCACTGGCTCGTATGTCGCCGACTGAGCCGCCCGTTGGGGGCGCCGACAGTCGCTCCGGGGCGGCCCAGTCGCCGTTGCCCCGCCCAGTCGCGTCACGCGGGCCTACTCGCTTCCCCCTCCGCCGCTGCTGGCCGGGAGACGGCCGGACCGGACCATCTACCGGCGACTGAGATCGCCGCAGGCCGCAGGGCCGCCCACGGGCGAGGGGCTCAGTCGGAGTATGGCGACACACTTGCCTGCGGCGGGCCACAGCACCACGTCGGCCACCTCGCCACCTCGGCCACGGCTACCGGATCGGTCCTGGCTGCCACGTCGCGGGCGGCGTGAGCGCGAGCCCGCGGCGCAGCGCCACTCGGTGGCTGAGGTCGTATCCCGCGCGCTTGAATCCCGCGCGGTGGTATCCCGCGCGTCGGGGCGTGCAACAGTCGGGCGATCGGTGACATTGACAGGGTATGGAGAGTGGCACCCCGGCGGTCGCGGCACGTCCCGCGACCCTCGACTTCGAGCAGTGGGCGCGCGAGCACGCGCCGCGCCTGCTGCGCTTCGCGACGCTCCTGACCGGACGCCGCGAGGTCGCCGAGGATCTCACGCAAGACGCGCTGCTCGTCGCCTACCAGCGGTGGGACGCGATCGGCGCGATGACCCACCCGTGGGCGTATGTCGTGCGCACGCTGCTCAACCGGCATCTGGCGACCCAGCGCAGCGCCGGCCGTGAGGCGCGGCGCCTGCGCCTGACCGCCGCGCCGGAGGCCGTCGATCCCGACCGGGGTGTCGAGGACCGCAGCGCGCTGGAGACCGCCCTCGCCGGCCTCGGCGCCCGCCAGCGCGCGGTCGTCCTCCTGCGGCACGTCGACGACCTCACCGACGAGCAGATCGCCGTCGCTCTCGGCTGCTCGACCGCCACCGTGCGCTCCCAATCGTCCCGGGCGCTGGCGCACCTGCGCGCCGCGCTCACCGCCGAAGCGAGGCAGTCATGACACCCGCGGACCTCGACGCGCAGCTGCGCGCCGCCCTGGCCCCCACTGCGGCCGACCGCGCCGACGCCGATCGCATCGTCGACCGGGTCCTCGACGGCAGCGCCACCGCGAGCACCGGGCCCGGTGCCCCTCACGCGACGGCCGAGCGGCGCCGCTGGGCCGTGCCGCTGCTGGCCGCCTGCGCCGCGGCGTGCCTGGTCATCGCCGTCGGCGTCCTCGCCCGACCTCGGGGAGAGCCCGATCAGGTCGCCGTGCCAGGACCGTCCGCGAGCGCAGTCCGGACTACCGGCGAGGCGTCGGTGCCCGACGTCGCCGTTGTCACCTGTAGCGCCCACGGCGCCCTCACCGTGCAGACGCCACGCGTCCGGGCCCAGAGCGACGGTGTGCACGTGCGCGTCACGACGCAGGCGCAGGACACCGTCGTGGATCTGCTGGGGGTCGGTCGGACGCCCACTCCCGGCACGCGTGACGTCGTCGTCGCGCTGTCTCCGGGCGCTACCGCGCTCAGTTGCCGCGTGCCGGGGCGTGCGCAGGGGGACCCCGCCGAGCTCGAGGTGCTGGATCCGACCGGGTCGTGGCTGGGCGGATCGACCAACCTGCTCTGCTTCGGCGGTATGGATCAGCCGCTGTGGGCCTCCGGCCCCGCCTACGGCGCGACCCGACGCTCCGCGGTCCAGGCCCTCGTCGCGCAGCTGCCCCGACCGGACGATGTCACCGCCATCGTGCGCGCGCCGATCGGCTACGCGCAGTCCCCGACCCAGGTGTGGACCGTGGATTCGGTGAGCTCGGCGGCAGGTGACGGCCCGTCGGCGATCTCGGTCGACGTGCGACACCTCCCGGATCAGCGGTATGAGGCCCGGCCCGAGGCCATCTGTCACCGCGGCACCGACGCGCCCGCCGCGGGAGTCGGTCGGGCGCCCGGTGAGGGCGGGGCCCCTGAGCGCACACCCGACCTCATCGACGTGACCTGCACCGACGGGCGCCTGACGGCCTCGTCACCGGGCGTGCGGGCGCAGACCGACGGCGTCGTGATCCGCACCACGACCCAGGAGCCGTGGACGCTGCGCTGGGGGTCGGCCGGGCGCAGCGGGGAGCACCGGTTCGGCAGCGGCGGCTCGGCGCTGACGGCGCCGCTGCCGGTCGGCGCGGTGTCGCTGCGCTGCGGTGAGGCGGCGGCTCCGGCGGTCACGTTGACCGTCTACGACCCCGACGGTCTGTCACTCGACCTGCCGCCCGCGACGTTCTGCCCCGCGATGGCCGCGCTCGACACCGACGCCACCGGCCGCGGCGCCACGCCGCGCGACGCCGTCGTCGACCTGGCCGGTCGGCTGTCGGCGCCGGAGCGCGGCGAGGTCGGCCGCGCCTCTGTGGGCTACGTCGGGGCCGGTGCCGGGTCGGCCTGGACGATCCGCGGTGCGGACGGCCGGGCCACGCTGGTGTCGACGACGCCGGCCGACGACGTGGGCGACGGCTATGTCGCCCGGCCCGACGCGACGTGCGGCCGTGCCCGCTCGTAAGGGTCGACGGGCGGTGCAACCGTGCGGTCGGGCCAGGCCCTTGATCCGGGTATGACGCAGGCAGACGCGGGGGCGAGCCGCGGCACGAGGCGGCAGCGGGCCCGTCCGGCCGCGGCGTCCGCCCTCGCCGCAGGACTGCTCGTCGCGACGCTGGGCTCGTGCGCGACCGTGGGCCAGGGCGGGGCCGACCCGTCGACGCGAGACGTGCGCGTGCCGGGGCCGACCGCCTCGGTCACCGAGCCGTCGCCGAGCGGGTCGCCGACGCCGACGCCGACGACGGTCACGGTGACCTGCGCGGATGCCGGCACGCGGCTCGACACCGCAGGCGTCGCGGCCACCTCCGCGGGGGTGCGGGTGCGGGTCGTCAACCGGACCGACCGCACGCTCACGACACCCGCCTTCTGGAGCCGGGAGCCACTGGATCTGCCGGGGGCCCGCCCAGGGGTGACCCACGCGGGACGCACGAGCGACTGGGTGCTCGCGCTGCCGCCGGGTCGCGTCGAGGTGTCGTGCGAGGGGCGGCGCTCCCACGGCGTCGTCGGCCTCGACGTCACGGACCCGTCCGGCGCGTGGCAGGGCGGCGCCACCGACGCGGGCTGCCCGATGGGCGGGGTCGCGAGCTGGGTCGGGGGCCCCGGCCGCGGAGTCACGCCCCAGGCCGCCGCGCGGTCCTGGCCCACGGGGCTGTCACACGCCCAGCGCACCGAGCTCAGGCGGGGCACGACCGTCGAGCGGCTGCGCGCGGGATACCGCGACGCCGTCGGGCAGCCGTGGCTCGTCCGCCGCGACGGAGTGCCGGCGGTGTTGCTCCTGGTCACGGCGACACGAGAGGCGACACCGCACACGACCCGGGAGGGCTTCGTGGCGCACCCGGAGTGGATCTGCGCGCGCCCGCCGGTCCGGGAGCGCGACCACACAGCCGAGGCAGCGACGGACTCGAGCCGCTGACTCGCGCCGACGCTCAGGGGCGAGCGCGCGAGGGCGGCACGAGGTCGTCGTCCCGGACACCGACGACCCCTACCGCAGCGCGGATCGGCGACATCGGCGTCGCGGGGCGGCGCCAGGCCTCCTGGGGCAGGTCAGACCCAGCCGTGGACGAGCGCGCGCAGGCCGCGGTCGAATTCGACGTCCGGGGCCCACTCGTAGCCGGCCTGCAGGGCCGCCACCAGGTGCGGGTGGGTCTGCGGGGTGACGGTGGTCAGCGCTGCGGGCACGGCGGGCGCGGGGCCGCCGGGGGCGTCGCCGACCTCGGCGAGCACCTTGCCGATCGTGTAGCCGCACAGGCAGTCGATGAGCTGCATGGCGTCCTGCCCGGCCAGCCCCAGGGCCGCGAGCCGGCCGAGGATCGAGTCGATGAGCCGCAGCAGCGGCGGGGTCACCGACGGCCGGGTGCCGAGGATCACGACGGCCCGCGGGTGGTCGCGCAGCCGGGCCGCGACGTCGCCGAAGACCGCGAGGAGCAGCGACTGCCACGTCTCCCCCGGCGCGGGCGCCGGCACCGTGACCGACTCCCAGAGGTGCTCGATGATCGCGTCGTGCAGCGCGGCCTTGTGGGGCACGTGGTAGTAGATCGCCATCGGGTCGACGCCCAGCGCCTGGCCGAGTCGGCGCATCGACAGCTTCTCCGGGCCGTCGGCGTCGACCAGCGCCAGCGCGGTCACGACGATGCGGTCACGGCTCAGCGGTGCGCGCGCGGTGGATCCCATGACTGCTCACGCTGCCACCTCGCCGCCGCCCACACGCGCAGGGCGCGCGAAGAAGAGGCGACGTTCGCCGCGCAGCACGAGCACCGTGACCGCGAGGAGGATCGCCGTCTGGATGAGCTTGACGTCCGGCTCGGTGCGGAAGATCTCGTTGGCGTAGTTGGCGACGAAGTGGAAGATCACGGCCACCGCGATGCTGCGCCCGGTGCGGAAGTACAGCCAGTTCATGAGGATGACGAAGGCGATCATGCTGACGGGGAAGTTCAGCGCCACCCAGGCCCCCTCCTCGACGAGCTCGGCCTGGTAGTAGCCCTTGATGAGGGCCAGCGGCAGGTGCCAGACCGCCCAGAACACGGTGAAGACCAGGCAGGCGCTCACGAGGCGCATCCGCGTGAGCAGGGTGTCGGTGCCGTAGCTGTGCCAGGCCACCTCCTCGACGATCGGCGCGAGGCCGAGGATGACCCAGACCGGCAGCAGCCCGGAGCTGAAGCTCCAGGCGTCGCGCAGCCCGAACTGCTCCGGGCTGTAGCCGAAGAGGAGCGAGATCGCCTGCGCGAGCATCAGGCTCGCCGGGAGGAGGACGACGGCCGCGACGAGGTAGCGGCGCTGGATGCCGCGCGGCCACAGCAGGCGGCTGCGGATGTCCGCGCGCAGGGCCGGCCGATCGCGCACGAGCCAGGCCACCACCCCCAGCGGCGCGGCGAGCCCCACGAGGCCGAGGGCGGCCGTCGCGACCCGGAGACCGGGCGACTGGTCCGGCTGATGACTGAGCCACGCCGCGGCGAGCCAGCAGAGCCACGTCAGCACGGTGGACCAGACGTAGAACGTGACCGGGCGGTCGTAGCGCAGGGCCATGCGGTCGACCGGAGGTGTCTCCGTGGCCTGCCGCGGGGCCGGGGGCTGGGCCGAGCGCTGGGCCGGGCGCGGGGCCGGGTGCAGGGGCGTGGTGTCGGAGCGGGGTGTCGCGGACATCGGACGTCCTTTCTACGGTGTAGAACTACTCTACGACGTAGAGTGACGGTCTGGCGAGCGCCACTGACCGGCCGCGCGGCGTGCCGCGTGCTCGGCGCGGCGCGGCATCGGCGAGGATGAGGGGTCCAGCCGCCGACCGAGAGGACGATCACCGCGCATGGCACGCAGGCGCAGCAGCGAGCCCACGCTCCCCGAGGGCTTCGAGGAGCGGATCGTCGACATCGACGTCGAGGAGGAGATGCAGGGGGCGTTCCTCGAATACGCCTACTCGGTCATCTACTCCCGGGCGCTGCCCGACGCGCGTGACGGGCTCAAGCCAGTGCAGCGGCGGATCCTGTTCGGGATGCACGAGATGGGGCTGCGGCCCGACCGCGGCCACGTGAAGTCCAGCCGCATCGTCGGTGACGTCATGGGCAAGTACCACCCGCACGGCGACGGCGCGATCTACGACGCGCTCGTGCGGATGGCCCAGCCCTTCACGATGCGGCTCAACCTCGTCGACGGACACGGCAACTTCGGCTCCCTCGACGACGGGCCGGCGGCGTCGCGGTATACCGAGGCGCGGATGGCTCCGGCGGCGTTGCCGATGGTCGCGAGCCTGGACGAGGACACGGTCGACTTCGTCCCCAACTACGACGACCAGCTCACCCAGCCCGCGGTGATGCCCGCCGCCTACCCGAACCTTCTGGTCAACGGTGCCGCCGGCATCGCCGTCGGGATGGCGACGAACATGCCGCCGCACAACCTGTCCGAGGTCGTCGCCGCCGCCTGCCACCTCATCGAGCATCCGGACGCGACGCTGGCCGACCTCATGCGCTACGTGCCGGGCCCCGATCTGCCCGGCGGCGGGCGGATCGTCGGGCTCGAGGGCATCCGCGACGCCTACGAGTCGGGGCGGGGCACGTTCCGCACCCGCGCGACCTGCCGGATCGAGAGCATCACCCCGCGCCGCAAGGGAATCGTCGTCACCGAGCTGCCGTATCTCGTCGGGCCGGAGAAGGTGACGACGAAGATCCAGGAGCTCGTGCGGGCCAAGAAGCTCCAGGGCATCAGCGACCTGCAGGACCTCACCGACGGCAAGCGCGGGCTGCACCTGGTCATCGAGATCAAGAACGGCTTCCACCCCGAGGCCGTCCTGGAGAAGCTCTACAAGCTGACCCCGCTGGAGGACAGCTTCGGGATCAACAACGTCACGCTCGTCGACGGGCAGCCGCGCACCCTGGGGCTGCGGGAGCTGCTGTCCGTCTACATCGACTTCCGGATCGAGGTCGTGCGGCGGCGCAGCGCGCATCGGCTCGCCAAACGGGAGGAGCGGCTGCACCTCGTCGAGGGGCTGCTCATCGCGATCCTGTCCATCGACGAGGTCATCGCGCTCATCCGCAGCAGCGACGACAGCGCGACGGCGCGGGCGCGGCTCATCGAGGTCTTCGACCTGACGCAGGCGCAGGCCAACTACATCCTCGACCTGCAGCTGCGGCGGCTGACGAAATTCAGCCGCCTCGAGCTGGAGACGGAGAAGAGCGAGCTCGAGGCCCAGATCGCTGCGCTGCGCGAGCTGCTCGCCGACGAGCAGGCGCTGCGCACACTCGTGCGGACCGAGCTCACCGAGGTCGCCGAGAAGCTCGGCACCCCGCGTCGCACCGTGCTGCTGGAGTCGGCGGGCCCGGCCGCGGCCGCGTCGGGCAAGGCCGCCGCGATGCCGCTGGAGGTCAGCGACGACCCGTGCCTCGTGCTGCTCAGCAGCACCGGTCGGCTCGCCCGGACCACCGATGACGCGCCGCTGAGCTCCGAAGGCAAGCGCGCGAGCCACGACGCGATCGTCGGGGCCGTCGCGACGACGGCCCGCGGCGACTTCGGGCTGGTCACGACCGCCGGGCGGGTGCTGCGGCTGCCGGCGCTCGACCTGCCGACACTGCCCCCCACGCACGGCGCGCCGAACCTGTCCGGCGGCGTCGCCCTGACGGGTCTCGTCGAGCTCGGCAAGGGCGAGCGGGCCCTGACCCTGCTGTCGCTGGCCCCGGACTCCCCCGGCCTCGCGCTGGGCACCGCCGCGGGGGTCGTCAAGCGGGCCACGACCGACTACCCGGCCGGGCGCGACGAGTGGGAGGCGATCACGCTCAAGGCCGGCGACCACGTCGTCGGAGCGGCCGAACTCGCTACGGGTGGTGAGGAGCTGGTCTTCATCACCACCGACGCACAGCTGCTGCGCTTCGGGGCCGACAAGGTGCGCCCCCAGGGGCGGGCCGCCGGCGGCGTCGCCGGGATCAAGCTGGCCTCGGGCACTCACGCGGTGTGGTTCGGCGCGGTCGACCCGGCCGGCGCGCCGGTCGTCGTCACCATCGCCGGGAGCGGGTCCACGGGCTCTTCGGTCAAGGTCACCCCCTTCGAGGAGTATCCGGCCAAGGGCCGCGCGACCGGCGGCGTGCGCTGCCACCGCTTCCTGCGCGGCGAGGACACGCTCGTGCTCGGCTGGGTCGGCCCGCGGCCGCGCGCCGCCGCGACCAGCGGCGTCGCCCGCACCCTGCCCGCGCCCGACGTGCGCCGCGACGGGTCCGGCACGCCCCTGGACGCCCAGATCGGGGCCATCGCGCCCGGGGCGCACGAGGTCGGCGCGGTGTCAGCCGCGTCCGGCGCGGCGTCAGGCGCCGCGGGCCGCGCGGCGGCGGTGTCCCCGGGGCAGTCCGACGCGTCGGCCGCGCAGCCCGGGGCGGCGCGCGCGCCGCGTGGTGGTCTCGCCAGCGACCCCGGCGGGCTGTTCGACCTACCGGCTCCGGGGGCGGCGCGACCGCGGCCCATCATCGACCGCGACGACTACGACCCCGACTCCCTCGACGACGTCGTGCAGACCGGC
>JAVTVZ010000073.1:0-2679 GCA_032229625.1 Dermatophilaceae bacterium | reverse complement strand
CATCGACCGCGACGACTACGACCCCGACTCCCTCGACGACGTCGTGCAGACCGGCGAGGAGTAGGCGCCACACCGCACTCGGGGGCCCAGGGCAGGCGGCCCCGCGTCGATCAGGCGGCGGTGTCGACGCAGCGGCCGGCCCGGCGGGCCGCACGGCGGGCGTTCACGCGCTCGACGAGCGGCATGGTCAGCCGCACGAGCCGCTGGTGCGAGGCGTGCCAGACCCACTCGACGGGCCCGCGGCGGAAGCGGCGCAGCCACAGGGCGCTGCCGACCAGCAGGATCGTGCTGACCGCCAGCCACGCGACGATGTCGTTCCACACGCCCCAGTGCAGGTGTCGGGCCAGGCCCAAGCCCCAGTCGTAGAAGAGGATCGAGGCGATGAGGTTCTGCCCGATGTAGCAGGTCAGAGCCATCTTGCCGACGTTGGCGACGGCCCGGCCCACGCGACCGGGGCGGCGCCCGCGGGCGTAGACGTGCGCGACGAGCGCGAGCAGGCCGAAGGAGACGAGCAGCGACGTGAGGTAGCGGTTGTAGGAGCCGGCGTAGTCGGACAGGAACAACCGGGTGCCCCAGTCGATCGGCAGCCCGACCCCGAAGGCGAGGAGCATCATCCGGCGCCGCAGCCGCGCGCCGCGCTCCGCGAAGAGCCCCGCGCGGTAGAGGCGCGCCCCGATGAGGAAGACGCCCAGGCCCATGACGAACATGATGGGGATCTCGGCGCGGCCCACCCAGAAGTCCGCGACACGCGCCTGCACGCCGTCCCAGTAGGACCCCATGCCGGCGCCCGGCGCGCCCGAGCCCACCTGCGCGAGGAACTGCTCACGGGTCAGGCCCATCGCCGCGGCGGCCTGGTCCATCTCGGCGGTGGACCGCGGCGCGAGGTCGTCCTCGGCGCCGGACTGCAGGGTGCGCCACGTCTCCCACGGCGCGGCCAGGACCGTGAGCAGCACCAGGTGCAGCGCGATGCCCACGCCCATCACCCATGTCTGCACCCGCGGTGAGCCGGCCAGCACGACGCAGACGACCAGCCCGGTCAGGCCGTAGCCCATGAGCACGTCGAATTCGAAGATGAAGATGTAGTTGAGCAGGCCGTCGAGCACGAGCAGCGCGGCCCGCCACGGGTAGCTGCCCAGCCACGTCTCGCCCTTGCGGACCACCGACTGGCGCTGGATCTCCAGGCCGATGCCGAACATGATCGTCAGCAGGCCGATGAACTTGCCGTCGGTGATCAGGCCCAGGCCCGTCGAGAGAGCGCCGTCGAGCGGGGTGAGCTGCGTCGTGCGGTCCGCCATGCCGAGGAAGATGCCGATGTTCGTCGCCATCGTGCCGAGGATCGCGATGCCTCGCAGCACGTCGAGCGCCGCGAGTCGCCCGGGGGCGGTCGCGCCGGGGGCCGAGCCGTCGGTCGCGCCGGGGTTCGAGCCATCGGTCGCGCCGGGGGTCGAGCCGTCGGTCGCGCCGGGGGGCGAGCCGTCGCCGGGTTCAGGCCGGGGTCGGTCGGTGTCGGCCAGAGATATCGCGCTCACGTCATGCTCCCGCTGGGGTCACGGATCCGCCGGGCCGCCGCGCGACCCGGGAAGGGGCCTGCTCGACCCCTCGCCACCACCCTCGCCGCCCGTGCGCGCCGCGCGGATCGGTCCGGGGTCGCACTCCGCGGCCCTCGCTCCACCCTTTGGTGGAGCGAAGCGCGGTCTCGCGGGTGGGGCCGGTCGGTCGCACGGGCCCCTCGCGTAGGTCGGTGAGTAGGTCGCGTGGTGCGGCTCGGGGGCTGCCTAAGCTGGGCGGATGCGTGTGGTCCTGCCGATCGCCGTGCTGCTGCCGGCACTGCTGCTGGCATGGCCCGTCGGCGCGCAGGACGACGCCACCGACCTGTATGTCGATCTCGTCGCCTCCCTGGTGGCCGGACTGGCGGTCATCGTCGCCGCCGTACTGCGCCGCGCAGGGCGCCCCTGGCGCGGCTGGGCGACGGTGCCGGTGCTGGTGTGGCTCGCGACGATGCTGGGCCTGGCGTGGCTGGGGCCGCCGACGCCGCGGTGGCCGCTGTCGACGTCGTGGATGCTCGCGGTGGTCGCGGGGCTCGTCGCCGCCGGGCTGGACCGGCTCGTCGACGACCGGTCGGCAGGCGTCCCGCGGCCCCGCGTCGGGCTGGTCGTCGTCGCGGCCCTCACCATCGCGTCGAGCCTGTCGCCGCTCGTCGAGGACTCCGGCGAGTGGGACATCGTGCCGCTGATGGCGCTCTTCGCGGCGGTGCCCGTGGGGGTCGGCTTCCTCCTGCGCAGCCAGCGACGCCGGCTCGCCGAGCAGCGCCTCGAGGTGCGCGATCGCGAGCGGCGCGCGATGGCCCGGGAGCTGCACGACGTCATCGCGCACGAGGTGACCGGCATGGTCGTGCTCACCCAGGCGCTGCGCAGCACCGGCGGCGAGGCCCTGGGCCCGACCGCGGGCCAGGCTCTGGCCCGCATCGAAGCCGCAGGTCAGCGCGCGCTCCTGGACATCCGCGCCATCGTCGCCGCGTCCCGCGACGACACCGGCCCTGCCGAGGTCGCGACAGGCCGCGCCGACGTCGCGTCGGCCGCGGGCGGCTCGGCGCTACCCGCGGGCGACTCGGCGCTCCCCGCGGACGACTCGGCGCTCCCCGCGGACGACTCGGCGCTCCCCGCGGACGACTCGGCGCTC
>JAVTVZ010000072.1:0-2322 GCA_032229625.1 Dermatophilaceae bacterium | reverse complement strand
TCGTGCGGACCGCCTCGGCCACCGCGCGGGCCATCTGCTCCTGCCCGGGGCGCGGTGATCCCCCGATCCCGGCGACGGCACGCCCCAGCAGCGCGTCGAGACGCGCGTCCGGGGAGCTCGCGGCAGGGGGTCGGGGCACCGGGTCAGCCTAGGCGCTGCCACCGACAGGCTTCGACCGCCCGACTCGCCGGCAGGCCGCGGCCCGCAGCGGCCCACAGCGGCCCGCGTCGATCGCCGGCCAGCCGCACTGGGCGCCTCACCGGCCGGCGGGCAGCGCCGCACGCCTCACACGCCGGCCGGCTCCAGACGCGTGTGGGCAGCACCCGGCCCAGGCCGTCGCGCGCGAGGGACGGGCACGCGCCGGCGTCGTCGCCGGCGGCAGACCGGGCGTGAGACAGGCCTCCGGGCGACGCACGGCGCGGGCGGCCCGGCGCGGTCAGCCCGCGACGACGGCGGTGTCGAACTCGCGCAGCGGCCCGACCTGATCGGCCCTGACCTTGACCTCCAGGCGCGTGCCGTCGGCGGTGTGCTCCTCGGAGACGACCTCGGCGTCGTTGTGCAGGCGGTGCACGACGTCGCCACGGTCGTACGGCACGAGCAGCGTCATCGGGATCTGCGGTGTCGGCAGCGCGGCGTCGATGGCGTCGCGCAACTCCTGCAGGCCCTCGCCGGTGCGGGCCGAGACGACGATCGCGTGGCGCTCCTGGCGGCGCAGCTGATCGAGCATCTGTGGGTCGGCGGCGTCGGCCTTGTTGACGACGATGATCTCCGGGATGTCGGTGGCCTCGACGTCGGCGAGCACCGCGCGCACCGCGCTGATCTGCCCCTGCGGGTCGGGGTGCGAGCCGTCGACGACGTGCAGGATGACGTCGGAGTCGGCGACCTCCTCCAGCGTCGAGCGGAACGCTTCGACGAGCTGATGCGGCAGGCTGCGCACGAAGCCGACCGTGTCGGCGAGCGTGTAGGGCCGCCCGTCCTGGGTCTGCGCGCGGCGGACCGTCGGATCCAGCGTCGCGAAGAGCGCGTTCTCCACGAGCACCCCGGCGCCCGTGAGCCGGTTGAGCAGGCTCGACTTGCCGGCGTTGGTGTAGCCCGCGATGGCGACCGCCGGCACCTTGCCCGCCTGCCGCGCGCTGCGCTTGGTGTCGCGGGTCTTCTTCATGCCGCGGATGTCGCGGCGCAGCTTGGCGATCTTGGTGTTGATGCGGCGCCGGTCGAGCTCGATCTTCGTCTCACCGGGGCCGCGGGAGCCGATGCCCTCACCGCCGGCGACCCGACCACCGGCCTGCCGGCTCATCGACTCACCCCAGCCGCGCAGTCGCGGCAGGAGGTATTGCAGCTGGGCCAGCTCGACCTGCGCCTTGCCCTCTCGGGACTTGGCGTGCTGGGCGAAGATGTCGAGGATCAGCGCGGTCCGGTCGATGACCTTGACCTTGACGATGTCCTCCAGCGCGCGGCGCTGACTCGGCGCGAGCTCGCCGTCGCAGACGACGGTGTCGGCGCCCTCGGCGGCGACGATGTCGCGCAGCTCCGCGGCCTTGCCCGAGCCCAGGTAGGTCGCGGGGTCCGGTCGCATGCGCCGCTGGACGACGCCCGCGAGCACCTGGGAGCCCGCGGTCTCGGCGAGCGCCGCGAGCTCGCGCAGGCTGTTCTCGGCGTCCTCGACCGTGCCGTCGGTCCACACTCCGGCGAGCACGACACGCTCGAGTCGCAGCTGCCGGTACTCGACCTCGGTGACGTCCTCCAGCTCGGTGGACAGCCCCCCGACGCGGCGCATCGCGGCGCGCTCCTCGCGCTCGAGCTGATCGCCGTCGTAGGCGATGAAGTCAGGGTCGCTCTCGTGCCATCCGTCGTCGTCGGCGAGGGCGGAGGCTTTGAACTCGAAAATGTCGGTAGGTCGCGTCATATCCCTTCCAGGGTCGCATCCCCACCCGCGGCGGGTCGAGGCATTAGTGGGTGAACGCGCCGGGGGCGGGCGCCATTCCGGGCGCACTCGCCGGGGAAGATCCGCGCGCTCGCCTCCGCGAGGGCGGCCGGCGCCGACACGCGCGAGGGGTCGGACCTCGCCGCGGCGAGAATCCGACCCCTGGTGTGATGCGCGATGGTGTGACGCACGATCGTGTGCCGCGCGGTGGCGTGACGCTCCTCAGGAGCGCTTGGCGGCCTCGTGCGTCGCGCCGTTGTGACCGTGCGTGCCGTGCCCGTGGCCCGCGTGACCGTGGGCGTCGTGGCCCTCGCCCTCGTGACTGTCGTGGGCGTGGTCGCCCGGCTCGCCGCGGTGGCTGACGCGCACGTGGTGGTGATCGTCCTCGACGAGCGTCA
>JAVTVZ010000071.1:0-2334 GCA_032229625.1 Dermatophilaceae bacterium | reverse complement strand
ACGGACAGCTCCTCACGCTCGGGGAGCAGGCCCGTCACGACCTGCGCTCCCTCGACGTGCACGCCCTCGGCCGGTGCGGGGATCGGCCAGCACAGCAGGACGCGCACCGGCGCGTCGGTGCCGGGACCCATCGCCGTCCAGAACGGACCGTCCGGGGTGAGGCCGCGCTCCTGCAACGCGACGTAAAGCGCACCGAACTGCGCGTTGCACGCCTGCGTCGCCTCCTCGGCCTCGGCGGGGGTCTGCGCGTCGATCGCCATCGGGTCCAGCGGCGCGACGACACCGATCCAGTGCTGCGGCGGGCACCGGCGCACGGTCACCTCGACCGGCTCGTCGTAGGCGCGCAGCGTGCGCTCGGCGGTCGTGATCGCGGCGTCCTGCCGGGCGCGCTCGCGGTGGACGGAGGCGACGTACTCGGCGACGAGACCCTCGCTGCGGTCCGGGCCGGCCAGCACCTCGCGCACCTGCGCGATCGGCATCCCGGTGTCGCGCAGCAGCCGGATCGTCGCGGCCTGACGCACCTGCCCGGCGCCGTAGCGGCGATAGCCGGTGACCTCATCGACCTCCCGCGGGCGCAGCAGGTCCTTCTCGTCGTAGAAGCGCAGCGCCTTGGCCGACAGGCCGGTCATCGCCGCGAATTCGCCGATGGACATCATCGTCGTGGGTCCTTCCGTCGTGGAGACACGCACCGCTCGTTCGGTGCGTGTCTCCACGCTGCGGCTTACCCGTGGAGGAAGGTCAAGCCGGCCGCGCCAGTCAGCTGCGCCGGCTCAGCTGCGCAGCGTCAGCTGCGTTTGGGCGCCCCGGGGCGCGCATAGCGCCACCACGTGATGGCGATGCACATGAGGGCCCACGCGATACCGATCATGTAGAAGACGACCGGCCCGAAGGTCGTGACGCCGACACCGAAGAAGAACGGACCGAAGGCCGCGATCGCGGCGGTCCAGCCGATGACGCCGCCGGCCTGCCGCTTCTCGAAGATCATCGGCATCTGCTTGAAGGTCGAGGCGTTGCCGATGCCGCTGAAGAGGAAGATCGCGAGCATCCCCCACAAGAACTGGTTGAATCCGGCGTGCAGCGTGTCCGCCGACGTCGTGTCCGGCGTCAGCCCCGGGATCGTGTAGGCGATGGAGGCCACCAGGCCGATCCCGGAGATCAGGCTCCAGATCGCGCCGCCCATCCGGTCGGTCAACGGCGCGAACGCAAAGCGCGCGACCGCCCCGATGAGCGGGCCGAGGAAGACGTACTGCACGACGTCCGGCACCGCGTAGCCCTCGATGAGCACCGTCGCGCTCGCGCCGGAGCCCTGCACGATCTCGGGGTTGCCGATGCCGTAGAGATTCGCCATGAGCAGACCGAACTGCGCGGCCAATCCGGAGAACGTGCCGAACGTCATGATGTAGAGCAGCGTCATGTACCAGGTGTCGGCGTTGCCGAAGATGTCGAACTGCTGCTTGATGTTCGCCTTGATCGGCACCGACTTCAGCATCGTCCATGCCAGGATCGCGCCGATGATCATGAGCGGGATCCACACGAACGCGGCGTTCTGGAACCACACCGTCTGCGACGGCTTGCCGGGCATCGACATCTGCTGGCTGCTGCCGAAGATCGCCAACCAGCCCATCGCGATGAGATACGGCGTCAACAGCTGCACCAGCGACACGCCGAGATTGCCCAGACCCGCCTGCAGGCCCAGTGCGGTGCCCTGCAGCCGCTTGGGGAAGAAGTACGACGTGCTCGGCATGAAGCCGGAGAAGGCGCCGCCGCCGATGCCGGCGAGGAATGCCAGCACCATGAGCTCCCAATAGGGCGCCGTCGGTTGCTGCACCCGCACGCCCCACCCGAGCGTCGACGCGATGAGCAGGAGCGTCGTCAACGACACCATCCTGCGGGTGCCCATCATCGGCGGCAGCACCATCCAGATCAGCCGCAGCAGGCCGGCCGCCAGGCCCGGCATCGCCGCCATCCAATACAGCTGATCCTTCGTGAACTGATAGCCCAGCGGGTTGAGCTTGGGGATGATCGCGCTCGGCAGGAACCACGCGACGAAGGCCAAGGTCAAGCAGAACGTCGTGACCCAGAGCGTGCGCCAGGCCAGCGGACTGTCCCACGTCGCCTCGTTCTCCGGATCCCAGTCGACGAGCCACTCACCGTCGGAGGTGGCCCGGGGCGATGTCGAACTCATGCAGGTGTCCCTTCGGATGCGGGAGTGGACGCGTCGACGCCGCAGAGGAGACCGCCGGGCCTCACGCTGCGGCGGGCGGTCAACCTGCACGCTGCGTCAGAATCCCGGCCACCTCCCCGCGCGGCGCGACGGGATCAGCCTAGGATTAG
>JAVTVZ010000070.1:0-12731 GCA_032229625.1 Dermatophilaceae bacterium | reverse complement strand
GACCGGCCCGACGCGCTCGACCGGCCCGACGCGCTCGACCGGCCCGACGCGCTCGACCGGCCCGACGCGCTCGTCCGGCGCCCTGCTGGCTCGGATCGCTAGTCGCGGTCGGGCTCGATGGACTCGCGGCGCGATCCCTCGATGGCGCGTCGCGGGGCGGTCACGGGCTCGACCACGCTGCGGCGGTCGACGGCGTTGGCGAAGACGACCGCGGGGTAGGGCAGGAGGGCGGCGGCGACGATGCACACCCAGGCGGCCCAGGTCCAGGCCGTCGCGATGGCCAGAATGCCGGCGAGCGCGAAGCAGACCGTGCGGATACCCATGGAGATGAGGTAGTTGCGCAGGCGATGCTGCTGGTCCTCGCGGGCCGAACGCGGCGCATGGGTGATGGATTGGATCGGACGCTCGGGCCTGCCCGGCGCCGTCCCCTGCGGGTGGCTGTGGGTGGCGCGCACCACGTCAGCCTAAGTCAGCCACGACCACGCCGCACTAGTTACCCTCCGGTAGTGCACTAGGTTCGCACCTGGATCACCTGCGACACGGGTCCGATTCGCCCGCGCCCGCACGCGCGCCGGCGACGCCGGATCGCACCGATGCCCGATCCCACCGTCCCCCACTTCGAGAGGCGATGCGCATGAGCAGCGCGAGCACGGCCACCCCCGCGACGGCATTGGTCACCGGCGGCAATCGCGGCATCGGCCTGGCCGTCGCCACCTCGCTGCGCGAGGCCGGACACCGGGTGGTCGTCGGCTGCCGCAGTGGCGTGGCCCCCGACGGCTTCGATGCCGTGCCCCTGGAGGTCACCGACACGGCCTCGGTCAACGCGGCCTTCGACGCGGCGGCGGAGCTGACCGGCAGCCCGGTCGAGATCCTCGTCGCCAACGCCGGCATCACCCGCGACCAGTTGCTCCTGCGGATGTCGGACGAGGATCTCGACGCCGTGCTCGACACCAATCTCGTCGGGGCGATCCGCTGCGCCCGCCGGGCCGTCAAGGGCATGCTGCGCCTCAAGCGCGGGCGGCTCATCTTCGTCTCCAGCGTCGTCGGCCTCTACGGCTCGGCCGGCCAGGTCAACTACGCGGCGAGCAAGTCCGGGCTCGTCGGCGCGGCCCGCTCGATCTCCCGCGAGCTCGGCGGCCGCGGCATCACGGCCAACGTCGTGGCCCCCGGCTTCATCGAGACCGCGATGACCCAGGAGCTGCCGGAGGAGCTGCAGAAGACGTATCGGGGTGCGATCCCCGCGGGCCGTTTCGGCTCCGTGGAGGAGGTCGCCGCCGCGGTCCGTTTCCTCGCCTCGCCGCAGGCCTCGTATGTCACCGGCGCCGTCATCCCCGTCGACGGTGGCCTCGGCATGGGCCACTGAGCGGCCCGCCACACCTGCTCCCGGTCGGCCCGCCAGGCCGTCCGTCACGATCTCGGCTCCCGCCGCCCGACTCGCACGACCCCGCTCGGAAGGAAACCCCACATGGCTCTGCTCGAGGGCAAGAAGATCCTCGTCACCGGCGTCCTCACGGAGGCGTCGATCGCCTTCCACGTCGCGCGCCTCGCGCAGGAGGAGGGCGCCGACGTCGTGCTCACCTCCTTCGGTCGCACGACGAAGATCACCACGGCGATCGCGCGCCGCCTGCCCCGGCCGGCCGCCGTCGTCGAGCTGGACGTCGCCAACGCCGACGACTTCGAGGCGCTGCCCGAGCGCCTGCGCGAGCACATCGATTCGCTCGACGGGGTCCTGCACTCGATCGGCTTCGCGCCGCGCAACGCCTTCGACTTCCTCTCCGCGAGCTGGGAGGACGTCGCCCCGGCGCTGCAGATCTCCGCCTACTCCCTCAAGGAGCTCGCGCGGGCCTGCGAGCCGCTCATGAGCCCCGGGGGCTCGATCGTCGGGCTGACCCTCGACGCGAGCGTCGCGTGGAACGGCTACGACTGGATGGGCGTCGCCAAGTCGGCCTTCGAGTCCACCAGCCGGTATGTCGCCCGCGACTTCGGCCCCAAGGGCATCCGCTGCAACCTCATCGCGGCCGGCCCCATCAAGACGACGGCGGCGAACTCGATCCCGGCCTTCTCGCGCTTCGCGCAGTGGGGCGAGTACTCCCCGCTCGGCTGGGACATCACCGACCCGGAGCCGGCCGCCAAGGGCTGCGTCGCGCTGCTGTCGGACTGGTTCCCGGCCACCACGGGAGAGATCGTGCACGTCGACGGGGGCTTCCACTCCCTCGGCGGCTGACCTCGCGGGCCGCAGGGCGCGGGCACCCTGCGCCGCCCCTGACGCCGCCGCCCCCGACGCCGCCCTTCTCGACCGGCCGATGCCTCCGTCGCGTGGATCTCCTCGCGGCGGAGGCGTTGTCGCCGATATGTGTCACAACGATGAGCCCATGTCTCAACGTCGTGACACAAGATCGTCCGGAGGCTCCGGACGACGGACGCGCGCCGGCCCGCCCGCCCCTGCCAGGGTGCGCCGCGCGCGCGGGGCAGGATCGGCCCGCCGCCGGCGACGGGCCGCCGTGCCCCGCGGGAGGGAAGCGCCGATGAGTGTGGCATCACCCCTGTGGACCCCCGCGCGACATCCCCTCGCGCGGCTGCTCCGCGAGGCCGCCGCGGGGCAGTTCCCGCCGGCGGACGGCGGGTGGCTGCGGGTCTCGCCGTGGAAGCAGGACGTGCAGGCGATCCTGTCCTTCACAGGCCGCGCCGTGCTCGCCGTCAGCTACGACGTGCCCGACGAGCGGCTCGCGGACCTCGGCGTCAGTGGCTGGGACGGCGGCTTCGCGCGGGTCCTCGTCGACCTCGCCGGGCCGACCGGCTGGATCGACTCCCTCGACGTGCTCCTCATCGGCGCGGGACGCGGTGAGAGCGACGGGCTCGTCGCCCGGCCGGACCTCGCCGTCCACCCGCGCGTCGCCTACGCCCGCCGGGTCCGCACCGACGTGCAGGTGCTCGGGCGTCCCGAGGCCGAGCGCAAGGACCTCGTCGTGCTCGCCCACGGCGTCGCCGGATTACGCGAGATCAGTTGCGAGGTCGACCCCACCCAGCGCGGGCACGGGGCCGGCGCCGAGCTCCTGTCACTGGCACTGGGGGCCGTCCCCGAGCACGAGGTGGTCGTCGCGTCGGTCGCTCCGGGCAACGCCGCGAGCCTGCGGGCCTGCCTGCGCGCCGGGCTCGAGCCGATCGGCAGCGTCCAGCTCTTCAGCAGCCGCGCCGAACACCGCCTATAGCGTCGCCGAGGCCCGCTCGTCGGCGGCCGCGGGTCGCGGCACGCCGAGCCGGTCGAGCACGAGCCGCAGGTCGGGCTCGTCGATGACGACGTCCGCCTGGGCGCGCACGACGGGCTTGGCGCAGAAGGCGATGCCTGTGCCCGCCGCGTGCAGCATGTCGAGGTCGTTGGCCCCGTCACCGACGGCGACGGTCCGCTCCCGCGGGACGCCCAGCTGCGCCGCGAGCGCCTGCAGGGTCGCCGCCTTGACCGCCCGGTCGACGATGCGCCCCTGCACCCGCCCCGTGAAGCGGCCGTCGCGGACCTCGAAGCGGTTGGCCGTCACATACGGGATGCCCAGCTGCGTGGCCAGCGGCTGCACGACCTCCTCGAAGCCGCCGGAGACCAGCGCCAGCGTGTGCCCGTGCGCGGCGAGCGCGGTGGCGAAGTCCGCGGCGCCGGGGGTCAGCCGCACCGCCGCGCGCACGCTGTCGATGACGTCGACCGACAGTCCGGCCAGGGTCGCCACGCGCTCGGTCAGGCTCGCGGCGAAGTCGAGTTCGCCGCGCATCGCCGCCTGCGTCACGGCCGCGACCTGCGCCTCGACGCCGGCGAACCGCGCGAAGAGCTCGATGACCTCGTCGCGGATGAAGGTGGAGTCGACGTCGCAGACCACGACGAGGGGGCCGGTCCGCGCTGGCGGGACCGGCCCCGGGCGTGTGGTGCTCTCGTTGGTCACGGGGGCAACGTTACTGCTCGCCGCTGAGCGGGCGAGGGGTCCGTCCACGGTCGGGACGGCGCCGCCGCCGACGTCACGGGGGACGGCGGCGGCGGTGTGGGTCACTTCGTGACGACCGTGCCCTTGGGCACGACGACGATGCCGCCGGCGCTGACGTGGAAGCCGCGGGCCTTGTCGGCCTCGTGGTCGACACCGACCTCGGCGCCGGTCTCGACGACGACGTTCTTGTCGAGGATCGCGTTGCGCACGAAAGCGTTCCGCGCCACCGACACGTTGTCGAGCAGCACGCTGTCGAGCACCCGGGCGTAGCTGTGCACGCGGACGTGCGGGGAGAGGACCGACCCCTCGACGTTGGCGCCGGAGATGATGCAGCCGGGGGAGACCGCCGAGTTGATCGCCTGGCCGACGCGGCCCTCCTCGTTGTGCACGAACTTCGCCGGGGCCAGGTCGGAGCCGACGTTGCCGAAGATCGGCCAGGCGGAGTTGTACAGGTTGAAGATGGGCTCGAGCGCGATGAGGTCGCGGTTGGCCTCGTAGTAGGCGTCGATCGAGCCGACGTCGCGCCAGTAGGCACGGTCGCGATCGGTCGCCCCGGGGATCTCGTTGTTGCTGAAGTCGTAGACGTAGCCCTCGCCGCGGTTGACGAAGTAGGGGACGATGTCGCCGCCCATGTCGTGCTTGCTGTCCTCGTCCTGCGCGTCCTTGGTGACGATGTCGCGCAGCACGTCGGCGTCGAAGACGTAGTTGCCCATCGAGGCGAGGAACTCGTCGGGGGAGTCCGGCAGGCCCTTGGCGTCCTTGGGCTTCTCCCGCCACTGACCGATCTTGCGGTGGTCGGCGTCGTCGACCTCGATGACCCCGAACTCCGTCGAGAGCTCCAGCGGCTGACGGATCGCCGCGACGGTGATGCCCGCGCCGGTCTCGATGTGCTGGTCGACCATCTGGGAGAAGTCCATGCGGTAGACGTGGTCGGCGCCGACCACGACGACGTAGTCGGGCTTCTCGTCGTCCATCGTGTTGAGGCTCTGGTAGATGGCGTCGGCGCTGCCCATGTACCACTGCTTGCCCCGACGCTGCTGGGCGGGGATCGGGGCGACGTAGTTGCCGAGCAGCGTCGACATGCGCCACGTGCGGGTGATGTGCCGGTCGAGGCTGTGGGACTTGTACTGGGTGAGCACGACGACCTTGAGATAGCCGGAGTTCACGACGTTGCTCAGGGCGAAGTCGACGAGACGGTAGATGCCGCCGAAGGGGACCGCGGGCTTGGCGCGGTCGGCCGTCAGGGGCATGAGCCGCTTGCCCTCGCCACCGGCGAGGACGATGGCCAGGACGTTGGGTTTGCGCGAGAGAGACCTCATGCGTGCAACGTACCGGTCACCGTGGCGGCCGGTGTGGGGAGACGGACACGTTTCGGCTGGTGGCCCGCCGTCTCATTCCTTGGCCGGACCGGGGCGGCTCGGCGCCCGATCGCAGGTCCGATCATGCACGAGGACGTCCGTCCGCACAGCCCCGCGAGGGGCTCACCGAGAGGGCGGGCCAGGGGGTGCGCGAAGGGCCCGTCGACGGGCCGTCCGGATCCGCGCGCAGCCTCGCGCAGGCTCCCGCGAGACGGTGCCGCGGGCGCCCGCGAGCCGGTATGGGAGCACGTCGGCGGACGGCCGGATCCGGCGGTCGCGCAACCGCCACCGCCCCGGTGCGCCGCACTAGGGTGCGCTGTGTGCGCGTAGACATTTTGAGCAAGGAGTACCCGCCGGCGGTATATGGCGGGGCCGGAGTCCACGTCGAGGAACTCGTCCGGGCGCTGCGCGCCCGCGGCGACGTCGACGTGCAAGTGCGGGCGTTCGGTGCGCCCCGCGACGAGCCGGGCACCACCGGCTATCCCGATCTGGCCGAGTTGGCGCAGGCCAACGCGGCGCTGCAGACCCTCGGCGTCGACATCTCGATGGCGGCGGACACCCCCGGGGCGGACATCCTCCACTCCCACACCTGGTATGCCAACATGGCCGGCCACGTCGGGTCGCTGCTGGCCGGCGCCCCGCACATCATCTCGGCCCACAGCCTCGAGCCGCTGCGGCCGTGGAAGGCCGAGCAGCTCGGCGGCGGCTACCGCGTCTCGTCGTGGGTGGAGAAGACCGCCTACGAGGCCGCGGCCGCGATCATCGCCGTGAGCCACGGCATGCGGGCCGACATCCTCAAGTGCTACCCGAGCGTCGACCCCGACCACGTGCCGGTCGTGCACAACGGCATCGACTCCACGGACTGGCAGCCGGACACCTCGGATGCCGCCAAGGACATCTGTCGGCAGTACGGCATGGACCCCGACAAGCGCTCCGTGCTCTTCGTCGGTCGCATCACGCGGCAGAAGGGGCTGCCGCACCTGTTGCGCGCGGCCCGCCAGCTGCCCGGCGACGTCCAGCTCGTGCTGTGTGCCGGCGCCCCCGACACCCCCGAGATCAAGGCCGAGGTCGAGGGCCTGATGGACGACCTGCGCGAGAGCCGCGGCGACGGCGTCGTCTTCATCGGCGAGCACCTGCCCCGCCACAAGGTCATCGCCCTGGAGTCGCACGCGACCGTCTTCGCCTGCCCCTCGGTCTACGAGCCGCTGGGGATCGTCAACCTCGAGGCGATGGCCTGCGACGCGGCGGTCGTCGCGACCCGCACCGGCGGCATCCCCGAGGTCGTCGTCGACGGTGAGACGGGCTGGCTCGTCGACATCGAGCAGGTCGACGACGGCACCGGCACCCCGATCGACCCGCCGGCGTTCGAGGCCGACCTGGCCGCGGCGCTCACCGAGGCCGTCAGTGACCCCGAGCGCGCCCGCCGCATGGGTCAGGCCGGTCGCAAGCGCGCGGTCGAGGAGTTCTCCTGGGCCAAGATCGGGGACCGCACGATGGAGGTCTACCAGTCGGTCCTCGAGCGCAGCTGAGCCGCTCGCCGACACACGCAGGCCGCCCCGGGTCACCCCCGGCGGCGGCCTGCGTCGTCCTCGGCGACGGAGACCCTCGCGGGACCTCGGGACCGTGCGCGTCCGCCCGCTCAGCGGCCGCCGGTCAATCGTCGCGTCCGGGACGCAGACCGGCCAGGTGCAGCGCGGCGATGCACACCGCGCGGCCCAGCGCGTGCTCGGCAGCCGACTCCAGCCTGCGCAGCGTCTCCAGCCGGGCCGCGATGCCGGGTGCGGCGAGCCCGTCGGCGGGGGAGTCCAGGCCCAGGCGGGCGAGCGCACCGACGGAGGCGGCGGTCGCGACGACCCGGGCCGCCCGCGGCGGCAGGCCGGCCGGCAGGCCCCACGCGGGATCGTCGAGTCGACCCTGCGCCTGCTCCACCAACCCCCGCGAGGCCCAGGGCGTGGCGGACCCGGCGAGGGTCGCCGTCGCGTCGCGGACCGCGTCGGCGACGGCGCGCTCGGCGTCGCGGATCGACCAGGCGTCGAGCACGTGCGCGGCCACCGGATCGCTGTCGTAGTGACGCCACGTCACCGCGAGCCCCCGGTCGCCCTCCGGCCCGTATTCGTGGACCTGCGGCACGAGCCCGCCACCGAGGCCGGGCACGAAGAGACACTCCCCGACCTCCAGGGCTGCATCGCGCAGCTGCGGCCCCCGCGGCAGATCGCCGTAGTCGCCGGGCCGCGGCAACGCCATGAGCACGACCCGTTCGCCGAGCGAGGCCCACGTCTGCCACCACGTGTGCAGCCCCTCGAGGTGGTCGGCGTCGGGCGCGCTGGCGCGCAGGGCCGCGTCGAGGTCGACCCGGCCGGACAGATGGGCGGTGCCCCACAGGGCGGCACGCGCGCTCGCGGGCAACTCGGGCATCGGACCAGCGTAGGTCGAGCGCCCCTGCCGCGCGCAGCCGGCGGCCCGGATCGCGCCGAGGCGTTCCGTCGATGTGCCTGGCCCGTGCCCTAGGGTCTGGGGCATGAGTGACGTTCTCGAGTTCGCCGGCGTCAGTGTCGTCCGCGGGCAGAACACCCTGATCGAGGGCATCGACTGGGAGATCGAAGAAGGCCAGCGCTGGGTGATCCTCGGCCCCAACGGCGCCGGTAAGACGACGCTGCTGCAGCTGGCCGCTGCGCGGATGCACCCGACCCGGGGCGTCGCCGGCGTCCTCGGCGAGGTGCTCGGGGCCGTCGACGTCTTCGAGCTGCGGCCGCGGATCGGTCTGGCGAGCGCGTCGATCGCCGAGCGGCTGCCGGCCGACGAGCGCGTCATCGACGTCGTCGTCACCGCGTCCTACGGCATCGTCGGCCGCTGGCGGGAGTCCTACGACGCCCTCGATCTGCAGCGCGCGGGGGAGCTGCTCGACGCGCTCGGCGCCGGCCACCTCGCGCAGCGCACGTTCGGCACCCTCTCCGAGGGCGAGCGCAAGCGGGTGCAGATCGCGCGGGCCCTGATGACCGACCCCGAGCTCATGCTGCTCGACGAGCCGGCCGCCGGGCTCGACCTCGGCGGCCGCGAGGACCTCATCGCGCGGCTCGCGACGCTCGCCGAGGACCTCGAGGCCCCGGCGCTCGTGCTCGTCACGCACCACGTCGAGGAGATCCCGCCGGGCTTCACCGACGTGCTGTTGCTGCGCGACGGCAAGGTCGTCGCCGCCGGTCCGATCGAGATCACGCTGACGCAGGCCAACCTCGAAGCGACCTTCGGGCTGCCGCTCGTGCTGGAGCAGCACGGCCGGCGGTATACGGCTCGCGCTCGCGAGGGCGCCGCCGCCGACTGAGCGCGGGCCCGGCGCCGGGCGTGCGGGCCGGGCGTGCGCGCCCGGCGTGGGTGCCACGCCCCATTCGCGTCGTGACCTGGGCGGTCGTGGAACCGTGCGGCGCCCGGAGGCGTCGATCCCGGTGAGCGGCATCAGCGACTCCTCGTGCCCCGTGGGCGAGCACCGGTCGACCGGTGGAAGATGTGACCACGGGGGGCGCGATCGAGCGCCCGCCGGAGCGAACAGGGGTGAGCACAGTGCCGGAATGGCTACAGGGCAACGAGTGGGCCGCGTGGCTCGCGCTCGCGCTGGTCCTGGGGGTCGTGGAGGCCGCGACCGTCGACTTCATCTTCCTCATGCTCGCGGGCGGCGCCATCGCCGGTGCGGTCGCCGCCCTCTTCCTCGGGGTCCCCGGCCAGGTGATCGTCGCGGCGATCGTCGCCGTCGCGCTCCTGGGCGTCGTGCGACCCATCGCCAAGAAGCACCTGGAGGCCCGCAGCGACGAGCCCGCCATCGGCATCGCCCGCTACCTCGGGCGGGTCGGCCTGGCGATTGAGCAGATCGACGAGCGACGCGGACTCCTGCGCATCGACGGCGACACGTGGACGGCGCGGATCGCGCCCGGCGACACCGCGATCGGGGCCAACGAGCAGGCCCGCATCACCGCGGTCGACGGCGCGGTCCTCGTCGTGACCGCCGTCGCGCCGCTGCAGGACGTGCCGCCGCGACCGGCAGACCGGGAGTAGCCGCGACCCCGGGACGGGTCACGCACTCCACCAGACCGATTCATCAGCCCTCAGGGAGGAACGCCCATGGACTTCGGATTGATACTTCTCCTACTCATCGTGATCTTCGCGGTCGTCGTCGTCGTGCGCGCCGTGCGCATCGTGCCGCAGCAGACCTCGCAGATCGTCGAACGCCTCGGCAAGTATTCGCGCACGCTCGACCCGGGCATCCACCTGCTCGTGCCCTTCGTCGACAAGGTCCGCGCCAACATCGACCTGCGCGAGCAGGTCGTCAGCTTCCCGCCGCAGCCGGTGATCACCAGTGACAACCTCGTCGTCAACATCGACACGGTCATCTACTACGCGGTCACCGACGCCAAGGACGCGGTCTACGAGATCGCCAACTTCATCCAGGGCATCGAGCAGCTCACCGTCACCACGCTGCGCAACGTCATCGGCTCGATGGACCTCGAGCAGACCCTGACGAGCCGCGACCAGATCAACGGCCAGCTGCGCGGCGTCCTCGACGAGGCGACCGGCCGCTGGGGCATCCGCGTCTCGCGCGTCGAGCTCAAGGCGATCGACCCGCCGCACAGCGTGCAGGACTCGATGGAGAAGCAGATGCGCGCCGAGCGTGACCGCCGCGCGGCGATCCTGACCGCCGAGGGTGTCAAGCAGTCGGCGATCCTGACGGCCGAGGGTGAGAAGCAGAGCCAGATCCTGCGGGCCGAGGGGTCGGCGCAGGCCCGCATCCTCGAGGCGCAGGGCCAGGCCCGCGCGATCGAGCAGGTCTTCGACGCGATCCACCGCGGCAAGCCGGACCAGAAGCTGCTCGCCTACCAGTATCTGCAGGTGCTGCCGCAGCTGGCCCGCGGTGACGCCAACAAGATGTGGATCGTGCCGGGCGAATTCACCGAGGCCCTCAAGGGATTCGGCGCCGCCTTCGGCAAGGGCGAGGGTGGCGGCGGGCCGTTCCGCTTCGGCGAGGGCGACGACGAGCCGTGGACCCCGACGGAGCCGGCGGCCGCCGACTCGCCCTTCGGCGAGACCTCGCTGCAGGACCCCTCCCAGGCGCTCGCCGAGGCACGCGACGAGGCCGCCCGCACGGTCGCCGAGGCCGAGGGGGCCGCACGGCACACCCCGCGGCGCCCGCTGGGCGACTGACTCCGCCCGGGCCCGGGGGGACGCCCGCAGGTCACCGACCTGCGCGGACCCCGCGCCCGGCAGCGACACCCCGGCACCCATAAGGTGTCGGGGTGTCTGCGTTCGAGGTCGTCGCCATCCTGCTGGCGGGTGTCACCGCCGGCACGATCAACACCATCGTCGGGTCGGGGTCGCTCGTCACCTTCCCCACGCTGCTCTTCTTCGGCTATCCACCGCTGGTCGCCAACATCAGCAACAACATCGGCCTCGTGCCCGGCGGGATCAGCGGCGTGCACGGCTACCGCCGCGAGTTGCGCACGGCCCTGCCGACGATTCGGCGCCTGGGCACCGCCTCGCTGCTCGGCGGCGCGACCGGCGCCCTGCTGCTGCTCGTGCTGCCGGCGAGCGTCTTCGACGCCGTCGTGCCCCTACTCATCCTCGTCGGCCTGCTGCTCGTGATCTTCGGCCCGGCGCTGCAGAAGCGCGCCCGCCGGCGGCATCCGGCGGCGAGCTCGCGCGGGCAGCAGGTGCTGCTGTGGGTCATCGTCGCGCTGACCGGGGTCTACGGCGGATACTTCGGCGCGGCGCAGGGCGTCATCCTCATCGGGGTGCTCAGCACGCTGCTCGTCGAGGACCTGCAGGTCCTCAACGGCTTGAAGAACCTGCTCGCGCTCATCGTCAACGGCGTCGCCGCGCTGCTCTTCATCGTCCTCGCAGGCGACCACGTCGACTGGCGCGTCGCCGCGCTCGTCGGCGCCGGCAGCCTCCTCGGGGGCGTCATCGGCGCCCGCGTCGGCCGCCGCCTGCCGCCCCTGGTGCTGCGCGGCGTCATCATCGTCGTCGGCGTCGTCGCGATCCTGAAGATGACGGTCTTCGCGTGAGCGACCACGCCCCGGAGCCGATCGTCATCACCGACCCCGCGGACGAGCGGGTCGCCGACTACCTGCACCTGACCGACGTCGCGCTGCGCACCCGCCTCGAGCCCGAGCACGGCCTCTACCTCGCCGAGAGCGAGAAGGTGATCCGGCGCGCGCTGGGGGCGGGCCACCGGATGCGGTCGCTGCTCATGGCCCCGCGCTGGCTCGTCGACCTCGCCGACCTCGTCGCCGACGCCCACGCCGCCGGGGTGCCGGTCTATGTCGGTGAGCCGGCGGTGATCCGCGCGCTCACCGGCTTCCACCTGCACCGCGGCGCGATCGCCTCGATGCACCGGCCCGCGCCGCGATCGGTGGCCGACGTCGTGGCGGGCGCCCGCCGGGTCGTCGTGCTCGAGGACATCGTCGACCACACCAACGTCGGGGCCGTCTTCCGCTCCGTCGCGGCCATCGGCGCCGACGCCGTGCTCGTCACGCCGCGGTGCGCCGATCCGCTCTACCGGCGCAGCATCCGGGTGTCGATGGGCACGGTCTTCCAGGTGCCGTGGACCCGCATCGACTCCTGGCCCGACGGCGGGGTCGAGGTGCTGCGCGCGGCGGGCTTCACCGTCGCGGCGTTCGCCCTGAGCCAGGACGCGGTGACCCTCGACGACCTCGCGCGGCGACCGCCGCAGCGGCTCGCGCTGGTGCTGGGCACCGAGGGCGACGGGCTCGCGCGGCGCACGGTCGCGGCGTGCGACCTGGCGGTGCGGATCCCCATGGCCGGGGGTGTGGACTCCCTCAACGTCGCGGCCGCCGGTGCGGTCGCGCTGTGGGCGCTGCGGCCCGAGGCGACCGCACCGACGGCGCGGTAGGAGTGTGCGCGCGCTGCGCGCAGCGGGCCCTCAGCCCTCGATGGCGTAGGTGCCCGTGAGCGTGGCGCGGCCCAGGACGTGACCGAGCATCATGAACGACGCCTTGGCCGGTGAGGTGTCGCCCTCGACGCCCAGCTCGTCGGTGTCCAGGGCGTGCACGGCGAAGACGTAGCGGTGCGGCCGGTCGCCGGGCGGCGGGGCGGCGCCGCCGAAGTCGCGCGTGCCGAAGTCGTTGGCCAGCTGCACGACCCGGCCGGGGATCGAGCCGCCGCCGACGTGGCCCGCACCCTGCTCGACACCCGTGGCGTCCGCGGCGACCCCGACGGCGAACCAGTGCCAGAAGCCCGACGGGGTCGGGGCGTCGGGATCGAAGCACGAGAGCACGAACGACTTCGTGCCCTGCGGCGCTCCGGACCAGGACAGCGCGGGGGAGAGGTTGCCCTCCCCGTAGGCGTGGGTGGCCGGCAGGGGCTGCCCGTCGGTGAACTCCGGGCTCGTCAGGTCGAACGACGC
>JAVTVZ010000069.1:0-2346 GCA_032229625.1 Dermatophilaceae bacterium | reverse complement strand
ATCGCCTTGGTATTCTCTACCTATCCACCTGTGTCGGTTTAGGGTACGGGCGGCTCACAACTCGCTCACGAAGCTTTTCTAGGCAGCATAGGATCACCCACACCAAACCATAAGGCTCAGTGCCATCAAGTCTCAGCCACACAGCATGCGGATTTGCCAACATGCCGGCCTACACTCTTAGCCCACGACTACCATCGCGTGGGATGGGCTACCTTCCTGCGTCCCTCCGCAGCTTGCCTACTACCAGATCAGGTCACAGACTCAATCACCCATACACCCCGAAGGGCACAACGGACGATCTCGCATGTTTAGTATCACCGGCCTCAGCACGGACGTTGTTTCGCCGGTACCAGAATATCAACTGGTTGTCCATCGACTACGCCTGTCGGCCTCGCCTTAGGTCCCGACTTACCCAGGGCAGATTAGCTTGACCCTGGAACCCTTGGATATTCGGCGGACGGGTTTCTCACCCGTCATTCGCTACTCATGCCTGCATTCTCACTCGTGTGCCCTCCACGGCTGGGTCACCCCGCCGCTTCACTGGACACACGACGCTCCCCTACCCACCCATACACCTGGTAAACCCCGAAAGGTCCACAAGTCAACGTATGAATGTCACAGCTTCGGCGGACTGCTTGAGCCCCGCTATATTGTCGGCGCGGAATCACTTGACCAGTGAGCTATTACGCACTCTTTCAAGGGTGGCTGCTTCCAAGCCAACCTCCTGGTTGTCTAAGCAACTCCACATCCTTTTCCACTTAGCAGTCCCTTAGGGGCCTTAGCTGGTGATCTGGGCTGTTTCCCTCTCGACTATGAAGCTTATCCCCCACAGTCTCACTGCCGTCCTCTCACTTACCGGCATTCGGAGTTTGGCTGATTTCGGTAAGCTTGTGGGCCCCCTAGACCATCCAGTGCTCTACCTCCGGTAAGAAACAGACGACGCTGCACCTAAATGCATTTCGGGGAGAACCAGCTATCACGAAGTTTGATTGGCCTTTCACCCCTATCCACAGCTCATCCCCTCGGTTTTCAACCCAAGTGGGTTCGGGCCTCCACGACGTCTTACCGTCGCTTCACCCTGGCCATGGATAGATCACTTCGCTTCGGGTCTAGAGCATGCGACTCAAACGCCCTATTCGGACTCGCTTTCGCTACGGCTTCCCCACACGGGTTAACCTCGCCACGTACCACTAACTCGCAGGCTCATTCTTCAAAAGGCACGCCGTCACCCTTGCAGGCTCCGACGGATTGTAGGCAATCGGTTTCAGGTACTATTTCACTCCCCTCCCGGGGTACTTTTCACCTTTCCCTCACGGTACTTGTCCGCTATCGGTCATCAAGGAGTATTTAGGCTTAGCGGGTGGTCCCGCCAGATTCACACAGAATTTCAGGGGTTCCGTGCTACTTGGGATGACAATCACGAGAACAACACATACGCCTACACGACTATCACGCGCTATGGTCCGCCATTCAAACGGTTCGGCTTCGCGTTAGTTTTTATGACTCGTTAGCCACATGGCAGAATGGCTCGATTGGTCCCACAACCCCCAGCATGCAACGCCTGCCAGCTCTCACACACACCGGGTTTGGCCTGTTCCGCTTTCGCTCGCCACTACTCACGGAATCACAATTGTTTTCTCTTCCTATGGGTACTGAGATGTTTCACTTCCCCACGTTCCCTCCAACCACCCTATATATTCAGGTGGAGGTCGCCCGACATAACTCGGGTCATTCGAGGTTTCCCTATTCGGACATCCACGGATCAAAGCTCGTTTACCAGCTCCCCGTGGCTTATCGCAGGTTACAACGTCCTTCATCGGCTCTTGATGCCAAGGCATCCACCGATCGCCCTTAGTAGCTTGTCACCAAACAAAACGATCAACAACAAAAATCTACTTAAAGATGCTCGCGTCCACTATACAATTCTCAAACAACAAACAAACACCCACCGGCACGCCTGCACACGCAGAAACACCAGACAAGCATCGTTCAAACCACGAAACCCCACCACACACACAACAACCCCAAACCCGAAGGCCTGGGATCATCACGCGCGCGGGTGAAAGTTTCAGAACCCAACAACGTGCACACCCCACACACCCCACTCACACCACCCGTTCCACACCACCCACCCCCAAAAAAGGGAAATGAACGGCAGTACTAGACATGATGCTCGCGTGAGCACATGAGACTCGATCAATGCTTCCACAAAAGATAGACCCGGCCACCCCACAACACGAACGGCTGTGAAAGGCAACACGCTCCCCACACCAGAAATGCGGGTAAGCAACGGGCTCCTTAGAAAGGAGGTGATCCAGCCGCACCTTCCGGTACGGCTACCTTGTT
>JAVTVZ010000068.1:0-2352 GCA_032229625.1 Dermatophilaceae bacterium | reverse complement strand
GAGATGATCGCCATCGCCGACCACGTCGTCGACATCGGCCCGGGCGCCGGCACCGATGGCGGCACGATCTGCTTCGAGGGCACCGTCGCCGGGCTCCGCGAGAGCGGCACCCTGACCGGGCGCCACCTCGACGACCGCGCGCACGTCAAGGAGACGGTGCGCACGCCGACGTCGACGTTCCAGATCCGCGGCGCCTCGAGGCACAACCTCGTCGACGTCGACGTCGACGTGCCGCTCGGCGTGCTGTGTGTCGTCACCGGGGTCGCGGGGTCGGGGAAGTCCTCCCTCGTGCACGGCTCGATGCGCGGCGAGGACATCGTCGTCATCGACCAGAGCGCGATCAAGGGCTCGCGGCGCTCGAACCCGGCGACCTACACGGGTCTGCTCGAGCCGATCCGCAAGGCGTTCGCGAAGGTCAACGGAGTGAAGCCGGCACTGTTCTCGGCGAACTCCGAGGGCGCGTGCCCCAACTGCAAGGGCGCCGGCGTCGTCTACACCGAGCTCGGCTTCATGGACACCGTCTCGACCCCGTGCGAGGTGTGCGACGCGAAGGGCTTCCAGGCCGAAGTGCTCGACTACCACCTCGGCGGGCAGGACATCGCGCAGGTCATGGGCATGTCGGTGGCGCAGGCGTGCGAGTTCTTCGCCGCGGGAGAAGCGCGGATCCCGGCGGCGCACAAGATCCTCCAGCGTCTCGAAGACGTGGGCCTGGGCTACCTGCGGATCGGCCAGCCGTTGACGACGCTGTCGGGCGGGGAGCGCCAGCGGCTCAAGCTCGCCGCGCAGATGGGGGAGAAGGGCTCGATCTACGTGCTCGACGAGCCGACGACCGGCCTGCACCTCGCCGACGTCGAGAACCTCCTCGGCCTGCTCGACCGGCTCGTCGACTCCGGCAAGTCGGTCATCGTCATCGAGCACCACCAGGCCGTCATGGCGCACGCGGACTGGATCATCGACCTCGGTCCCGGCGCCGGTCACGACGGGGGCCGCGTCGTCTTCGAGGGCACTCCCGCCGACCTTGTCGCGAAGCGCTCGACGCTGACCGGCGAGCACCTGGCGGCCTACGTCGGCGCCTGACCCGGCCTGGGCCGGTCCGCCGGTCGCTCCCGCAGCACACGCCAACCGAACGCGCCGAGCCAGACGTAGGCGGGCCACAGCGCGAGTCGCTCGAACGCGCCGTGCCACGTGGCCTGCATCGTCACGGCGAACAGGCCGACCGTGCCGACGGCGCTGAGGACGGCGACGACGAGCGCCCAGACGGCCAGGGGCCGCCCCCGCAGGGCGAGCCCGTGGAGCAGGAGCGCGACGGGCTGGGCGAGGAACACCGGCAGCGACACAAGGGTGTGCAGCTCGAGGTCGACGTCGAGGGGCACGAGTCCGGTGCCGATCGAGCTGAGCCCGGAGACGACCCACAGGGCGACCGCCGCGACTCCGAGGCGGCCGGGTCGCCACGCGTGGGGGAGCAGGAGCGCCCCGATGGCCAACGCGAGGCCGAACCCGATGAACGCGCCGTTGAGCAGCGGGTGCCACGGTGAGCAGACGGCGACCGGCCCTGCGGGGTAGGCGATCTGGGTGCACGAGACGGCAGCGAGGTCGCTGATCGTGTGGTCCCGCAAGGAGTAGGGCGCGGCGACGGCGGCCGCGACGAGCAGCTCGCAAACGATGTAGCTCGGCTGGATGAGGAGCAGGACGGCGGCGGCGCGGGCCCGCGCGTCGGGCTTTTCCATGACGTTCCTTCCGGGTGGCTGCATTCGGCCATCGTCGCTCGGGCCGCGCACTCGGCGTCGATGAGTCGGGCCTCGGCTATGTCGAGGAGTTCTGGCGGCGGATCAGGGCCGTGGCGGCAAGCAGGCAGAGGATCCAGCCCAGGATCTCGACAGTCCAGTCGACCCCTGTGGAGTCGGCAACCGACTGAGTGAGCATCAGTCGGATGCTGTTGATCGAGCCATGGGCGAAGACGGCCGGCCAGACCGAACCAGTGACGCATCGCAGCGCGAGCAGTAGCGGACCCCACGCTGCGATGTTGAGCAGGTACGCGGCGGCCTGCTCGGTGGTCATCTCGGGAAATGCGGCGAGGGCAGGGAGGTGCCAGACCACCCACACCGTGGAGGAGATGGCCGCGGCGACGGCGAATCCCAGATGCTGAGTGCGGGTGGCCAGCCAACCACGCCAACCCCATTCCTCTCCGATGGCGAAAAGAGACTGGAGCAGGAAGATGGGGACGACTGCGGTCGCGGCCAGCACGATGTCTCGGGTCGGCTTGAGTTCCCACCCCAGAGCCAGACCCAGAAGCAGCTGACAGGCGCTGACGATCACCAAGATGGCGACTCCCAGCAGGGTGCCGGCGGTGGT
>JAVTVZ010000067.1:4014-12869 GCA_032229625.1 Dermatophilaceae bacterium | reverse complement strand
GTGATGCGGTAGCCGATCCGCCCCTCCTCGTCGGGTCCGCCGTCGGGCGCGACGAGGCCGTCGCGCTCGAGGCGACCCAGGGTCGTATAGACCTGGCCGACGTTCAGCGGCCACGAGCCGCCGGTGCGGTCCTCGAACTCGGCGCGCAGCTGCGCCCCGTATTTCGGGCCGTCGGACAGCAGGGCCAGCAGCCCTTGACGCACAGACATGTCGCCCTCCTCAGCTCAGTCGACGGGTCAGGTCGGGGCGCACCCGCACGAGCAGCGCCGCGAGGCCCGCGGCGAGCAGCGGCACGAGCACCAGCGCCGCGACGAGGGTCAGCCATGGCACGACGACGTAGCCACCGCTGTCCGCAGCGTCCGGCCCGCCGCGCGACACCGCCCAGCCGTAGATCGCGCCCGGCACCGCCCCGACGGCCAGCCCGAGGCAGGTCCCGACGAGCGCCAACGTCCCCGCCTGCACGGCGACGAGCCGCCGCCGGATGCCGTCGGGCGCGCCGACCGCCGCCAGCGTCGCCAGGTCGCGCCGCGCCTCACCCATCGACAGCGCGACGGCCGTCACGGTCGCGACGAGGATCAGCACCGTCACGGCGAGGAACATGACGAGCAGCACCCACCGATTCGGCGAGTCGTAGCCGCGCTCGACGTAGACCGACCCGGAGACACCTCCGTCGATGGCGCTGCCCAGAGCGGCTTCCTGGTCGTGGGTGAGCGCACCGCCGGAGGGGGCGGCGACGAAATACTCCGAGGCGACCGCCGCGATCCCCAGCCGCGCCGCGGTCTGCGGCGTGATCAGGAGCGTCGCCCCGCCGGACGGGGAGCGCAGGGACCGGTCCGCCATCGCCGGCACGGTGGTGGTCGCGGTCTGCGACCGCCACGTCGGCGTCGTCTCCTGCGGGTCGTAGTCGACGAGTCCGCGGACCACCGTCAGCTGACCCTGGGTGATCAGGGCCGGATCGGAGACGAGGACACCGCCCTCGCGGACCACGCGCCGCCGCGCCTCGTCGAGCCCGTAGACGGTCGCCATGTCGTCGGCGGACATGACGACGGCCGAGCCGCTCGACCCGCCGGGCGAGCCGATGACGAACGACGGGCACCCCTGGACGTCGGGCCGCGGCCACATGTCCCGCAGCGCGGTGGCGGCGTCGCAGCTCGGCGTCGTCACGACGGCCGCCGTCGCGCCGCGCAGTCCCCCTTCGGCCTGACCGGACGCCGGCGGCACCTTCTCACCCTCGGGCAGCCACGGCCGCCCGGAGACGTAGATCCGTGCGCCCGGCACGGCCCGCTCGACGGCCTCGCGCAGGGCCGCACCACCGAGGCTTCCGGACCCCGCGAAGATCCGCGCCATCCCCTCCGGCGCCTGCGGCTCGTAGGTGCGCCGCCCCCACTCGTCCATCGTCGAGCCGGCGATGCCGAAGCCGGCGAGCAGGATCGCGCCCGCCATGATCGCCGCGACCGTCGGGATGGCGCGGCCGCGCTGCCGGACGGCGTCGCGGGTCGCCAGCCGCACCGCGATGGGCAGTCGCGTCGTCAGTCGCCCGAGCAGGGCCAACACCGCCGGCACGAGGCACAGCGCGCCGACCACGAGGGCCAGGCCGGCGAGGACGACGAGGCCGGCGGCCAGCCCGTCCTTGTGCAAGAACCACTGCGACTGCGTCACGAGGAGGACGAGCGCGAGCGACCCGGCGACGAAGAGCACCGCCCCCAGCACCGGCAGCCCCCGATGCGGCCGCGGCGAGACGACGTCTCCGCGCAGCGCGCCGACGACGTCGAGCCGAGTCAGGCGCCGCGCCGGGATGAGCGCCGAGACGACGGCCGCGACGATCGCGAATCCCGCGACGATCGCCGACTCCAGGGGCGCCATCTCGAAGGGCCCGATCCGCCACAGCGTGATCCGCGCCGCGACGTCCTGCGCGATATACACGCCGACGAGGCCGAGCACGAGGCCGGCGAGCGCGGCGGCGATCCCGAGCACGAGGGCCTGGGCGAGCAGGCTGCGCCGCAGCTGCGCCCGGGTCGCGCCGTTGGACGCCGCGAGGGCCAACGAGCGTCGCTGCCGCTGCGCGATGACGGCGAAGGCCGGCCCCGCGAGCAGGCAGCTCTCGACGAGCAGCGCGACGCACAGCAGCGACAGGCCGATGAGGTCGACCGCCCACCCCTGCGTCGTCAGGCTCGGCAGCCCCGGCGGCACTTGGTCCGGGCGCTGGACGACGTCACGCGCGAGCAGCACGAAACCGTAGGAGTTGAGCTCGCGCACCCGGTCCCACGTCACCGCGGGCACGTCGGCGAGGAGGAACTGCGTGCCCGGCAGCTGCGTCGGCGGCACCGTCACGAGCCCGACGGGGTCGTCGGTGCGGGCCGTCGAGGCCGTGCCGACGATCGTGCCCGTGACCCGGGTCGAGGCGGGGCTCGGGTCGCCGGGCCTGTCGTCGGCGATCGTCGGCGCCGGCGTAGGCGTCGAGGTCGGGGTCGGGGTCGGGGTCGGGGTCGCCGCACCCGTCGGGGTCGCGGCCGGGCCGGACGGCGTGAGCTCGTCGAGCGTCAGCGTGCCGCTGCCGGGCAGGCCGAGTCGTTGACCGGCGTCGGTGACGACATACTCCCCCGGACGGGTGGGCCAGCGCCCGGAGGTGAGATCGACCATGCCGCGGACCGCCGGGTCGGCCCCGTCGATGCCGAGCACCGAGACCGGCAGGGCGGCCGCCGTCGGCGCGGAGCCGCTCGACGTGCCCGGCCAGACCTGCGTGCTCAGGCGGGACACCGGCACGAGCCGCCCGCCGGTGACGCGCTGGATCGCGGCGGCGCCCTCGGCGAGCGACGATTCGGCGGTCAGGCCGGGCACCGCGCGAGGCGGCACGCCGGCGGGCGCCGGGTCGATGCCGCAGCTGGGCGGGGTGCCGCGCACGTCCCAGCTGCCGTCGAATGTCGCCGCCGAATAGCCCGAGAAGCCACCCGAGCCGCACTCCACGACGACGTCGGTCCCCCACGGATTGCCCGGCACCGCATAGCTCGCGCTCCGGCCGGCGATCAGCGCCTGCGCGCTGCCCATCCGCGACGGCACGGACTCGGCGACGGAGATCTCCCGCGTCGCCAGCGTGGTCAGGCCGCCGACCATGACGAGCACCGGGAGACCGACCATGCACGCGACGAGCAGGCTGCGGCCGCGATGGCGGCGGATCTCCCGCCGCGCGAGACGCAGCGAGATCCGCCAGCCCGCGAGCCACCTGGCCAGCGGACCGCGCGCCAGCCGCGGCTGCTGCGGCGGCGCGGCCGGCGCCTCCTGTCGCTGGTCGGTGGCCATCATGACGGCGACCCGTCGGCGCTCACCGTGGCGCGGGCATCGGCGCCGAGCGACTCGCCCGTGTCGTCGACGACGAGCCCGTCGCGCAGGTAGACGACGCGGTCGGCCCAGGCGGCGTGGCGGGCCTCATGGGTGACGAGCAGGCCGGCGGCGCCGCCGTCGCAGCGGCGCCGCAGCAGCGCGAGGATGCCCTCACCGGTCACCGAATCCAGCGCGCCGGTCGGCTCGTCGGCGAGCACGAGGCGCCGGTCGCCGACGATCGCGCGGGCGATCGCGACGCGCTGGCGCTGCCCGCCGGACATGTCGTCGGGGAAGCGGTCGGCCAGCTCCGGGATGCCGACGTCGCTGAGCGCGTCGAGGGCGGCCTCCCGGGCCGGGCCGGGGGACGCGCCGTCGAGCTCGAGTGGCAGCGCGACGTTCTCGGCCGCGGTCAGGGACCCGATGAGGTTGAAGTCCTGGAAGACGACGCCGACGTGCCGCCGCCGCAACGCCGCGAGCTGCCCCGGGCCCAACCCCGACAGCTCGCTGCCCTCGATGACCACCTCGCCCTGGGTCGCCCGATCGAGGGCGCCGGCGAGGTTGAGCAGCGTCGACTTGCCCGACCCCGACGGCCCCATCACCGCGACGAGCTCGCCCGCCCCGATGTCGAGGTCGATCCCGCGCAGCGCGTGCACCGCGCCTTCACCCTGCCCGTGCACGCGGGTCACCCCACGCATCGACAGCACCGGTCCGCTCATCGCCAAGCCCCTTCGTCCCATGAGGTCACCCCTGGTCGTCTCTGTGGTCCCCCACCGGCCCCGGCTCGGCGACGGGCGCCCCCTGTCGCGCCCGCCACCGACCCCCCGGGGCCGTGCCCGTCGAGGCCTTGCCACTCGGTGCATACCGAGTATTCATCCTCGACAACACAGGTATACCCGGTATGCAGGCGGCCCGGCAAGAGGCGCGCCACTCCGATGTCGACAGGCGGGGCGATGCCCGCCGGCGGGGCGATGCCGGCAGGCGCAGGCCCCGTCGGCGCGAGACGGCTCGCGTCAGTGGAAGAGGTCGAGCTTGCCCGCGCGCTCGGCGAGCAGGTAGTAGACGGTGACGCGGTTCTTGCGGGCCGCACCCGTGAGCGTCGCACCGACGGCCTCGATCGCGGCGTCCTGCTCGGCGTCGGAGAGGGCCAGCTTCTTGGTGAGGAAGCCCCGCTTGACGCGCTCGACCTCCGCGGGGTCGGAGAAGGAGACGAGCGAGGCGTCCCGCGTGTGCAACGCGATGCCGCAGTGCCGGATGATGCCGGCGATCGCGCGCTCGTCGGCGTGGGGTGCGTACTTCCTGACGTCGGCAGCCCAATCGGCCATGGTCGTTCCTTCGCTCAGGGTGGCGTCGATGCCACGTCTTCACGGTAGGCGACCCTCACGACCGAGGGCAGGGCGTGCGGCTGCGCCGGGGCGCTGGTTGTCGACATCAGCCACGACATCAGCCCCGGCCGTGGGCCTGGTCGGGGCCCGCCCGCGCGCCGACCTGGGGCTGCTGCGACGGCAGCCGCCCCGCGCCACTGACGCGCCCGCGCCAGACTGGACCCCCCGCCCGCGCGGGCCCCAGTGACCACGCGAGAGCCCAGTCGCCTACGACGACCCCAGCTCACCCACCCTGCCCGACCTCGACCGCGGCGGGTCGGCGAACCCGTCGCCCCGGCCCGAGGGGCCGACGCCTCACCCCAGCGCGCGCAGCCCGGGCAGGACGTCGGCGGCGAACTGGCTCAGGAAGCGCTCCTGATCGTGGCCCGGCCCGTGGACGACCAGGTGCGTGAAGCCGAGGTCGACATACTCACCGATCGCCGCGAGCGCCTCGTCGGGCGTCGACGCGACGATCCAGCGGCGGGCGACCTGCTCGATGGGCAGCTCGTCGGCGAGGCGCTCCATCTCCTGACTGGAGTGGACGGAGTGCTTCTGCTCCGGCGTCAGCGACAGCGGCGCCCAGAAGCGCGTGTTCTCCAGCGCCGCAGCGTGATCGCGGTCGTAGGAGATCTTGATCTCGATCATGCGGTCGATGTCGTCGGCGGCGCGCCCCTTGGCCTCCAGGCCGGTCGCGACGGCGGGGATGAGCTGGTCGGCATACAGCTCGCGACCCTTCCCGGAGGTGCAGATGAAGCCGTCGCCGTAGCGGCCCGCATACCGCGCGACCATCGGCCCACCCGCGGCGATGTAGAGGGGGACGGGCTGCTCGGGCAGGTCGTAGACGGTGGCGTCGCTGGTCCGGTAGTAGTCGCCGTCGTGGTTGACGCCGCCGTCGCTCGCGGGGTCGTGCGCCCACAGCTCGCGGATGAGCGCGACGGCCTCACGCAGCCGGGCGAAGCGCTCCTTGAAGTCGGGCCAGTCGCCCTCGAACGATCCGACGGCCACCTCGTTGAGCGCCTCGCCGGTGCCGACGCCGAGCACGATCCGCCCGGGGGCCAGGCACGCCAGCGTCGCGAACTCCTGGGCGATGACCGCGGGGTTGTAGCGGAAGGTCGGGGTCATGACCGACGTGCCGAGCACGATTCGCTCCGTGCGAGCGGCGACGTGCGCGAGCCATGGCACGGACGCCGGGGCGTGCCCGCCGCTGTGCCGCCACGGCTGGAAGTGGTCGGCGATGAACGCCGAGTCGAAGCCCAGCTCCTCGGCCCGGATCGCGTATCCCGCGAGCTCGCCGGGCGCGAACTGCTCGCTGGATGCCTTGTAGCCGATGCGCAGCGCCATGCCGGCCACCCTAAGCCGCCCCGCGCCCCGCCCGCCCGGCACCGCTGGCCGTCGCGCTCCCAGCAGCACGTCGCGGCGACAACCACGACCACCTCCTGCACGCGCAACCGCGACGGGAGGAGGACGCCCCGGGCGGGAGGCCCAGCCCTCATGCGAGGGAGTTGACCGCAGGCGCCGCGGACCGCCACACTGAACCCGGTCGAAACGATTCGACAGCCGGCGAGGTAGGCGCGAGCAGCCCAGACATCCGCACGGCATACCCCCCATGCCTGGCGCCGGGCCGACGGCCCGCGCCACCGCCCGAAAGGACCGCACAGGTGACGGTGCACCCGACCCGACCCGGGATCGACGACGCGCAGACGGCCCTCGTCGAGCGCGCGAAGGTCGCGACGTCGCTGATCTTCGTGCTCGCCGGAGGGGCGTTCGCGACGTGGGCGAGCCGCATCCCCGACGTGCGGGCGGCGCTGGACCTGAGCCCCGGGCAGTTGGGGATCCTGTTGCTCTTCGGCTCCAGCGGTTCGCTCGTCGGCCTGCCGCTGGCCGGGGCCGTGGCCTCGCGGATCGGCACGCGCCGCACCGTGCTCTTCGGCACGACGCTGGCCATGATCGGCCTCGTCGGCGCGGGCCTGGCCGCGGGCGTGCTCGGCAACTTCTGGCTCACCGCGGCGACGCTCTTCGTCGCGCTCGCCGGCATCGGCCAATGGGACGTCGCGATGAACCTCGAGGGCGCCGCCGTCGAGCACCTGCTGGGCCGCACCATCATGCCGCGCTTCCACGCGGCGTTCAGCGGGGGCACGGTCGGCGCGGCCCTGCTCGGCGCGGGGCTCGTCGCGCTGCACGTGCCGTTCGTCGTGCACTTCGCGGTGATGGCGGTGCTGCTCGCCGTCGGTGTCGTCCTCTCCAGCCGCGCGTTCCTGCCGCCCGCGCTCGACGAGGCGACCCCGGGCGGCACCGCCACCAGCCCCGCCACCGACGCCCTGGCCATCGACGATCCGGCCACCGACGATCCGGCCACTGCATCCTCGACTCCCCAGGCGGCCTCCCAGGCGGCCCCGCAGGCGGCCCGGACGCTGTCCGCCGCCGCCGCGTGGCGCGAGCCGCGCACCCTGCTCATCGGCCTCGTCATGCTCGTCGCGGCGTTCACCGAGGGCACCGCGAACGACTGGATCTCCGTCGCGTTCGTCGACGGCTACGACCTGCCGACGTGGGCCGGCGTGCTGGCCTTCGCGACGTTCCTCAGCTTCATGACCGCGGGCCGGCTCGTCGGCGCGTCGATGCTCGACCGCTGGGGCCGCGTGCCGGTGCTGCGCGCGATGCTCGTCGCCGCCGGCGCAGGCAGCCTGCTCGTCGTCTTCGGCACCCCGACCTTGGCGTATGTCGGTGCGGCCGTCTGGGGTTTCGGTGTCTCGCTGGGCTTCCCGGTCGGCATGAGCGCCGCGTCGGACGACCCGCGCCACGCCGCCGCCCGCGTCAGTGTCGTCTCGACGATCGCGTATGGCGCGTTCCTCGTCGGGCCGCCCGCGCTCGGCTTCCTCGGCGACCACTGGGGCGTGCTGCGCTCGCTGATCGTCGTCTCGGCGATGCTCATCGTCGCGTTCGTCGCGCTGCCCGCGATGCGCGAGCCGGAGGGCACCCGCCGCGCCGCGTGAGCCCGGCCCGGCGCCGCGCCGCGCCGCGCGCAGGCTTGCGCGGTCTGCCTACGATCCACGGGTGCGGCGCGACGAGGCGCGCACGGGCGAGCGGAGGATCTGATGGGCGCGACCGACGACAGCACGGCTTCTCAGGGCGCGGCGCCGGGCCGACTCCAGGATCGGGTCGCGTTGGTCACCGGCTCGGGGCGCGGGATCGGGCGGGCGATCGCACTGAAGTTCGCCGCCGAGGGCGCGCGGGTCGTCGTCAACGACCTCGACGAGGAGCCGGCGGCCGACACGGTCGCGGCGATCGTCGCGGCCGGCGGGCAGGCGGTCGCGTGCGTCGGATCGGTCGCGGCACACGACTTCGCGGGGCGCTTCATCGACGCCGGCATCGAGTCGTTCGGCGGCCTCGACATCATCGTCAACAACGCGGGCTACACGTGGGACTCGGTCATCCAGAAGATGACCGACGAGCAGTGGGACACGATCCTGGACCTGCACCTCAAGGCACCCTTCCGCATCCTGCGGGCCGCGCAGCCCTACCTCAAGGCGCATCCGAGCGACCATCACCGCAAGGTCGTCAACACCTCGTCGGTCGCGGGCCTCTTCGGCAATGCAGGGCAGGTCAACTACGCGGCCGCCAAGGCCGGGATCGTGGGGCTGACCAAGACGCTCGCGCGCGAGTGGGGCCGCTACCGCGTCAACGTCAACGCGGTCGCGTACGGGCTCATCGACACCCGGCTGACCGCGGCGAGCGCCGACGGCGGCGCGACGATCGACGTCGAGGGCCGGCAGCTGCGGGTGGGCGTCAACCCGCAGCTGCGGGAGTCCTTCGCGCGCACGATCCCGCTGGGGCGGGCGGGCACCGCGCAGGAGGCGGCCGGCGCCGTCTACGCGCTGTGCCTGCCGGAGATGGACTACGTCAGCGGGCAGTGCCTCGTCTGTGACGGCGGCAATCAGTGAGCGACCCCGGGCACGGGCCGCTGGCCGGGCTGCGGGTCGTCGAGATCGAGGGCATCGGGCCCGTGCCGCACGCGGCGACGATCCTCGCCGATCTGGGGGCCGACGTCGTCCTCGTGCAGCGACGCGGCGGGGTGCCGCTGACCGTCGCCCTCGGCGGGCGGGTCGCCGGCGTCGAGCCGTGGCAGAGCGACGCGCAGACCGAGCAGACCGAATCCGCCGACCAGGCCGACCAGACCGA
>JAVTVZ010000067.1:1533-3914 GCA_032229625.1 Dermatophilaceae bacterium | reverse complement strand
CAGGCCGACCAGGCCGACGCTGGTCCCGCGCGGGACCAGACGCTGCGGGGCCGCCGCGTCGTCCAGGCCGACCTCAAGGACCCGGCGGACCGCGACGAGGTGCGGGCGCTCATCGACCGCGCGGACGTCGTCCTGGAGGGTCTGCGGCCGGGGGTGATGGAGCGGCTGAGCCTGGGGCCCGACGACGCGCTGACGCGCAACCCGCGCCTGATCTACGGGCGCATGACGGGCTGGGGGCAGGACGGGCCGCTGTCGGGCCGCGCGGGGCACGACCTGAACTACATCTCGCTGACGGGCGCGCTGCACGCGATGGGCCCGGCCCACGGGCGCCCGACACCGCCGCTCAATCTCGTCGGCGACTTCGGGGGCGGGTCGATGTTCCTGCTGGTCGGGGTGCTGTCGGCGCTGCTGGAGCGGGCCGCCTCGGGCCGCGGGCAGGTCGTCGACGCGGCGATGTGCGACGGCACGCTCGCCCTGTCGCACATGCTCTACAGCTGGCGGGCGCTCGGTCTGTGGAGCGACGAGCGCGGCGCCAACCTCGTCGACGGCGGCCGGCCCTGGTACGACACCTACGAGACCGCCGACGGGCGCTATGTCGCGGTCGGCGCGATCGAGCCGCAGTTCTACGCGGCGCTGCTGCGCGGGCTCGGCCTGGCCGACGCCGACCTGCCCCGCCAGGACGATCCGGCAGGGTGGCCGCGGCTGCGGGAGGTCTTCGCGGCGGCGTTCGCCGGGCGCACCCGCGCGGAGTGGGAGGCCGTCTTCGAGGGCACGGACGCGTGCGTGACACCCGTGCTGAGCGTCGCCGAGGCCGCGACGCACCCGCACCTGGAGGCGCGCCGCAGCCTCGTGGAGCTCGACGGCGTCACGCAGCACGCGCCGGCGCCGCGCTTCTCTCGGACACCCGCGCAGCTGCCGACGCCGCCACCGGCCCGGGCCGTCGACCCGCGCTCGATCTGGCGCTGAGCGTCAGCGCAGGATGCGCACCTGGAACGGGTAGTTGTAGACCTCGCCCTTGTTGGCGCGCATCGCGCCGATGATGTGGAAGATGATCTGGGCGATGGCGGCGAAGATCAGGATCGGGATGCCGATGACGGCGCCGATGAGCGTGATCACGCACAGCCAGCCCAGGAGCGACAGCAGCCACAGGCCGATGTTGAAGTTGAAGGCCCCCGCGGCGCTGCGCCGCACGAAGTCACTGCGGTCCTTGTAGATGAGCCACACGACGAGCGGCCCGACGAAGCTGAGCCAGCCCGCGCTGACGATGAGCGCCACGATCGTCGACAGGTGCGCGACGAGCGCCATCGAGCGCTCGTCGCTGTCGACGTAGGCGGGCCCGCGCCCCTCGTAGGCCGGATCGCCCGTCGCGCGGTAGGGCTCGCGGGACGTGCGGTGCGGGTCGGCGGCCGCATAGTGCGGGTCGCCGACCGCGCGGTACGGGTTGTCGGTCGAGTGCTGCGGATCGAAGGCGTCGCCGGCTGGTGGCTGCTGGCTCATCGCGTCCCCCTGAGGTTGTCGTAGCTCGACGGTAGCTTGCTGAACCGTGACCACTTCCACTCCCGGTCCGGCCTCGGACTCACCCGGCCCTTCGGGCCCCTCGGGCGCGCCCGGCTCGCCACGTTCGCCCGGTTCGCCCGGTCGTGGTGGCGCCCGGTCGCGCTCACCGCGGCCGTCCACGGTCGTGCCGTTGTGGCGGCTGCCGGGCATGGGCGCGCTCGTGGTGCTGACGATGCTCGGCTTCACGGGCTACGCGGCGCTGCTGGCGGTCGCGCCGATGTGGGTCGTCGCGGGCGGCGCGGGCACCGGCGGCGCCGGCCTGGTCAACGCGGTGATGCTCGCCGCGACGGTGGCGACGCAGGGTTTCGTGCCGACGCTGCTGCGGCGGCAGGGGTGGGCACGCGTGCTCGTCGCCGGGATGGTGCTGCTCGGCCTCCCGGCGCTCGCGACGGGCGTCTCGTCCGCGCTGTGGTGGGTGCTGGCGTGCTCGGCGGTGCGCGGCGTCGGTTTCGGCGTGCTCACGGTCGCGGGGTCGGCGGCGGTCGCGTGGATCGTCGAGCCCTGGCGGCGCGGCGCGGGCATCGGCGCCTACGGGCTCGCGGTCGCGGTGCCCAACGTGCTCGCAGTGTCCTTCGCGCCGTGGGTCGCCGAGCAGCTCGGCTACTGGCCCGTCTTCGTCCTCGCCGCCGCGCCCCTGCTCGCCGTGCCCGCGTCGCTGTCCCTGGCCGCGCGTATCGACGAGCGCCGGCCGACCCACGCGGGCGAGAGCGCGCGCTCGGGCGAGACCGCGCCGCCGGGTGCCTCGCAGGCAGGCAGCCCCGCGCCACCGCACGCCGCCACGTCGGACCCCATCCCCGCTGCCGCCCCCGGCGGCACTCCCGATG
>JAVTVZ010000067.1:0-1433 GCA_032229625.1 Dermatophilaceae bacterium | reverse complement strand
CATCCCCGCTGCCGCCCCCGGCGGCACTCCCGATGCCATCCCCGCTGCCGCCCCCGGCGGCACTCCCGATGCCATCCCCGACGCCCCCGTGCCCGGCCGGTGGTGGCGCGGGCTCGTGGCGCCGACTCTCGTGTTGTTGTCGGTGACGCTGGCCGGGGGCGGGGTGTTGACGTTCCTGCCCCAGATGGTCGCGCACGGCGGGCTCGTCACGACCGCGCTGCTGGGGCTGACGGCGTCGGCGGCGGCGGGGCGGTGGGCGATCGGGTCGTGGGCCGACCGGCACGGCGCGGCGCGATACACGATGCCGCTCATCGGCGTCGGCGTGCTCGGGCTCGCCCTCGTCGCCTGGGCCGTCGGCGCGGCCACCGACAGTGGCGGCAGTGGCGGAAGTGGCGACAGTGGCGGCAGTGGCGTCCCCGGCATCACGGTCGCCGCCCTGCTCGTCGGCGCGCTGGTCCTGGGCATCGCCTACGGCGCACTGCAGAACGTCACGCTCGTCCAAGCCTTCGAGTCCGTGCCGCCGCGACGGATCGGCGCGGCGAGCGCGGTGTGGAACGTCGGCTTCGACGCCGGCACCGCGCTCGGGTCGGTGCTCGTCGGCGCGCTGGCGGCGGGCGCCGGCTTCCCGGTCGCGGTCGCGGTCCTCGCCGCGATCCTGGCGCTCGCCCTGCCGGTGGCGTGGCCCGCGGCGCGGCGCCTGCACCGCCACGGTCGGGCGTGATCACGATTGGGGGGTAATTCGGTGGACGGCCCCGGGGGCGGCGCGGATCATCGGGGAGGGGACGAGGAGCGGGGACGAGGAGTGGGGCCGAGGAGTGGGGCAGGGAAGGACGACATGAGGCAGGCGTTGCGCCCGCTGCGGCATCGCGACTACCGGCTGTTGGCGATCTCGCTCATCGCGTCGCTCTTCTCCGCCGGGGTGCTCGTCGTCGCGCTCGTGTGGCAGGTCGTCGAGCTCGGCGGCGGCCCGGCGCAGTTGGGCTGGGCGACGACCGCGCAGGCCGCGGGCCTGCTGGTAATGGCGCTGCCGGGCGGCGTGCTCGCCGACCGGCTGCCACAGCGCCTCATCCTGTGCTCGGTCGAATTCGCCAAGGCGCTCGCCGTCGGCAGCGCCGCCGTCGCGTCACTGACCGGGCAGTTGTCACTGACCCACCTCGTGACCGTCGCGCTCGTCGGGGGCATCGCCGACGGGCTCTACTACCCCGCCTACACCGCGATCCTGCCGCGCATCGTGCCCGCCTCCGATCTGCTCGCCGCCAACGGGCTCGAGGGCGTCTTCCGCCCCACGCTCTTCAACGCCGCGGGCCCGGCCCTCGCCGGCGCCGTCGTCGCGGCGGCGTCCCCCGGCGCCGCCCTGAGCGTCGTCGCGCTGTGCTCCCTCGCCGCCGGGTGCGCGCTGCTGCCGGTGCGGCCCGGTGCCGTCGACCAGGGCG
>JAVTVZ010000066.1:0-2384 GCA_032229625.1 Dermatophilaceae bacterium | reverse complement strand
GAGCGCCCGGCTCAGTGGAAATCCCATCGCAATCCCCTCCCACGTGCGGGGCCCCGCGGGCCCGCGTCGGCCTTCAGGCTACGAAGGGAGGGTCGCGACGGCGACCGCAGCGCGTCGCGTGCGCAGCGGTCACGCCGGGTCTGCCGGACGCCGCGGCCCGGCAGGCAGCGCATCTGGCCGGCAACGCACGAGGCTCGGCCGACCGCCGGGGTCGACCGAACCTGCGCGGGCGCGTCCGGCTCAGACGAGGAGCCGGTAGAACGGGCTGTCGGCGGGGATGCGCTCGACGACCATCGCGCTCTCCTCCATCCGCACGAGCAGCCCGTCGAGGTCGGTGGGGTCACCGAGCTCGATCCCGACGAGCGCGGGGCCGGTCTCCCGGTTGGAGCGCTTGACGTATTCGAAGTGGGCGATGTCGTCGTTGGGTCCCAGGACGTCGCCGACGAAGCGGCGCAGCGCGCCGGGCTCCTGGGGGAAGTTGACGAGGAAGTAGTGCTTGCGGCCCTCGTTGACCAGCGAGCGCTCGACGATCTCGGCGTAGCGCGACACGTCGTTGTTGCCCCCGGAGAGCACGACGACGACGTCCTGACCCGGTTCGATGCGCACCTGGTCGAGCAGCGCGGCCGAGGACAGCGCCCCGGCGGGCTCGGCGATGATCCCGTCCGTCTGGTAGAGGTCGAGCATCTCGGTGCAGATGCGGCCCTCGTCGACGGCGACGAGCTCGACGCCCGCGTCGCGCACGATGGGATAGGTGATGTCGCCGGCGCGGCGCACGGCGGCCCCGTCGACGAACGTCTCGATGTCGTCGAGGTCCAGCGGCTGCCCGGCCTCGAGCGCGGCGGCCATCGACGCGGCACCGGACGGCTCGGCGCCGACGATGCGGGTGCGCGGGTGGCGGCTGCGCAGCCACGTGCTGCACCCGGCGAGCATGCCGCCGCCGCCGACGGGGATGACGATGACGTCGGGGGCGTGGCCGAGCTGCTCGACGATCTCCACGGCCATCGTGCCCTGACCGGCGATCGTGTCGGGGTGGTCGAAGGCCGGAACCTCGATCGCGCCGGTGCGGGCGGCGTCCTCGTGCGCGGCGGCGGCCGCGTCGTCGTAGGTATCGCCGCCGACGATGATCTCGACGCCGGAGCCGCCGAGCGCGGCGATACGGTCGCGCTTCTGCCGCGGTGTCGTGCGGGGCACGTAGACCCGACCCGTCATGTCGAAGCCCGCGCACGCATAGGCGAAGCCCTGCGCGTGGTTGCCCGCGCTCGCGCAGACGACGCCGCGGCGGCGCTCGTCCGGGTCGAGCTGGGAGATGAGGTTGTAGGCGCCGCGCAGCTTGTAGGAGCGCACGGGCTGCAGGTCTTCGCGCTTGACCCAGACGTTCGCGCCCGTGCGGCGCGACAGGCGCTCGCTGCGCACGAGCGGCGACTCGCGGATCAGGGAGCGCAGCCGCACGAAGGCGGCCTCGACGTCGAGGGGGCTGACGACCCCCGGCTCCAGGGACGTCGCGTGCAGTGTGCTCACCCCTCGATGGTGCTCCCGCCGCCCAGGTCGTGGAACGAACCGTCCACATCGCGAGCCGATCCGGCTCGCTGGCCGAGACGCTGATCTCGCAGGACGGGACGACGGCGAGACGGCCGCGCGGCCCCAGTCCCCGCGACGCGACGGGCGCCCCCACTCGCCCAGCCCCGCTCACCGCCGCGCCCGCTCACCCGGCCCCGCTCACCGTCGCCCCCACTCGCCCCGCCCCGCTCACGGTCGCGCTCGCAGGCGACGGTTGCGCCTATACACGCGACGGCGAGCTGTACCCGCAACGGCGAGCGGGGCTGGGCGAGCGGGGGTACGTGACGCGGTACGTGACGCGCACTGCCTCCCGCGCTCACTCCCCTCGCTCACGGTCGCGCTCCCAGGCGACGGTTGCACCTAGACAGGCGACGGCGAGCTGTACCCGCAACCGCGAGCGGGGCCGGGCGAGCGGAGGCCGCCTGACGCTCGCCTCCTCCTGCGCCTCACTCCCCCCGACGCCGCCGGTGCACAGTCCGCTACGGCATACTCGTGGGGCACCCGTCGCCGGCCGGTCACGGCCGCGCGGGACCGCCAGGGCCCTTAGCTCAGTTGGCAGAGCAGCGGACTTTTAATCCGAAGCGCGTCGGTTCGAGCCCGACAGGGCCCACATCTGCCCACACCTGCCCACACCTGCGCCGGCGGCGACCCGTCGGCCGTCGAGTGATCTCCCGGCAGGATGCCCCACGCCGAGTCGCCGACCCGAGCCGCCGACATCGAGTCGCTGACGTCGAGCCGCCGGCGCCGAGTCGCCGACGTGGACGAGCCGACTCTCAGCGCAGCGCGAGGACGCGCTGCCAGTAGGTGTCGATGACGGGCCGGTCGCC
>JAVTVZ010000065.1:7593-13019 GCA_032229625.1 Dermatophilaceae bacterium | reverse complement strand
CACGCGCCGATCATGCCCTCACAACCGGCCTGCCAGAAAGCTTGACGCGGGACAGGATCAACCGTGCCGCCGACGACGCGGCCGGCCTGGCGATCGCCGAGACGATGCGCGCGCAGGTCAACGGGCTCAACCAGGGGCAGCGCAACGCCGGGGACGGCATCTCGCTCCTGCGCACCGCGGAGGGCGCGCTCAACGAGACCCACGCGATCCTGCAGCGGATGCGCACGCTCGCGGTCCAGGCGGCGAACACCGGGGTGATGAGCTCGGACAACCTGCGGATGATCCAGACCGAGATGACGCAGCTCACCGGGGAGATCGACCGGATCGCCTACGAGACCGAGTTCAACGGGGCGACGCTCCTGGACGGCACCTTCGTGGACAAGAAGCTGCAGGTCGGCGCCAACGCCGGGGACACCACGACGGTCACCATCAGGAGCGGAGTCGACGCGGCCGTCCCGGCGAGGGACGAGCAACCGGCGGAGCCGGCCGGTGTGGCGCTCTGGGGAGTCAGCGACCCGGCGCGAATGGCCGCGATCGCCGACCCGGTGTCGTTCACCCACACCCTGGCGGGGCAGCCCACGCAGGTCGACGTCAGTCTGGACCCGCTGCCCACCACGGTGCCCGAGCTGGTCGCCCGCCTCAACGGTGACCCGACGTTCAGCGCGTCGTTCACCGCCTCCGTGGGCGTCCACACCTACCAGGACGGCACGAGCGTCCCCGCGAACCTCATCGTCATGGCCAAGACGGGCGGCAGTGGCGACGTGTCGGTCGAAGGAATCCCGGACAACGCCGCTCGGCGGCAGAAGGATGCAGGCAGGGACGTCATTCCCGCTGTTCCCGCGATCCCGGCGCGGGACCGCGGCTATGCCGCCGCCGACATCCTGCTCGAGCCCATCGACGTGACGAGGCCGGCCGGCTCCTCGACCCCCTCGTCGGGTGGGGGAGGAGGAGGGGGCGTCGGCTTCGGCCACGCGAACGACGTGCCGAGCTCGTCGACGGGAGGCGGCGGCACCCCGGTGACGTGGGCCTCGGGTGCCACGGACGCGCTCGGCCAGATCGACCGCGCGATCGCGATCGTCAGCGCCGGCCGCGCGGAGATGGGCGCGACCGAGAACGCCCTGGACCACACGATCCGCTCGGTCGGGGTGTCGGCCGAGAATCTGGCCTTCTCCGAGAGCCAGATCCGCGACGCCGACATGGCCGAGGAGATCACCGAGCTGAAGCGGCGCGAGATCCTCATCCAGGCGTCGATGCAGATGCTCGCGCAGGCCAACACGGTGCCGCAGTCGGTCCTCAAGCTGCTGCAGTAAGGGCCTGTCGTCGTCGGCGGGTCCGGCTCTGAGAGCGGGAGTCGGTCAGGGGATCGCCAGCCACAGGGCGCTGACGCCGAGCATGCCGACGATGCTGCCGACGGTCGTCAGCACGGTGAACGTCTTGAGCCCGTCGGCGACGGACAGGCCGAGGTAGCGGGTGACGATCCAGAAGCCGGAGTCGTTGATGTGCGAGGCCGCGTAGCCGCCGAAGGCGATGGCAAGCACGACGAGCACGGTGTGGACCGGGTCGAGGCCGGCGGCCGCGACGCCGGGCTGGACCAGGCCCGCGGTCGTCAGGATCGCGACGGTCGCCGAGCCCTGCGCGACCCGCAGCCCGACGGCGATGAGATAGGCGGTCAGCAGCAGCGGCATCCCGAGGTCGGCGAGGGTGCCGGACAGGGCGGCGCCGACGCCGGTCTCGACGAGGACGTTGGCGAAGACGCCGCCGGCGCCGGTGACGAAGATGATGATCGCCACGGTGGGCAGCGCGCCGTCCATGATGTCGCCGCGGGCCATCAGGTCCCACCCCATGCGCCGGGCGATGAGCACGTAGGCGAGCAGGCAGCCGACGAGCAGCGCGAAGACCGGCGAGCCGACGAAGCCGAGCCAGCTGCGCGCCGCGCCCGGCTCCAGCAGCATCGCGCCGGTCGTGCCGACCATGATCAGGCCCAGCGGGATGAGGATGAGCGCCATGACCAGCCCCGTCGAGGGCGCGCGTGAGGCCGGCGAGTCTTGCGCGTCCTGCGAACCTGGCGCGGCCTGGGTTCTCTGGGCGGCCTCGACTGCCTCGACGGCCTCGGTCGCCGGGGACGGGCCGAGGGTGATCCGCTCCAGCGGCATCCGCTGCGAGACGAGGTAGGTGACGACCGCGACGGGCACACACGCGACGAGCCCGATCATCGTCAGCAGGCCGTTGTCCGCTCCGATCGTCGCGGCGGCGGCGACCGGCCCGGGGTGCGGCGGCAGCGCGACGTGCACGGCGAGCAGCGTCGCGGCGACGGGCAGGCCGATCCGCAGCGGCGAGATGCCGGCGACGGCGGCGAAGCCGAAGACGATCGGCGCGAGGATGATGAAGCCGACGTCGAAGAAGACCGGGATGCCGAGGATGAACGCGGCGGCGGTCACGGCGGCGACGACGCGCTTGCGGCCCAGCTTGTCGGTGAACGCGTGGGCGAGCCGCTCGGCGCCCCCGGACACCTCGATCATCCGGCCGAGCATCGCGCCGAGGCCGACGATGATCGCCACCGAGCCGAGGGTCTTGCCCATGCCGGCCGTCAGGACGGGGATGACCTTGTCGGCGGCGATGCCTCCGGCCAGGGCCGTGCCCATCGCGACGAGGATCATCGCGATGAAGGCGGGCATCTTGAGCTTGATGACGAGGCCGAGCAGGACCCCGATGGAGATCGCGGCGAGCGCGAGCAGGTAGGCGGTCGACATGGCTCAGACCTGCGCGTTCTCGTCGGCGGCGGAGCCCGCGCGGGTGGGCTGGGGCGCGAGGACGGCGATCACGCTGGAGTCGTCGTCGGCGCCACGGCCCTGGGCCTGCCCCAGGAGGTAGAGCTGCTCGGCGGCGGCGGCGATCGGGGTCGCCATGCCGACGCCCTTCGCGGCCGTCGTGACGATGCCCATGTCCTTGACGAAGATGTCGAGCCGGCTGCGGACCTCCGCTCCGCCCTCGTCGTACGCCTGGAGCATCCGCGGCCCGCGGTCGCCGAGCATGAAGCTCGCGGCGGCGCCCGCCCCGAGGGTCTCCAGCGCGAGGGCCGGGTCGAGCCCGAGCGCCTGCGCGAGCGCGAGCGCCTCGGCGCCGGCGGCGATGTGGACGCCGCACAGGAGCTGGTTGACCGTCTTCATGCACTGGCCGTCGCCGGGCTTGTCGCCGACGCGGGTCAGGGTCGAGGCCATCGCCTCGAGCACGGGCAGCGCCGCGGCCCAGGCCTGATCCGTCGCGCCGACGGTGACGAGCAGGTCGCCGGCCCCGGCGCGCACGGGGCCGCCGGAGACGGGGGCGTCGACCAGGCCGATGCCGTCGGTGTCCAGCTCGGCGGCGACGGCCCGCACGGCCGCGATGCCGACGGTGCTGGTCAGCAGGATCGTCGCGCCGGCGCCCAGTGCGGGCACGACGCCGTCGCTGCCCCAGAGGGCTGCGCGCAGCTGGGCCTCGTTGCGCACGGCGAGCAGCACGAGGTCGGCGCCGGTCGCGGCGTCGCGGGCGCTGCTCGCGGGGGTCGCGCCGAGGTCGGCGGCGGCGGCGCTGCGGGCCGGGTCGATGTCGTAGGCGCGCACGGCGAAGCCGGTGCTCGCCAGGTGGCGGGCCATCGGCGCGCCCATGGCGCCGAGACCGAGGACCGCGACGGTGAGGTCGGTGGACATGCTGCTCTCCTTCGAGCCGGGGTTCAGATGAGGGTGAGGTAGAGGGTGAGGTGCGGGCCGGACGAGGGGTGTCAGGCCGACAGGGTGTCGACGACGTCGGCGAGGGAGTCGGGGCCGCCGACGTTGCCGGCGAAGACGATGTAGGGGATGCCGCGGGCCGGGCCGTCCATCGGCTCCCACAGCGAGACGATCCCGGGCAGCATCGGCCCGCGGACATACGCGCGCTCGATCCCCAGGCCCCGGCTCGCGACGTCCGAGCTCGTGATACCGCCCTTGGCGACGACGAACCGCGGGGGACAGGCGGCCAGGATCCCGGCGGTGACGTCGACGACGGCGGTGGAGACGAGCCGCGCGATCGCCAGGGAGTCGTCGGCGTCGGCGCCGGTGACCAGGGTGCGGGAGGTGCGGATCGCGACGTTGCCGCGGGTGAGGGCGTCGGCGGCCGCCGTGACGATCTGCGCCAGGTGGGCCGCGCGGGTCGCGTCGTCGCGGACGGCGGCGACGTCGATCTCGAATTCCGTCGGCGCGCTGCGCTCGCGCAGCGCCTGGAGCTGACCGGTCGTCAGGGCGGTGTGCGAGCCGATCATGATCAGGCCCCCGACGCTGTCCTGGGCGACGCCGCCGGCGCGGATCGCGCGGACCTCCTCGCCGGTCAGCGGAGTGCGCGGGGTCTGACCGAGTCGGGCGCGCATGAAGGGCGGCCCGACGCGAGAGAGCAGCCGCACCCCGGAGCGCTCGGCCTGCTCCAGCGCCGCCGCGAGCAGCAGCAGGTCGCTCTCCTGCACGATGTCGACGACGCACGGCTGCCCGGCGCGCAGGCCGCGCAGCGCCGCGACGACGGCGGCCTGATCGGTGCGCAGCGTCGTCAGGTCGACGGCGACGACGTCGTCGGCCGCGATCCGGCCGTGGGTCTTCTCCTCGACCCAGTCCGCGAGGCGGGACGAGCGGTAGCCGAACGTCGCGTCCTGCGCGAACTCCGACTCACCGACCGGCACGTAGCCGGAGGCGTCCGAGCCCGCGTAGTGCACGCCGCCGACCGTGATCCGCCCGGCGTCCCCGAAGGCCGGCACGATGACGACGCCGTCGACGCCGCGCCCGGTGGCCGCCTCGATCTGCTCGGCGAGGGTGTCGGTCTCCAGCGGGTAGTGCCCGCGCAGCGTGGAGTCCGAGCGGCTGACGAAGTCGACGTCGACGCCGACCCGCTGCGCGGCCGCGAAGGCGGCGCGGGCGACCTCGATGTTGCGCGCCCGCGCGTCGGTCGGGTGCAGGCTGCGCGAGTTCGTCATGACGTAGACGGCCGGCCGGCCCTGGCTCAGGGCCCACTGCAGGCTCTCGACGCTCCAGTTCGTGAGCACCGGCAGGTCGGTCACCGACTGCGTGCCGGTGGGGTCGTCGTCGAGTACGACGAAGACGCGGCGCGAGCCGTCGATCCCCCGGGCGATCTCGGCGGCGTCGACCTGGTCGGCGTCGGCGCCGGTGGGGCGTCCGGCGAGCAGCTCCTCGCGGGTGAGGGTCATGACGTCACTCCTTCGTGAAAAGTCAGAGGTCTGAACTCTGTGAGGAGGGTATGGCACGGGCAAAGCAGAGCGCAACCCCCATATCGGACCTACTGCCCGTGCCGCCCGAGCGCACCGGCTCGGCCGCTGGCCGCCGGCCTCCACTCCGGCCTCAGTGGCGTCGGGCCACCGGCCCGGTCAGGCCCGACCGCCCCCGAGCACGTAGGTGAGCAGGTCCTGAGCC
>JAVTVZ010000065.1:0-7493 GCA_032229625.1 Dermatophilaceae bacterium | reverse complement strand
CCGGCCCGGTCAGGCCCGACCGCCCCCGAGCACGTAGGTGAGCAGGTCCTGAGCCGTCTGGTCCATGTGGGCGTCCATGGCCGCGGCAGCACCGGCGGCGTCGCCGGCCTCGATCGCGGTCAGGATCGCGCGGTGGTGCTCCAGCGCGTGCGCGCGGATCGCCTCGACCGCCGACGTCTGCGCCCGGCCCGACGCCATGGCCTGCTGCAACGGGTCGTAGACGACCGGCAGGAAGGGGTTGTCGCAGGCGCTGAGCACCCCGAGGTGGAAGGCGAGGTCCGCCGCGACGAAGGCGTGCACGTCGCCGGCGGCGTGCGCCGCGGCCAGATCCGCGAGCGTCACCGCCATGGCAGCGAGGTCCTGCGCGGTGCGGCGCGTCGCGGCGAGCCCGGCGCTGCCGACCTCGATCATCCGGCGCACCTCGATGAGCGACAGGGCGACCTGGCGGCCGCCGGTCTCGCGCGTCTGCATCGCCGAGACGGCCGCGAGATCGGTCCACTCGGTGTGCGGCCGCACGAAGGTGCCGTTGCCCGGCTGCACCTCGACCATGCCCTTGGCCGCGAGCTCCTTGACCGCCTCGCGGACCGTCAGCCGGGAGACGTGCATGATCTCGGCGAGCTCCCACTGCCCGGGCAGTGCCTCGCCGACAGGCCAGTCGCCGTCGACGATCCGCGCGGTCAGGGAGTCGACCGCCTCGTCGACGCGGCTGGGACGCGCGGTGCGGGACATGCCTCCATCGTAGGCGTACGCCGCAGACCTCTGAGCGCTCCTCTACCCTGGCGGGATGACTCGGGGACGCGCGCGGGCAGGGTTGCGATGATCCTCGTCGACCCGCCCGCCTGGCCCTTCCGCGGGCAGCTCTTCAGCCACGTCGCCAGCGACACCTCGATCGCGCAGTTGCACGACTTCGCCGGCGCGGTCGGGCTGCATCCGCGCTCCTACGACGGCGACCACTACGACCTGCCACGGGCCCGCTACGACGAGGTCGTCGCCGCGGGCGCCGTGCCGGTGAGCAACCGCGAGCTGCTGCGCGCGGTGCAGGCCGCCGGCCTGCGCTTCCGCAAACGCCGCGGGGAGCGGCCGCTGGCCAGCGTGCCGGACGGGCTGCCCTACCTGCCCGGATCGCACGTCGTCGAGATGCTCCGCTCGCCCTTCGAGACGCCGGTGGCCCAGACGATCGGGGCCGTGACCTTCGTGCGCGACGCCGACGACGCCCTGCTGCTCGTCGGCAGCCCGCGCCGCGGCGGCTGGGAAGCGCCCGGCGGGTGGCGCGAGCCGGGGGAGGAGCCCCGGTTCGGGGCCGCCCGCGAGGTCGCCGAGGAGACTGGGGTCGTCGTGGACCCCGCGACGCTGACGCCCTTCGGCTACGAGCGGATCCGCTTCCACGAGCCCCCGATCGACCCGCGCCTGCATCAGCACAGCTATGTCACGGTCTTCCAGGCGCGTCTGCAGGGCGTCGGCCGCGGTGGGGTCGGCCCCGAGGGGCAGCCCGTCATCTGGGCCGGCGCCGACGACGCGCGCGAGCGCTGCGGGCAGGCGCCGTGGTGGCCGCTGCTCGAGCGCTACCTCGAGCCGTAGCCGCGCAGCTCGCCGGCGAGGTTGGCGCGGGCCGCGGCCTCCCACGTCGCCCCGACGGGCGTGACGTAGAGCGCGGCACGCCCGGCGAGCTCACGAAGGATCGCCGCGCGCCCGGCCGCGAAGTCGAGGTCGCCGACGTGCGCGTATTCGCGCCGCACCTGCGCGACGTACCGCGCATAGCGCGCCGGAGGCGCCGACAGGATCCACAGGTCGGCGTCGCAGAGCGCCGCCGTGGCGTGCGGCCGGCCGCCAGGGCCCGGCGGGTCGCACTCGTGGGTCTGCCCGTCGTGGGTCTCGCAGTCGGGGGTCTGGCTGTCGTGGGTCTGCCCGTCGTCGGTCTCGCTGTCGTGCGTCGCGGTCGCCAGGACGAGCCGGCGGACCGCGGCGACGAAGTCCGCGGGGCGCCCCGCGGCCGCCAGCTCGACGGCGGCCAGGTCGGCGCTCGCGGCCTCGTTGTCGGCGCGGCGCGGGTCGTAGACGGCGTCGTGATACCACAGCGCCACCCGGGCGACGGGGTCGTCGGCGCCCCCGACCTGCGTGAGCGCCGCGAAGGCCTCGCTCAAGTGCTCGCGGGTGTGATAGGCGCGCCACGGCTCGTCATAGCGGGCCAGCAACGCGCTCGCGGCGGGGGCGCCGAGATCGGCACCCACCGCCGCGAGGAGGTCGGTCACGATGAGGTCGGACATCGTGCAGGTCACGCGTCGCGGCTCATGGTCGTGTTCGTGTTCGTGGTCATGGTCGTGGTCGTGCGGGCCATGACCATGCGGGTCATGACGGAGTCGGTCACGATGAGGGCCGCCGCAGCGGCTCGTCGGAGATGTCCCAGCCGGCGTCGCGCAGCACGCCGGAGACGCGCTGCAGCTCCTCGGCGGAGGGCAGCTCGTCGGTGATGCGCAGGTAGCCGACCGCGACGTCCACGCGGTCGGCCGGGACGATGCCGTTGGCGACGAGCTCATGGCCGAGCTCGGCGGTCTCCTCGTCGGAGAGCCGTCGCCGCAGGAGAGCGAAGAGGGGCAGATAGTCCTTGTCGGGGATGCCTTGCGGGTAGCCCGCGCGCAGCCACTCGACGACATTCTGTAGAGCGGGAAGCATGGTGCCTCCTTCAGGTCTGTGGTCTGCGTGGACCCTGGAGTCCACGCCTGTCGCGCCGTGTGTGCACGCAAGTCTCCCAGGTTCGGGACCTGCCTGCTTGTCACGCCACGGGCGGGCGCCACGACCGGCGGCCGTGGCACCCTCCTCCGGTGTCAGGCTCCGGTCGGCAGGCTCGTCCCGTCCTCGGGCAGGGGCGAGGGCCCGTCGGCCTGGCTGAGGGTGCGCTGCGCCTCGACGAGCGGCTCGGGGGCCTGGATGAGCGGCCACCCGCCGGCGGCGAGCCGGGCGGCGACGCGACGCACGTCTTCTTCGTGCGGGGTCTCGTGCAGGTAGTTCTTGAGGCGCTGACGGATCTCGGCCTCGGGTTGGCTCGTAGACAGCAGCCCCTCCTGACGCAGCTCGAGGGCGAGCTTCTCGATCTCCGTCTCGGTGCACGAGCGGCGCAGGATGCCGAAGAGCGCGACATAGTCGTGCTGCGGCACGCCCTCGGGATAGCCGCCGCGCAGCCAGTTCAGGATGCGCTCGATGAGGTTGGGGTTCTGGGCGCTCACGGCCCCTCCTACTTCTTGACGAACGTCGGGACGACGTGGCTGTAGTCGACGTGGTAGCCGAAGCCGGAGGCCACGATCGTCGAGATGCCGACCGCGATGACCAGCAGCACGACCCCGAAGCACGCGACCCCGATCGCCCGGCCCACGGGGTGGCTCGGCTCCGGCCCGTCGCCGTGCTGCCTCTCGGCGTCGCCGCCGGCCCCCCACGCGTAGGACGCGATGCCCACGGAGAAGAGCGCGGGGAGCCCGGCGCCGAGCACGAGCCCGATGAGGATGACATCGACGATGTCGGTGAAGAACAGGGACAGCATCGACATGTCAGGGCCTTCCGGTCGTGTCGTCGGTGCGTTCGGGGGAGGCTACCGGGTCGGGCGTCGTGGGCGTCCGGCCGACGGAGGCGGCGGCGAGCTCGGGCGTGGCCGCCGGGGCCTTGCCGTCGACCCACTCGTCGTTGACGTTGTTCGCGTCGACGGGCTCCTTCTGGGCGTGCCAGTACATGTAGCCCGACAGGCCGAGCAGGATCGCGAAGATGAGGATCGTGCCGGGCAGCTCGCCGAGGTAGTGCCCGAGCAGGAACATCGAGCCGCCGATGAGCGCGGCCGCCGGCAGCGTGATGCACCAGGCGATCGCCATGCGCCCCGCGACGCCCCAGCGGACCTCCGCGCCCTTGCCGAGGCCGGTGCCCATGATCGAGCCGGTCGCGACGTGGGTGGTGGACAGCGGGAAGCCGAAGTGGCTCGAGACGAGGATGACGGCGGCCGAGGAGGATTCGGCGGCCATGCCCTGCGGGGAGCTGATCTCGACGAGGCCCTTGCCGAGCGTGCGGATGATCCGCCAGCCGCCCAGATACGTGCCGAGGGCGATCGCCAGGGCGCAGGAGACCTTGACCCAGACCGGGATCTGGGTCGTGTCCGTCCACGTGCCGTAGGCGATGAGGGCCAGGGTGATGACGCCCATGGTCTTCTGCGCGTCGTTGGTGCCGTGCGCGAGGGAGACCAGCGAGGCGGTGCCGATCTGGCCCCAGCGGAAGCCGCGCTCCTTGTAGCGCCCCGCGACGTTGGCCGTGATCCGGTAGATGAGCCAGGTGCCGACCATCGAGACGAAGCCGGCGATGAAGGGCGAGGCGAGCGCGGGCAGGATGACCTTGCCGATGACGCCGTCGAGCTTGGTGCCGTCGCCCATCCAGTTGACGCCGGCGAAGCCGAGCGCCGCGATGGTCGAGCCGATGAGGCCGCCGAAGAGGGCGTGCGAGGAGCTGGACGGCAGGCCCAGCAGCCAGGTCAGCAGGTTCCACACGATGCCGCCGATGAGGCCGGCGAAGACGATGAGCATGAGCAGGTGACCGTCGTTGCTGAGGAACTCCGGGCGCGGGGCCCCTGAGGAGTCCTGGATCTTCACCACCGCGTTGGTCACCGTGAGGGCGACCTCGACGGACAGGAACGCGCCGATGAGGTTGAGCACCGCGGACAGCGCGACGGCCGCCTTGGGCTTGAGGGCGCCGGTCGCGATGGAGGTCGCCATCGCGTTGGCGGTGTCATGGAATCCGTTGGTGAAGTCGAAGGCCAGAGCCGTGCCGACCACCAGGATCAGGAGGAGGAGTTGAACGTCCACGGAGGCAATCCTGTCCCCGCTCAGGGGCGTCCTGACACGTCACAGGGACGCCGATCTGCATCCGGGCGTGGCGTAGGGCGTTGACCTGCACAGATGCCTGGGCGGTTCATCGCTCGTTCGCCGAGATTTCATCCGCCGGCGCTCGCCGGCCGAGAGGTCGACCACGACCGACGCCGCCGCGCGCCTCACCCGATATCGGGCAAAGCGCGCGGCGGCGCAGGTCAGCGGGTTGTCGCGGGCGTCGGACTACTTCTCGACGAGCATCGGCACGATGTGCTCGAAGCTCACCTTGTAGCCGAATCCCGAGCCCACGATGATCGTGATGCCCAGGGCGATGAAGCTCAGGACCAGCGCGAAGCACAGGGCGGCGGCGGGCTTGCCGAGGGCGTTGCTGCGGCCCCGAGGGCCTGCGCCGTGGCCGAACGCGAGCGCGCGCATGCCGAGGGCGAAGAGCAGCGGGAGGCCGGCGCCGATGAGCAGGCCGAGGACGAGGACCTGGGCGATGGCCGAGGTGAAGAGCGTCAGCATGATCGGTGGCCTTTCTTTACAGGGCGCCGGAGCCGGCGGGAGCGGCGGGGGTGGTGGCGGCGTCGGCGCCGGTCGCGGCGGTCGCGGCGTCCCACTCCTCGTTGACGTTGTCGGCGTGCACCGGCTTGGCCTGCGCGCGGCGGAACATGTAGCCGGCCAGGACCAGCAGCAGCGCGAAGATGACCAGCGGGCCGCCGAGCTCACCGAGGGAGTTGCCGATGAGGAACATCACGGCGCCCACCAGGCCGGCGGCGGGCAGGGTGATCATCCAGGCGACGAGCATGCGAGCCGCGACGCCCCAGCGCACCTGGGCGCCCTTGCGCCCCAGACCCGAGCCGAGGATCGACCCGGTCGCGACGTGCGTCGTGGACAGCGCGAAGCCGAGGTGGCTGGAGGTGAGGATGACGGCGGCCGAGGAGGACTCGGCGGCCATGCCCTGCGGCGGGCTGATCTCGACGAGGCCCTTGCCGAGGGTGCGGATGATGCGCCAGCCGCCCATGTAGGTGCCGAGCGCGATCGCCAGGGCGCAGGTGACCTTGACCCACAGCGGCACGTTGCCCAGGTCGGTCCAGCTGCCGCTCGCGATGAGGGCCAGGGTGATGACACCCATCGTCTTCTGCGCGTCGTTGGTGCCGTGGGCGAGGGAGACCAGCGAGGCGGTGCCGATCTGGCCCCAGCGGAAGCCGCCCTCGCGGAAGCGCTCACCGATGCCCTCGGTGACGCGGTAGACGAGCCAGGTGCCGCACGTCGCGACGATCGCCGCGATGACGGGGGAGACCAGGGCGGGCAGGATGACCTTGCCCACGACGCCGTCGAGCTTGGTGCCGTCGCCCATCCAGTTGACGCCGCCGAAGCCGAGCGCGGCGATGGCCGAGCCGACGAGGCCGCCGAAGAGGGCGTGCGAGGAGCTGGACGGCAGGCCGAGCAGCCAGGTCAGCAGGTTCCACACGATGCCGCCGATGAGGCCCGCGAAGACGATGAGGAGCAGGAAGTGCCCTCCGCCCGCGAGCAACTCGGCCTTGGGGGCGCCCGAGGAGTCCTGGATCTTCACGACCGCGTTGGTGACCGTGAGGGCGACCTCGACGGACAGGAACGCGCCGACGAGGTTGAGGATCGCCGAGAGGGTGACGGCTGTCTTGGGCTTGAGGGCACCGGTCGCGATGGAGGTCGCCATCGCGTTGGCGGTGTCGTGGAAGCCGTTGGTGAAGTCGAAGGCGAGCGCCGTCACGACGACGAGCGCCAGCACGATGAAGGAGATGTCCACGAGGTCCATCATGGCGTGTCGCCGTGAGGTCCGACACCCACGAAAGGTGTCCGGGCGGACCGAAACGGGCCGGCTCGGACGCCCCTGCCGGGCCTATTGGTTGCATGACCGGTACAAATACCTGAGGACAGGCTGGACGATCGTTCACCTGATGTTCATGTTGGGCGAACGGCCAGGAGATTGCTGGCGCCTGGAATGACCGAACCGGGACCGTCGGCCGGTCGGCCGACGGTCCCGGATCAGGTGTCGGCGCATGGCTTCTCGACGCCGCGTGGCGGGCGCGAGTCGGGCGCCTGTCGCTCGCTGTGGCGGGTGCTCCTCGTGCGGTCCTCGAAGCGTGTCGGTGGTGGCGTCTAGGGTCTGTTTCCTCGCGAAGGAGTCCCCGGTTTCTTCGCTGCGTCCGTTCCGCTTCGACTCGAACAGAGGTACTATTAAGCCATGTCGATCAGCGCGCTACCTTCTCCTGCGGAGCGGCTTCGTGGCCGTGTCGCGCGGGTCGCGGGGGTGCTGAACCGGGCGCACGCGGAGTTGGTCGACGTGACGGCGGAGCTCATCGCGACGCGGGCGTGGGCCGAGGGTGGGGGGATTGTGTCGCCGGCGCATTGGTTGATGCTGCGGGCGGGGTTGTCGCGGGCGCGGGCGGTGCAGATCGTGGCGTTGGCCGAGCGCAGTGCGCAGCTGCCGGCCACGATGGAGGCGTTGCGGGCGGGGGAGATCTCGGCGGATCAGGCGACGCCGATCGCCAAGCACGTGCCGCAGGCCTTCGAGGCGTCGGTGCTGGCGTTGGCGCGGCATGCGACGGTGCCGCAGGTCGCGCGGGCGGCGTCGGGCACGGACTTCACGCCGATCCCCAGTTTCGAGGAGAGGCA
>JAVTVZ010000064.1:9176-13046 GCA_032229625.1 Dermatophilaceae bacterium | reverse complement strand
TGACGGCGTCCTTGACCTTCGTCGCGGCGGTGCCGGTGACCTCGGTGTGCTGGTGGCCGCCGCGACCCGCGCCGTCGGGGCCCTCCTGGCCCGGCGTGCCGTAGCCGGCCGCCCCGTAGCCGGAGCCGGCGCCGGCCCCTTGGGTCGAGGCGTTCGAGATGGCGGCCCCACCTGCGACGATGCCGCCGGCGGCCGCGAGGGCGGCGGCGCCCAGGGCGATCTTCTTCGTGAGCATGTCTGGTCTACTCCCTGTTGTCCGGTGCGCCGACCGGGTCGGCCGACGCGTCGTGGTCGACCGGCCGGCGCACGAGCCTCGGGCGGTCGCATCGGGCGGACCCCAGGGATCCGCCGACACCATCACCGTCGGCGCCCCGCCTGTCACGAGGTGTGCGGACAGTGATGAGGACGCTGTGAAAGCCCCGCTCCCCCCTCAGATTGACAACGATTCTCAATAATTGGGAGGATCGCCGTATGCCTCGTCGTGCCCCGGCCCTGCTCGCCGCCGCCCTCCTCGCCCCCGTGGGCCTGCTCGCCGCCTGCAGCGCCGACGTGCCCGACCCGCGGGCGGGGGCCACCGCGACGACGACGACGGCGGATACGACGACGAGCGGCGACTTCACGGTCGTCACCGCCGTCTATCCGCTGGAGTATGCGGTGCAGCGCATCGGGGGCGCGCGCGTCCAGGCCGTCAACCTCGCCAAGCCCGGCACCGAGCCGCACGACCTCGAGCTGACCCCCGCCGATGTCGCCGCCGTCGAGTCCGCCGACCTCGTCGTCTACCTCAAGGGGCTGTCGCCCGCCTTCGACGACGCGGTCGCCCAGCGCGGTGGCCAGGGCGTGCTCGAGGTCGGCGCGCTCGCCGACCTCACCGCGCCGGCGGCGCAGGAGGTCGGCCACGCGCAGGCCGCGCACACCGACGGCACGGGCGCCGGCGGCACGGGCACCGAGGGCGCGGGCGGGCACAGCCACGCCGACGGCGAACTCGACCCGCACTTCTGGCTCGACCCGCTGCGCTACCAGAAGGTCGTGCAGGGCATCTCCGCCGAGCTCGGGCGCCTGAGCCAGGTCGACCGGCAGGACTACGACTCCCGCACCAACGCGCTGTCGCAGGAGCTGACGACGCTCGACGGCGACTTCGCGGCGGGGCTGCGGCAGTGCACGTCGCGCAACCTCGTGACGGGCCACGCGGCCTTCGGCTATCTCGCGGCGCGCTACGGGCTGCACCAGGTGTCGATCGCCGGGCTCGCGCCTGAGGGCGAGCCCGACCCGGCGACGATCGCGGCGGTCACCACCTACGTGCGGGCCAAGAAGGTGACGACGATCTACACCGAGCCGCTGGTCAGCCCGGCGATCGCCGAGACCGTCGCCAAGGAGGCGGGGGTGAACACCGCGGTCCTCGACCCGCTGGAGAGCCTGACCGACACCAGCGCCGGCAGCGACTATCTCGAGGTCATGCGCGCCAACCTCGCGACCTTGCAGAAGGGGCAGGGCTGCTCGTGAGCGGCCACCCCGCGTCCGCGTCCGCCCGGCCGGCGGCGTCCGGCGCACCGGCGGCGTCCGGCCCGGACGGCACGGACGGCATTGACGGCACGGACGGCGGCCCCGCCGACCCGGTCATCAGCCTGCGCGACGCGTCGTTCGGGTATGCGCAGCGCCCGGTGATCACCGACGTCGACCTGACGATCCGCGCCCGCGAGACCGTCGCGCTGCTCGGCGCGAACGGCAGCGGCAAGTCCACACTGGTCAAGGGCCTGCTCGGGATCAGCGAGCACCTCGGCGGCAGCGTCGAACTCTTCGGGGAGCCGCTCGCCCGCTTCCACCGCCGCTCGCTGCTCGGCTACGTGCCGCAGCGGCACACGCTGTCGGCGTCGATGCGCGCGACGGTCTCCGAGATCGTCGGGGTCGGCCGGCTGCCGCATCACCGCTGGTCACCGCGCCTGACCGCCCGCGACCGGCGGATCGTCGCCGACGCCATCGACACCGTCGGGCTGGGCGCCATGGCCCGCCACGACGTCTCGACCCTCTCCGGGGGGCAGCAGCGCCGCGTGCTCATCGCGCGCGCCCTGGCCGCCGAGCCGCAGGTGCTCGTCATGGACGAGCCGACCGCCGGCGTCGACCTCGCCAACCAGCGGCTGCTCGTCGAGGTCATCGCCCGGCTCGTCGACGCCGGCGCGACGCTGCTCGTCGTCACGCACGAGCTCGCCGCGCTGCGGCCTCTGCTGCGGCGCGCGGTCACCGTCGCCGACGGGCACGTCGTCGCCGACCGGCCCCTGCCCGCGCCCGAGGACACGGCTGACGACCTGGGGCATTGCCACGACGACTCCGCTGCCGAGCCTCCGACCGGGCCGCTCATCGCCCCCGCCTACCCCAGTCAGGTGCCCCATGCTTGAGATGTTCGCCTACGACTTCATGCAGCGGGCGCTGCTCGCCGCGCTGCTCGTGGGGTGCGCGGCGCCGCTCGTCGGAGTCTTCCTCGTGCAGCGCGGGCTGTCGCTCGTCGGCGACGGGATCGGGCACGTCGCGTTCGCCGGGGTCGCCGTGGGGGTCGTCACGCAGAGTTCGCCGATCTGGGTGGCGCTGGCCTTCGCGGTCGCCGCCGGGGTGATCATCGAGCTCGTCCGCGCGTCCGGCCGCGCCAACGGCGACGTCGCGCTCGCCCTGATGTTCTACGGCGGCATCGCCCTGGGTGTCGTCGTGATCTCCGGGGCGACGCGCGGCGCGACCCTGATGAACGGCTATCTCTTCGGCGCGATCACCACGACCACCCAGAGTGACCTCGTCGCGTTCGCGCTGCTCACGGCGCTCGTCGTGGTGACCACGACGCTGCTGCGGTGGCGCTTCTTCGCGGCCGCCAACGACCCCGAATACGCCCGGGCCGTCGGGCTGCCCGTGCTCGCGCTCAACATCGCGCTGGCCGTGCTGACCGCCGTCACGGTCGTCGTGTCGATGCGCGTCGTCGGGCTGCTGCTCATCAGCGCGCTCATGATCGTGCCGACCGCCGCGGCCCAGCTCGTCGCCCGCAGCTTCCGCACCACCGCGATCGTCGCCGTGGTCATCGGGATGCTCTGCTCGGTCGGGGGCGTCGCCGCGTCCTACGCCCTGGCGACCCCGTCGGGCGGCACGATCGTGCTCGCCGCCATCAGCATCTTCGCGGTCTTCGCCGCCGGTGACACCGTGCGCGCCCTGGTCGCGCGCCGCCGGCACCGGTATGCCGAGCACCACGCCCACGAGCACGGCTCGGGCTGCGGCCACGAGGCCGTCGAGCACGACGGGCACGTCGACTACCTGCACGACGGGCACCTGCACTCCCCGCACGGCGATCACTACGACGAGCACGACGTGCGCTCCGGGCGGATGGTGCCGATCGGGGGCGCCGGCGAGCCGGGCAGCGATCCGATCAGCGAGCCGGGTAGCGAGCCGGTGAGTGAGCCGGTCGGCGAGGCGGGCCGACGCGTGCCGGGGCAGGTGGGCTGATGGCCGACACCGAGCGCCGCAGCACCCGCCAGCGCCGCGCCATCGAGGACCAGCTGCGCCAGACCGACGACTTCGCCTCCGCGCAGGACCTGCACCAGCGGATGCGTCAGGCCGGGCAGGGCATCGGTCTGGCCACCGTCTACCGCACGCTGGCGACCCTCGCCGAGGACGACCGGGTCGACGTGCTGCGCACCCCCGAGGGTGAGGCGCGCTACCGGTTGTGCTCCACCGACGCCCACCACCATCACCTCGTCTGTCGCGACTGCGGGCGCACCGTCGAGGTCGAGGGCCCCGCGGTCGAGCGCTGGGCCGAGCAGACCGGCGCCGAGCACGGCTTCACCGCCATCACCCACACCCTCGAGGTGTTCGGCACCTGCGCGCCCTGCTCGGGCACCG
>JAVTVZ010000064.1:3449-9076 GCA_032229625.1 Dermatophilaceae bacterium | reverse complement strand
TGACGATCGCGGGATCGGAGGCGACGGGCGGCGCGGGCGCGCAGGCCGACCTCAAGACCTTCCAGCAGCTCGGCACCTTCGGCATGGTGGCGCTGACGTGCATCGTGTCGTTCGACCCGCAGGCCGGGTGGGGGCACCGCTTCGTGCCGGTCGACGCGCAGGTGATCGCCGACCAGCTGGAGGCGCAGTTCGCGGCCTACCGCGTCGACGCCGTCAAGATCGGGATGCTCGGCACGCCCGTGACGATCGAGACGGTCGCGGCGCAGCTGCGGGCGCTGCGCGAGGCCACCTCGGCGCACGTCGTGCTCGACCCGGTGCTCATCTGCAAGGGGCAGGAGCCGGGCGCCGCGCTCGACACCGACAACGCGCTCAAGGAGCTCGTGCTGCCGCTGGCGACCTTCGTGACGCCCAACCACTTCGAGGCGATGGCGCTGTCGGGGATGGACGCGATCGACACCGTCGAGGATCTCGCGCAGGCCGCCCGCCGCATCCACGACTCCAGCGGCGCCGTCGTGCTCGCCAAGGGCGGGGTGCGGCTGGCCGGGCCCGACGCCGTCGACGTCTTCTACGACGGGTCGAGCCTGGAGGTGCTCACGGCGCCGAAGATCGGTGAGGTCGCCGTCAGCGGCGCCGGCTGCACCCTCGCGGCGGCGGTCACCGCCGAGCTCGCCAAGGGCGCGACCCCGCTGGACGCCGCGCGCGCCGCGAAGTCGTTCGTGACCCGCGGGATCGAGCACCGGATGACCTCCGACGCGCCCTTCGACGCGGTCCGCCAGCTCTGATCGTCCGGGCGTCTTGCCTTGCGCTGCTGACGAATTCGCAGTTCAGGGGCTCGCGAACTGGACGTCCGACCTTTTTCTTGCCGTTTTCCTCTTGATCGAGTGTCCAGTGTCGATGAGAGTGTTGTCACCGGCAGGGGGCCGGGACGCTCGACACTCAGGGGAATCATCATGCGCACCACGACAACTCGGATCGACAGCCCGACCACCGACCGCCTCACCGAGACCGGCCGCGCCGGCTCCTACGAGGCCGTCGTCGCCGAGCTGGCCACCGGCCTGGCGCTCGAATGCGCCACCTGCACCGGGCTCATCTGCCTGGACTGCGCCGAGCAGGTGCCGCACGCCAAGTGCACGCGGCCCTGCCAGGACTGCGCGGGCCACGACGACGACCTCGCGCAGGACTGGAAGCTCGACAGCCTGCTCACCGAGCTCGGCGGCCTGAGCCGGCTCGACGCGGCGATCGCCGCGCTGCCGCAGGACTGAGCGCGGGCGGATCGGTCTGCCGGCCGCGCGCCCTGGGGAGAGCGCCGCGGCCGGATCACCGCACTCGTAGGGGGAGCGACGGGGCGGGTGCACCACGCACCCCGCCACACCACGGCGGGTCTGTCGTCAGTCGACGACGGACCCGCCGTCGGCGTATCGGGCGGCCCGCAGGCAATAGCGCGCCGCGTTGGCGGCCAGCCCGGCGATCTCGTCGTCCCTCAGCTCGCGCCGGACCTTGCCCGGGACGCCGACGACGAGCGAACGGGCCGGGATCTGCACCCCTTCGGAGATCAGCGTGCCGGCGCCGATGAGGCAGTCGTCGCCGACGACCGCGCCGTTCATGACCGTCGCGCCCATGCCGACGAGCACCCGATCGCCGATCGTGCAGCCGTGCACGACCGCGCCATGGCCGATCGAGACGTCCGCACCGATCGTCGCGGGGAAGCCGGGGTCGGCGTGGATCACCGCGTTGTCCTGCAGGTTGCTGCGCGCGCCGAGGCTGATCGCGTCGCCGTCACCGCGCGCCACGGCCCCGAACCACACGCTCGCGCCCGACTCGACCCGCACCCGCCCGACGAGCGTCGCGTGCGGCGCGACCCACGCATCGGGCGCGACGACCGGGCGCTGTCCATCGATCTCGTAGTCCATGACGCGCCAGCCTAGGTGCGATGCCGGGGGCGGTGCGGGGCGTCGCCGGTATCGGCCCTCACGCGGCCCTCACGCGGCCATCCCATGGCCGGCCCGTGGCGCTCACGTCGTCGGACCGTGGCCGCCCCGTGGCCGCCCCGTGGGGGCCCAGGGGCGCGTCGGCGCCCGAGGGTGCCTCAGCCGCGCAGGAACTCGCGGGCCGCACCCGCCAGCGCGGCGGCCTCCTCGGCCTGGAAGGCCGGGCTGCGCAGCAGGCGCGCATCGGTGCGGTTGCGCATGTTGCCGGCCTCGAGCAGCACCGCGGGCACGCGCGAGTGGTTCATGCCCGCGATGTCGCGGCGCGGGGTGATCGCGGTGCCCGCCCCGAGGTAGGTGGACCTCGGCATTCCGGTGACGCGGGCGACGTGGTCGCGGGTGATCGTCGCCAGGCGCGCGGAGCGTGCCGTGACGCGCGGGCCACCGGCCATGACGGTCGAGCGGATGACGTGGAAGCCGCGGGCCGAGGCGGCCGCGCCGTCGGCGTGGATCGACAGGACGAGGTCGGCGCCGACGCGGTTGCCGATGGCGGCGCGCTCGTCGACGCACGGGCCGACGCCGCGGTCGTCGGGGCGGGTGAGCCACACGACCGCGCCCTGCGCGCGCAGCGTCGCGGCGAGCTTCGTGGCGACGGCCCAGTTGTGCGCGTGCTCGGAGTAGCCGGTGACGCTGGCCGTGCCGCTGGTGTTGCACGCCTTGCGGCCGCCGCGGCCGTCGGGGACGGGCGAGGTGTTGACGGCGCGCACGTAGCGGCCGTTGTGGCCCGGGTCGACGACGATCGTGCGCCCGGTGAGCGCGCCGCGGGCCGTCGGGGCCAGCCGCACGCCGCCGGTGCTGGGGACCGCCCTCGGGTCGCGCCGCACGGCGGTCGCGGTCGCGCGTTTCTCCACAGAGTTGTGTGCGGTGTGTGCGGCCATCGGTCCGGTCTGCGTCGCTGCGCCGGTCTGCGTCGGTCGCGGCACGGCGCCGGTCGCGGGGGTGGCTGCGCCGGCGGCGCCGGCGAGGCTCAGAGCGCCCAGCAGTCCGCCGAGCCGGCGGATGCGACGGTGCGAGGTGCGGGCCATCGGGGCCTCCGGCGTCGTGAGAGGGGTCGCTGCCAGCGTCCACGGTCGCCCGCGGCGCCGCGAGAAGCAACCCGGCACGCGGACAAGGCCGCGTTCGTCTGAGCGAGCAGCATTGCCGACCAAGGGCTTTCGTGCCTACGACGGGTGGGGTCGGCGGGTGCGGGGCACGAGTCGGCCGAAGCTTGTCGGTGCTCGCTGTCAGGATTGGCGCAACGACGGGGACATCCCGGCGACGGGGGTGCAAGCGGCCGCGGACAGCGGCTGTCGGGCCCGGGCGGCCGGGGCACGCGAAGGAGGCGCTGCGCATGCGGCGAGTGGACGGACAGGTGGTGCTGTCGGCGACCGACCTGACCAAGCACGTGGCGTGCGCGCACGTGACGACGCTGGATCTGGCGGCGCTCGACCCGCAGCCGACGCTGGATGCCGCGGTGCCCGACGGGCCCGACGAGGCGCTCGACCTCGTCTTCGCCAAGGGGCTGGCGCACGAGCGGGCGTTCCTGGCGCGGTTGCGCGCTCAGGGCCTGGAGGTCGTGACGATCGAGGGCGCAGGTGCGGCGGCGGCCCGCGAGACGCTCGCGGCGCTGGAGGCCGGGGTCGACGTCGTGCATCAGGCGTGCCTGGCGCACGGGTCCTGGCTGGGGTATGCCGACGTCCTCCTGCGGGTGCCGGACGAGCAGGCGGGCAGTCGGTGGGGTCCGTGGCGATACGACATCGCCGACACCAAGCTGGCGCGGCGGCTGAGCGTCGCGGCCCTCCTGCAGATGTCGACGGCTGCGGACGCGCTGACCGCCGCGCAGGGTGTCGCGCCGCAGCGGCTCATCGTCGTCACCGGTGACGGCGCCGATCACGTCGTCGCGCCCCGCGACGTCGCCTCCTACGCCCAGCGCCTGGCGAGGCGGCTCGAGACGGCCGTGGCGACCCGCGCCCCGAGCGAGGCGGCGCCGAATCCGCACTGCAAGCAGTGCCGCTGGGCGAGCCACTGCGCCGCGCAGTGGGAGGCCACCGACGACGTGGGCCGTGTCGCCGGGGTGCGGCGCGACCACCGGCGGGCGTTGCGGGCCGCGGGCGTCACGACGCTGCGGCAGCTCGCCGCGACGGCCCCGGAGAGCTTGGCGGGGGTGGTGTCGGCGCCGCTCGCGCGGCGTCTGGCCGCGCAGGCGCGGCTGCAGTTGGCCGAGGTCGAGGGCGGCGAGCCGGTCTACGAGCTGCTCGACCCGGAGCCGCGGCTCGGGCTGGGGCTGCTGCCCGCGCCGGACGACGCGGACGTCTACCTCGACTTCGAGGGCAACCCGTGGTCGGGCCAGGGTCGCGGGCTGGAGTATCTCGCGGGCCTGTGCGACCGGTCGGGGAGTTTCACGTCGTGGTGGGCGCACGACGACGCGGCCGAGGCGCAGCTGACGGCGGATCTGCTCGACGACCTCGTGGCGCGACACCGCGCCCATCCGGGCATGCACATCTACCACTACGCGCCGTACGAGCGGACGGCGTTGGCGCGCATGACGGCCCGGCACGGCGTCCGCGAGGCGGAGCTCGACGAGCTGCTGCGCGCGGAGGCCTTCGTCGACCTGTATGCCGTGGTGCGCCAGGGGGTGCGGATCAGCAAGGGGTCGTATTCGATCAAGAAGCTCGAGGCGTTCTACTGGCAGCACACCCGCTCCGCCGGCGAGGGGGAGGTCGGCGACGCGCTGAGCTCCGTCGTCGAATACGAGCGCTGGCTGCTCGAGCGCGACCAGGGGATCCTCGACGCGATCGAGGACTACAACCGGCAGGACGTGCTGAGCACTCTCGCGCTGCACGACTGGTTGGAGGAGCGCCGCGACGAGCTCGTCGCGGGCGGCCGTGACGTGCCGCGGTCGACCCCGGCGGGCTCGGGCCGGGGAGCCGCTCCGGCGGGTCCGGCTGCGGCGGCAGGTGTGCTTCCTGCGACGGCGGGCGCTGCGGCGGCGGCGGGCACTGCGGCGGCGGCGGGCGCGGTCGCCGGGGAGGTCAGCGAGCAGGAGGCCGCGGAGGAGGCGCTGGCGCAGCGGCTGCGGGACGCCGATCAGCGGCTGCTCGCGGCGTGCGTCGGCTGGCATCGGCGGGAGGCGCGACCGGCGTGGTGGGAGTATTTCCGGTTCGGTCGGCTGCTCACCGACGATCTCGTCGCCGACCCCAAGGCGCTCGGCGGGCTGGGCGCCCCGCGTCACGTCGCGGACGTGCTCGACGCGCGGGGCCGGGCGAGCTCGAAGGTGTGGCGGTATCCGATGCCGACGCAGGACTGGTCGGGGCGCCGCGGCGACACGCTGCCGTGCGTCGACACGCTCGAGCGGCTCGGCGCGGTGCACGACGTCGACCCGGTCGCGGGCTGGGCCGAGGTGACGCGCGGAGCCCGGTCGGAGCCGCTGAGTGCTCGCGGCGCCGGGGTGCCCGCACCCATCAACGACGCGATCCTGCGTGACTCGATCGCGCGCACCGGCGCCGCCGCGCTCGCGGGTGAGTCGACGATGGCGACGCGGCTTCTAGTGCCGGTGGTGCCGGACCCCTCGGCCCTGGCCCCGCGGCCGGGCGAGAGCGCCGCCGACGTCGTCGTGCGCGTCGGGCAGGGCCTCGACGGGCAGGTCCTGGCCGTGCAGGGCCC
>JAVTVZ010000064.1:0-3349 GCA_032229625.1 Dermatophilaceae bacterium | reverse complement strand
TCGTCGTGCGCGTCGGGCAGGGCCTCGACGGGCAGGTCCTGGCCGTGCAGGGCCCTCCGGGCACCGGCAAGACGTGGGCGGCCGCGCACCTGATCCGCGCCCTGCTCGACGACGGCCTGACGGTCGGCGTGACGGCGCTGTCGCACTCGGTGATCGGCAACGTGCTGGCGCAGGTGCAGCGGCCCGCATGGCGCAAGGTCGGGGAGCGCTCCGGCCCCAAGCGGATCGTGCGCCTGGAGGCGGAGCCCGGCGAGCGGCCGGACGTCGGTGCCGACACGGGTGACTCGCCCTCGGTGGACTCGCGCTCTGGGCACTCGCCCCCAGTGGACTCGCCCTCTGTGGACTCGCCCTCAGCGGCGGTCGGTGCGGCCGCGGCGGCCCCCGCGGCCGTGGCGCCGGCAGCGAGCGGCGAGGACGGCGAGGACGGCGAGCCGCAGGGACTCGTCGTCGGGGTCTCGAAGTCGGCGCGGATCGCGCAGGGCCTGGCGGACGGGGTGATCGGGCTGGTCGGCGGCACGGCGTGGCTGTGGGCCCATGAGGATCTGGCCGGGTCGGTCGACGTGCTCGTCATCGACGAGGCGGGGCAGTTCTCGCTGGCCAACGCAGTGGCGGTCGCTCCCGCGGCGCGGCGCGGGGTGGTGCTGCTCGGCGATCCGCAGCAGCTGACGCAGCCGACGCAGGCGGCCCACCCCGACGGGGGCGGGGTGTCGGCGCTGGAGCATCTCATCGGCCCGCACGACACGATTCCGGCGGATCGGGGCGTCTTCCTCGACCGCACCTACCGGATGCATCCGCGTGTCGCGGACTTCGTGTCGGACCTGTCCTATGACGGCCGGTTGGAGTCGGTGCCGGACCGGGCGCGGCAGCGCGTCGATGCCCCCGGCCCGCTGCCGGAGGCGGGCCTGGCGTGGGTGCCGTGCCCGCACGAGGGGTCGGTCGCCGACAGCCCCGCGGAGGCCCGGGTCGTCGCCGAGCTCGTCGCGGACCTGCTGACCGGCACGTTCACCGATCACGAGGGCGTGACCCGCCCGATGGGCCCGGCCGACGTGCTCGTCGTGGCGCCGTTCAACGCGCACGTCGCGCGGCTGCGGGCGGCCCTGCCGCCGGGGGTGCGGGTCGGCACGGTCGACAAGTTCCAGGGCCGCCAGGCACCGGTCGTCATCTATGCGATGGCGTCCTCCAGCGCCGAGCTCGCCCCGCGCGGCGTGGGCTTCCTCTACGACATCCACCGCCTCAACGTCGCGATCAGCCGCGCGAAGGCCCTCGCCGTCGTCGTCGCCGCCCCCGCCCTGCTCGACGCGGCGGTGTCGACCCCGCCGCAGCTGCGCGCCGTCAACGCCCTGTGTCGCTACGAGGAGGTGGCGCAGACCGTGACGATCTGAGCGACCCACCCGCGCGGCCCGCAGACCTACCCGCGCGGCCCGCAGGCCCAGCTGCGCGGTCCGCAGGCCCAGCTGCGCGGTCCGCAGGCCCAGCTGCGCGGTCCGCAGGCCCACCTGGTCGCTCCCGAGGTCGACCCGCTCGCACGGCAGCCCGCGTGCTCGCTGCGGGGAACCCGCACCGACGGGCGGGGCCGTCATGTCGGCATCACGAAGCGGCACAAGGCGATTCGCTGCGCACACTGATCTGGTGAGCACGCACGAACCACGCGGCGACGGGTCCCTGTCCCTCCAGGAGTTCGCCGGAGAAGCGGCCACCCCGCAGGCACCCGCGCAGGCAGAGACACCGGCACATGCAGAAATACCGGCACAGGCGGTCACACCCGCGCAGGGAGCGGCACCGGCTGAGTCGCCGGCGCAGGCGCCGGCTGAGGCTGCCGCTCGCGCGGCCGAGGCGCAGCGCGCCGCGGTCGATGCGCTCACCACCCTCGACCTGCGTGACACGGATGCCCGCGACTCCGATGTCCGCGACCCCGATGGCCACGCTCCTGATGTCGTCGACCGGATGCCGCGGGTCGAGACTCCCGACGAGGCCGCGACGTCCGCGACGTCCGCGAAGTCCGCGACGTCCGCGGCGTCCGCGGCGCCGCCCCGACCGGCGCGGCGCGTCGGGCTCGACGTCGCGCGCGGACTGATGCTCGTCGTCAGCGTCGCGGTCAACGCGTGGCTCACGGCCCCGGCGTGGTTCGAGCATGCGCCGTGGGCGGGGGTCAACCCGGTCGACCTGGTCTTCCCGACGTTCGTCACGCTCAGCGGCTGCGGGCTCGCGTACGCCTACGGTCGGCGGGTGCCGCTGGGCCCGACCGCCCGCCGGGTCGTCGTCCTGCTGATCGCGGGCTTCGCCTACAACGCCCACGGCCAGTTCATGGCCACCGGCGAGGTCGAGCCGGCCCGCTTCCACGTGCTCGGGGTGTTGCAGTTCTACGCCGCGATCGTGCTGCTCATGGCGCTGCTGCACCTGGTGCTGCGCCGCTGGTGGCTGTGGCCGCTGTGGACCCTGGCGCTCGCCGGCACCCTGACCTGGGCGCTGGCCGACTACGCCTCCGGCTGCCCGACCGGGCAGCTCACCCCGACGTGCAACCCCTCGGGCGTCCTGGACCCGGCCCTTTTCGGCGCGGCGCACATCTACCACGGCGGCCGCTTCGGCCACGACCCCGAGGGCGTCGTCGCCCTCGCCGGAGCCCTCGTCGCCGCCGGCGGCGGCGCCTCGATGGGCCACCTCCTCGCCCGCTCCGGCCTGCGCGGCACCAGGCTGCTCGCCGCAGGATCCGCGCTGCTCATGACCTACGCGGGAGCGGCATGGTGGGCCGTGCACCACGTCCCGGCGATGAAGCGCCTGTGGACCCCGCCCTTCTCCCTGGGCGTAGCCGCCGCCTGCGGCGCGATCCTCCTACTGCTGCACCTGCTCCTGGACTCCCGAGGACCCGGCCTGTCCCGGGCCCAGACCGACGAAGGCCGCCCGTCGCGACCTCACGAGCGGGAGAGCCTGGCCGCTGACGCCTCGCCGAGCACCGCGGGGAGCGCAGCGACCCACGCGAGCAGGAGTGGGTGGCGGTCGGTGCTCCCGGGGCGGGGCTGGCTGGGTCTGGCGGAAGCCGACCGGAGCGAAGCGGAGGGAGGCGGATGGTCTGACCCGCCCCGGGAGCACCGACCGCCACCCACGGCCACTGACCCGCGAACCCAGCCCGGGGAGCACCGACCACCAGCAACGGTCGCTGACCCGCGAAACCGACCCCGAGAGCACCGAGCGCCACTCACGGCCACAGCCGAGAGAACCCAACCCCGAGAGCACCGGACCCGAGGCGCAAGAGGCAGAGCAGCGCTCTACCCCCTCATCGCGCTGGGCCGCAACAGTCTGCTCGTCTACTTCGGCTCGCACGCGCTGATGACGACGCTGGTCTACCTCCCGC
>JAVTVZ010000063.1:0-77258 GCA_032229625.1 Dermatophilaceae bacterium | reverse complement strand
CACCGCGCCCGTGTGGCGTTTCGGCGTGTCGCGGTCAGCCTGGGATCGAGACTTCTCCGTACGCCACAGCGACCGGAAAGTCTCACCCTGTGATCGACGCTTACCCTGCATCTGCGCTGGTCACGCCGCCGACGTGCGTGACGTTTTCAGTCGTTGCCGGGTGACGAGCCGCCCGCTTCACCGGGCGTGTCGAAGTCCTCGGCCGACACCTGGTCGAGGAATTCGCGGAAGCGCTCCACCTCGTCGTCCTGATCCTCGGTGACGACGACGCCCGCCTCGTCGATGACGGCGTCCTCCACCCGGATCGGCACGTCCGTGCGCAGCGCCAGGGCGATCGCGTCGGAGGTCCGCGAGCTGACCTCGACACCGGAGGCGAAGACGAGCGCGGCGTAGAACACGTTGTCCCGCAGCTCGACGATCCGCACCTCGCGCAACTGGTGACCCAGGCCGCGGATGACGTCCCGCAGCAGGTCGTGGGTCAGCGGGCGCGGCGGGGTCACCCCCTGCTGGGCGAACGCGATGGCGGCCGCTTCGGCGGCGCCGATCCACACGGGCAGGTATCGGTCGCCGTCCCGCTCGCGCAGGAGGACGATCGGCTGGTTCGTCGGCATCTCCACACGGACGCCGAGGACGTCGAGATCACGCACCACTCCACGCTACCCCGAGTCCGGCCTGCGAGCGTGCCGACCCCGCCGCGAGGATGCGGCCGGAGCGCCACTCCTGGGCGCGGATCAATGCTGCTCCGGGGCTGCTCCGGGGCGCGCGTCGCGGCCCGCCGAGGCGTCAGTGCCGCAGCGCGGCCCGCACGAGGGCGGTGTGCAGCGCGATGCCGTGGGCCAGCACCTGCGCCGCGACGACCTCGCCGCGCTCGGGGTCGCGGCCCCGCAGGGGGGCGACGACCTGCTCGACGAGGCCGATCTCGCGGTCGGCGGCGGTCCGGAAGGGCCGCAGATGCCGCGCCTCGATGCCGTAGGACGCCAGGGCGGCCGCGGCGGCGGCGATCGGCAGGGCGTCGGCGCCGAAGTGCCCGCGCTCGTCGGCCTGGAGCAGCCCGTAACCGCACAAGGCGTCGAGCATCGACGCGCTCAACCCGCTGGAGCTCATCACCTCGGCGCGCGTCAGGCGCAGCGGCTGAGCCGGCTCGAGGAGCTGGGCCGCCGTCGGCACGTCCGGATCCGCGGTCGGCACCGGCACCGTGGGGCGCTGGTCGACCTCGACGGCCGGCTGCAGGCCTCGGTCCATCGCGTCGAGCGCCTCCCGGATGACCTTCAGCGGCCAGAACCGGTCGCGTTGCGCGGTGAGGATGTAGCGCAGTCGCTCGACGTCGGCCGCCGAGAAGCTGCGGTATCCCGACGCCGTGCGCTCGGGCGTGATGAGCCCGCGCGCCTCGAGGAAGCGGATCTTGCTGACGGTGACGTCGGGGAAGTCGGCGCGCAGCTCGTCCAGGACGGCGCCGATCGACCGCCGGCCGTGCGGTTGGCTCTCGGCCATGGACGGGGTCAGTTCGCGCGGCGGGCGGCGTGGAAGACCAGCCGGTACTTGCCGATCTGCACCTCGTCGCCGGGACGCAGCACCGCGGTGTCGATCCGCTCGCGGTTGACATACGTGCCGTTGAGCGAGCCGACGTCACGCACGATGAAGGAGTCGCCGTCGATCTGGAAGACGGCATGCTTGCGCGAGACCGTCACGTCGTCGAGGAAGATGTCGCTGTCGGGGTGACGACCGGTCGTCGTCATCGGCGCGTCGAGCAGGAAGCGCGCGCCGGTGTTGGGGCCGCGCAGCACCAACAGGAGCGCGGTGCCGGGGCGCAGGGCCTCGATCGTCGCCATGTCGTCGGTCGACAGGTCGGCGTCGGTCTCCGCGACCGGCTCGGGCTCCCCGCCGGCCAGGCCCTGGAACTGCTGGGTGGCCGGATCGAAGGGCCGCCGGGGGCCGTCGCCCTGCGGCGCACCAGCCTGCTCGCCGCCGCCCTGCTCGTCCCGCTCGTCCCGCTCGTCGTTGCCGCCGGCCTCGACCACCACGTCCACCGCTCCCTTGCCGTCTGCCTCGTGCCGCGCCGCGCGCTGCCGCTCTGTGTCCGTCGGCCCGACGACGTCGACCCGACTCTGCTCGACGCCTCGATCGCGGTGCGAGGACCACCTCGCGGTGCGAAAACCACCGGGGCGCACCGGCACCGGATCATGACGGATCACGACCGGCGGGGAGCGCCCCATTCAACCTGACGTCGAAGCTTCGGTCTCCACGGTAGACCATGAAGCGCGACCGAGCCGCGCGGCCCGCCGGGCCGAGGTCGGCCGGCCCGGCGGGGCGTGGGCTCAGAGGCTCTCTTCGTAGGCCGCGTCGTCGAGCAGCTCCTCGACGGCCTGCGGGTCGCTCACCTTCAGCTCGAACATCCAGCCGTCGCCGTAGGGGTCGGTGTTGACGAGTTCGGGTGTCGTGTCGAGGGCGTCGTTGACGCTCGTGACCTCGCCGGCCAGGGGGCTGTAGAGGTCGCTGACGGACTTCGTCGACTCGATCTCCCCGCACGTGTCACCCGCGGACAACTCGTCGCCGACGGTCGGCAGGCTCACGTAGACGACGTCACCCAGGGCGTCCTGCGCGAAGGCGGTGATGCCGATGCGCACGACACCGTCCTGCCCGCTGCGCACCCATTCGTGCTCGGGCGTATAACGCAGGTCCTCGGGGTATTCCAGATCGGCCATCGACACTCCTAGTGATGAGATGTTGCGCCTGGTGGTGGCACGCGCCCGACGCCTGCGTCAGCTCGGCGTCGGGCTCGACTCCGGCCGAGCGTAACGAGGCGCCTGCAGGGGGTGCAACGCTGTGATCCGCACGTCCTGGGACGGGCCGACCTGGATCGTCGCGCCGAGGCCGCGGACCGTCTCGACGACGCCACCGGGGATCGCCATGGCCGAGGCCATCGTCTGGGGGTCGCCGATCGCCAGGATCGCGTAGGGGTCCGGCAGGACGGTCCCGTCGACCGCGACCCCGCCGGTCGCGTCGTCGGTCACCGCGCTCGAGGCGATGACGCGGACGTCACCGATCTGGATGGCCTCGGCGCCGGCGTCACGCAGCTCCTGGACGGCATCCAGGATCGTCGAGGCGCCGACGGTGCGCCCCGGGTCGGTGATCGTGATCCGCACGCCGGGCCCGCGGGCGGCGACCGTGCCGGCCGCGATGCCGAGGGCGTCGGCGCGCTCGACGGCGGCGGCGCGGGCCTGCTCGGGATCCAGGCCCTGCTCGCGCTGCAGCCGGTCACGCTGGTCGGTCAGGCGGGCGACCTCCTCGTCCAGGCGCGCCGAGCGCTGGTTGACCGAGTCGAGCACGGAGACGAGCTCGGACTGGCGCAGGCCCTCCAGGCCGAGCTGGCGGGTCTGGCCGATCTGGGTGGAGACCATGATCCCGAGCAGCACCGCGAGCAGCGCGATGGCGACGCCCGAGCGGGTCGGACGCCACCCGGCCGCGCGGCCCAGGCGGCGCCACGAGCGCGCGGCCGACTCCTCGCCGGGCGGGGCCTCCCCGGGCAGGTCCTCGCCGGGCGGGCCGAACGCGTCGTCGCCGGACGGCTCGGGCGGCGCGCCAGGGGGCGTCTCGTCGGCACGGCGGCCGTCGGCATCGCGGGGATCGGCATCGCGGGGATCGGACATGGGCGCCGCTCCCCCTACGCCTTGAAGAGGTGGCGGCGGATCGAGGCGACGTTGGAGAAGATCCGCACGCCGAGCACGACGACGACGCCGGTCGAGAGCTGGGCACCGACGCCGAGCTGGTCGCCGAGGAAGACGATGAACGCGGCGACCAGCGTGTTGGAGACGAAGGAGACGACGAAGACCTTGTCGTCGAAGATGCCGTCGAGGACCGCGCGGATGCCACCGAAGACGGCGTCGAGCGCTGCGATCACCGCGATCGGCAGGTAGGGCTGCATCCACAGCGGGACGCTCGGCTGCAGGACCAGGCCGATGGCCAGTCCGACGAGCAGCCCGAGGGCGGGGATCATCGCGTGGTCTCCTCGGACGGTCGGGAGGTCTCGGTCAAGGGTCGGGCGTAGCGCAGCGACAGCAGGGTCGCGGCCGGCACGGTGAGCTCCGCCTGCGCCTGGGTGCTCGTCACGGCCTGGTAGGCGGTCGTCAGCTCGTGCAGATAGGCGCCGCCCTCGCCGGAGGTGAAGCGCTCCGCCAGGTCGGGTGCGCCGACGGCCGTGACGACATACGGCCTGGTCAGGGGGCGGTAGTTGACGAGGATGGCCTGCCCGGCGAAGCGGATCGCCGACAGCGACGTCAGCCGGTGGCCGTTGACGGCGACGGCCTCGGCGCCGGCGGCCCAGGCGGCGTTGGTGACGGCCTGCAGGTCGCGCGCCACGATGCGTCCCGGGGCGAACTGCCCGCCGCGGGCCTGGGCGGCGGGGTCGAGTCCGGCGTCGGGCGCGTCGTCGAGGGTGATCGTCACGCCGGGCCCGGAGAGCGCGACGGTGCCGGCGACGAGCCCGAGGGCGCCGGCGCGTGTGGCCGCCGCGGAGGTGTCGGCGCCCGCGCGGCCCTCCACGGCCGTGACGTCGGCGCGCAGCAGGTCGACCTGATCGCTGCGGGCGGCGACGGCCGCGTTGGCGGCCTCGACGCGCTCGACGAGCGTGGCCCGGGCCTGCGCCGACGCGGCGGCCGGGACGCGCAGGGTGACGATCGCCGCCGCCGCCACGAGCCCGAGCGCGACGCCGGCGAGCAGCATGCCGACCCGCACGGCGGCCCGCAGCCCGCGGGGCCGCGACGGCAGCGGCTCCCCCGACGCCGCGCGCCGGGCGAGGGTCTGGCGACGCTGCGCGGCGGCCGCGTAGCCCGGGTCCAGCGGTGCCCGAAGGAGCTCGTTGAGCAGCGACATCGAGGCGTCGACGGGTCCGGGCGGTCGTGCGCCCGCGCGTCGGCCGCTGCCCCACACAGTCGCCACCCCCTCGGGATCGGTTGTCCACCAGTCTGATCGGCCTGCGCCGACGCTGCGCGGGCTCTGCCCGTCCGGCGGCCTGCGCGGCGGCGCCTCGCCGCGCCCCCATTGTGACCGCTGCGCCCGACGAGACGTGCCAGGCCGCGCGGCAGGGCGCGAGCCGGCCCGGGGCGATGTCGGGGGTCGGGGGCGTCGGAGCGTGGGCGATGTCGGGGCTCGGGCGTCGCGCGGCCGCCGGTCGGGGGCCGCGGCTCAGCCCGGGCCGAGCAGGAGGCCAAGGGCTCCGGCGAGCAAGCCTGCGACGGCGATGACGGCGGCGTGCGCGAGGGCGGCGGGCGACCGGCCGGCCAGCGCGAGGCGGGCCGCCTCGACGCTCGCGGTGCTGAAGGTCGAGTAGCCGCCGAGGAATCCGACGCCGGCCACCGCGGCGACCGGCGCGCCCAGCCGCGCCGTCCACGCCGTGAGCAGCCCGATGAGGAAGCACGCGGTCGTGTTGACAACGAGGGTGCCGACGGGCACGGTCACACCCGGCAGGCGCGCGGCGCGGCGGGTGACCGCGGTGTCGACGAGGTAGCGGATCGCCGCGCCGGCGCCGCCTCCCAGCGCGACGAGCAGCGGCGTCACGGCCGGCTCCGCGGGCTCGGGACGTCGCCGTCGGGGTGACTCTCGGGATCACTCTCGGGCTCGCTGCCGGGCTCACTGCCGAGATCACTGCCGAGATCACTGCCGAGGTCGCCGTCGGGGTCGTCGGCCGGATCGATTCCGCCTGCGGCAGGCTCGGCCGCGACGGCGGCCCGGGCGAGGAGGATCCCGGCGGCTGCGGCGGCCACGCCGAGCAGGACGCTCGCGACGACATACGCACTGGCCAGGGGCAGGGCGCCGCCGCGGACGAGCCGGTCGGCCTCGAGCGCGAACGTGCTGTAGGTCGTGAAGCCCCCGAGCGCGCCGGTGCCGCAGCCGAGCCGGGCGGCCGTGCGCCACCCGCGGTCGGCGCCGCCGCGCGCCAGCGATTCCAGCAGGAGGCCGAGCACGAACGAGCCGGTGACGTTGATACCGAAGGTGGTCCACGGCATCGTGCCCGCGGCCGCGGGGAAGGCCGCCTCGAGCGCGGCGCGGGCGGCGGTGCCGGCCGTGCCACCGGCGGCGACGAGGCCTGCCCACGCGCCCGGCCCGGGCTCGGCCCCTGCGGCGGCGCCGGGGGGCGGACGAGTCATCGGCGGCCCTTTCGCGGCGGGGTCGGGATCGGTGGGGTGGGACCGGCATGCACGAGCCTACGTCGCCGTAGCCTGGGCCGATGCGCGCAGCGACGGTCCGCGGAGTCGACGACGAGGGGCCCGTCTCGTTCGCGGTCCAGGTCGCGGGGCCGTGCGACGGGCCGCCGCTGCTCCTGCTGCCCGGCCAGGCGAACTCGCACGACTGGTGGCGCCTGGTCCGCTCGGGCTTCGAGGACGTCTATCGGACCGTCACCTTCGACTACCGCGGCACGGGCGCGACGCGGTGCGCGGTCGGCGACTGGTCGACGCGCTCGTTCGCGGCGGACGCGGCGCACGTCATGGCGTCGCTGGGGCTGACGCGCTACCGGGTGTACGGCACGTCGATGGGCGGGCGGATCGCCCAGCACCTCGCGGCGCGGCATCCCGAGCGGGTCGAGCGACTCGTCCTCGCGTGCACCTCTCCCGGCGGGCCGCACGCCCGGGAGCGGTCGGCGCAGGTGCGTCGCCTGCTCGCGTCGCCGCCGAGCCCGGAGCGCACGGCCGCGGTCGTCGGCTACTTCTACACGCCCGCGTGGCCGGGCCAGGCGGGCGACAGCCCGCTGCTCGGGGATCGGACGATGACCGCCGAGGCGTCGATGGCGCACCTGCGGGCGAGCAATCGGCACGACGCCTGGGACGCGTTGCCGGACATCACCGCGCCCACGCTGATCCTGCACGGCACCGACGACCCGATGGTCCCGGCGGACAACGCCGCGGTGCTCGCCGCCCGGATCCCCGACGCCCGGGTGCATCTGCACGAGGGCGGGCGGCACGGCTTCTTCGAGGAGTTCCGCGAGCAGCTAGGCCCCCTCATCCGCGACGCGCTCGCCTGACGCGCCCGTCGCCGCAGGTCAGAGAGCCATTTCACCAGATGATCTACGGTCACTCTTCGCTAGAGGTCGAGGCTCGACCCGCGGTCAACCCTGTGTCGGCCGCCAGTCGTACGGGGTGGTCGTGGAGACCGCGACGAGGCCGGACCGCTGCAGGATCGGGCGCGACATCGGGGTCGAGTCGCTGTGCATGAGGGTCTTGCCGAGGGCCAGGGCGCGGCGGGCGCGCACCGCGGTCAGCGCCCGGTAGATGCCGCGGCCGCGCCACGGTGCCAGGGTCGCCCCGCCCCAGATGCCGGCGAACGCGGAGTCGGCCACCGGCTCGAGCCGGCCGCAGCTGACGAACTGCCCGTCCTCGGCCTGCGCGACCCACAGCTCCATCCCGTCGGCGCGCGCGAGCCGCGCGAGGAGGGCGTCGGCCATCCGCGTCGAGACCGCGTCGCCGAAGACCGCGTCGCCGAAGGCCACGTCGGCCATGGCCGACATCGCCCGGACGTCGTCCTCGGCGGTGACGCGCCGCAGGGTGACACCGTCGGGCAGCGGCACGTCGACCGCGAGTCGCTGCGCGCGGCCGATCATGATCGACTCCGGCGCGCCTGCGACGAAGCCGTGTGCGAGCAGCGACTCGTGCAGCCCGGGCGCCCGGTCGTGCCCGCGGGTCTTCCATTCGACCTCGGTGATGCCGGCCGCGCCGCGGTAGTGGTCGAGCGCCGCGCCGACGAGCCGGTCGATCTCGGGTGCGTCTGCGCCGCCGAGGTCGCGGTAGGTGACGAACCCCCGGCCGCCGGCGAACGTCACGAGCCGCAGCGGCCCCAGTCGCGTGACGTCGACCGCGCTCGGGGTCTCGGCGTCGGTGCGCAGCTGCGCGTCATACGCGGCGAGCAGCCCCTCCGGCGTCGTCGCATCCTGGCCCTGCGCGTGGTGTGCCCTGGTCATCCGGCCAGTGTGCCTCTCGTGCGATGACCCGCCCGTGACCGCCATCCGCTGGGGACACCACCGGCCGCGGACACCACGGTGCCCCGGGGACCACGACCCCGGGGCACCATGGAGCGTGTGGGTCAGACGCTGCCGAGCTCGCGGAGGTTGACGGAGCCCATCGCCTCGTTGAGGTGGGCGACGCTGGAGTCGAACTGCTCCTGCTCGCTCTCGTCGAGGTCGAGCTCGCGGACCTCTCGGATGCCACGGCGGCCGATGCTCGCGGGCACGCCGATGTAGATGTCCTCGTGCCCGTATTCGCCCTCCAGCAGCGCGGAGACCGGCAGGGTCACCTTCTGGTTGGACATGATGGCGCGGGTGATGCGGGCGAGGGCCATGCCGACCCCGTAGCTCGTCGAGCCCTTCGCGCTGATGATGTCGTAGGCCGCGTCTCGGGTCTTGACGAAGATCTCGTCGAGGTCCTCGCGGATCTCGGGGTGCTCGCGCAGGCGCTTGCTCAGGGAGCGTCCGGCGACGGTCGCGGCGCTCCAGACGGGCAGCTCGGTGTCGCCGTGCTCGCCGATGATCGTCGCGTGCACGTTGGTCGTGGCGACCTCGAAGAACTGGCCGAGGTTGAAGCGCAGCCGGGCGGTGTCCAGGGAGGTGCCGGAGCCGATGACCTGGCTGGAGGGCAGGCCGGAGATCTTCCACGTCGCGTAGGTGAGGATGTCGACGGGGTTGGTGGCGACGAGGATGATGCCGTCGAAGCCGTTTTCCATGATCTGCCCGACGATGGCCTGGAAGACCTTGACGTTGGTGGAGAGCAGGTCGATGCGGGTCTGCCCCTTCTTCTGGGCGATGCCGGCGCAGATGACGACCATCGCGGCGTTGCGGCAGTCGGCGTAGCTGCCGAACGACACCGACACCGGGTTGGGCGCCCAGGCCTCACCGTGGTTGAGGTCGAGCACGTCGGCCCGGGACTTCGATTCATCGAGGTCGATGAGGACGAGCTCGTCGCAGATGCCCTGATTGACAACCGCGAAGGCATACGCCATACCCACGGCCCCGGTGCCGATCAGGACGACCTTGTTCTCGACATACTTCACGACGTTGAGTCCTTCCGAAGACGCGCCCGGGCACGTCGGTGCCCAGTCACAGAACGGGTGTGTGTTCACGGCCATCCTGCCGCAACGGACCAGGTCGGACGCGCCGCGAGCCCCGCCCACTTGCGGCTCGCGCGCCCTGCGAGCGCGGAGCCACCGGTCCCGTTGGGGTGTCGTTGGCCCACAGTTCATCGACTCTCGCATTGCGCCCGTGCGCGATCGCATGTCGAGACGGTCAATGCGATATTCGATTTCCTGGCCGTCTCGGCTTGCGTGTGGCTGCCCACGTGCCGTCGCGAGTTGTCCGTGCGCAATATCGATCCGATGCGCGATATCAGAACGGTGGGTCGTCGGGGGTCGGCTCCTGCCGGCTCACGGGCACGCGCCCGGGCTCGGGCACAGCCGCAGTCTCGGTCGCGCTCGGAGCCTCGGTCGCGCTCGGAGCCTCGGTCGCGTCGCCGCCGGCCGGCGGCTGCCCTGCGAGGTGCGGGTCGAGGTCGCGGTAGTCCATCGGCAGGGTCGTGTGCTGCGTGCCGCCGGGCAGGGTCCAGGTGACGCTGCCGTCGGGGTCGAGTCGTGCGTGCCAGTGGCGGCGGCTCTTCTTGGAGTGGTGCAGCCGGCACAGGACGTGGAGGTTGTCGCCGCTGGTGGGGCCGCCGTCGCGGCGCGCGACGACGTGGTCGAGGTCGACCGCCGACGGTGGTCGGGTGCAGCCGGGGGCGCGGCATTGCCCGTCGCGGGCGGTGACCGCCCGAGCCAGTGCCGCCGGCGGCCGGTAGGAGTCGACGGCCACGTTCATCGCGATCCCCGTGGTCGGGTCGGTGACGATCCGCCGCCAGGTGGAACCTTCGGTCAGGGCCAGCGCGCGGACCGTGTCGGCGGCCACGGGCTCGCCCTCGACGGTCCCGGGCGCCTCGCTCGCGCCGAGGAGGGTGGCGGCGGAGACGACGACGTGCACGCGAGCGGCGGGCCACCCGCCGCCGGCGGGCGCGTCGACGCTGGTCGCGGCGTCCTCGGTGGGGACGCCGTGGGTGAGCAGGTCGAGCGCGACGTCGGAGCGCAGCTGCGCCAGGGTCCGGGCGTCGCCGCCGGCGCGCACGGCGCGGGCGATGGCGTCGATGCGCCGGTAGGCGCCGAGGCAGCGGGCGTCGGCGCCGCTGACGGTCAGGGTGCCTGCGCCGTCGCCGTCGAGGTCGACCCAGGCCCCGCGCCGGTCCAGGGCGCGCCGGCGGCGGGTCGGGGAGTCGGTGCGGGCGAGCAGCTCGCGGCGCAGCCGGGCGCGGAACGTCTGCTGGGACACCGGCGCCCCGCCGACGTCGAGCCGGGCCCGAGCATGCGCGAGGACACTCTGGAGGAGGTCCGCGCGGACCGGGGCGGGCAGGTCGACGCCGAGGTCGGTGTCGGTCACCAGCGTGCACCCCTGCTCGAACGTGAGGACCTGGCCGGCCACCGCCCGGCGCACCGGCAGTGTCACCTCGACCGGTGCGGTCGCGAATCGAATCCGCGCCGCCCACTGGTGCCGCGACCCGCTGCACAGCACGGTCGCCGTGTCGGTGACCGCGACGACCGCCTCGGCCACGAGCTGCTCCCGCGAGCAGCTCGTCGCTCGCACCACCTGGCCGGTGCGCTCGTCCGCGTCGGCGACGCGCAGCGCTTGCTGGGCGACGTCTGCCTCGACCTGCTGCGCCACCAGGCCGCGCAGTACCTGGACCCGCTCCAGCTCCAACTGCGCGATCCGCAGTGTCAATGCCTGCAGGCGCGCGTACCCCCTGCTCGACGTCTGCCTCGACCTCGGCCTGTCGGGCACCGACCGACCACGGCCCGACCCCCGCGCCCTGCGCGGCGTCCCGGAGCTCGCCCTCCGCGGCCGGCAGCGCCGCCCGGCGCTGCGCCGGCCTCGCGGCGACCCACTCGACCGGCGCGGCCACGGCGACCTCGAAGGGCGCGGCACAGGGCATCCCGACAGGCGCGGTCCCGCCACGGGACGCCCCCAGGGAATCGGGCAGGGAATCGGACAGGGAAGCAGGCGAGGCAACGGGCAGGGAAGTGGGCGAAACAACGGGCAGAGAAGCGGCCACGCGACGCGGGGGCAGGCCGGGCCAGGTGATCCCCTGCGGCGCACAGGCCCTCGCCCGCCGAATCATCCGCTCCAGCTTCCGCTCGACCCGGGAATCGGAGCGGCGCCGCGCGCGACTCGCCGGACGCCGCACCGAGGCAGGCCGGGCATCGCGGCGCCGAGCGCGAGTCGGCGAGCCTCCGGCGCGCACGCGGGGCCGCCGTGCGGTCACTGCGGTAGCCACCGAACCGGTCCCCGCGGTGACCACCGAGCCGGCCGCTGACGTGACTACCGAGCCCGCCCCCTGACGCGCGGCCGACAGAGCCGCGCCGGGCACTCCCGCCTTCTGCCACTCTCCGGCGCGCGGACATGTCGCGTGGCATCACGCACCCCCTCACCGGTCGCTCGACGGCACCACGACAGATCCGGATCGCCTCGCGGATCTGCACACAGTCTACCGTAAACATGTTCGTATCACTATATCTGACCAGCGTCGACTGACACCCCCTCAGGCCACTGAGCCCGCCCGAGCCAGGTGCCGGCATGGCGGTGGTGCGGCATGGCGGTGGTGCCGGCGAAGCGGTGGCGCGGGCCGGCCGCGACCGATGCCCGCCGCAGACCTGGCACGGGGCGCACCCCGTCGCCGCCTCACCAGAGATCGTGTGCGGCCTGCGACCGGGCCGGCACCCCGACGAGCTGCACCCTCGCCGCGATCCTCGCCGAGGCGGCGATCACCGCGGACGTCACCGATCCGCTCCCCTGGATCCCGGACGTGCAGCGCCGCCCGCCGACGCCCGCCGAGCGCCACCCCCGCGCCGACCAGGTGCAACTGCAGCACGCCGCCGCCCGAGAACAGGACACGACGAAGCCCTGGTGAGATCACGTCTCACCAGGGCTTATGCGTCGGGATGACAGGATTTGAACCTGCGACCCCTTGACCCCCAGTCAAGTGCGCTACCAAGCTGCGCCACATCCCGAAATATGTAGTTCTCGATCGGCCCGACCAGCAGGTGCTCCTGCGCTCGGGCCTGTCGCAGACTACCTCATGACCGGCGCTCGCCTCGAATCGCCCCGCCGGCCCGGCGCTCCCGCCAGGCCGGCGGTCCGGCGAGGCGCGCGAGGCTACCGGCCGCCGCGGCGGCGGGGCTGGCGCACCCGCACAGACAGCTCGATCGGCGAGCCGACGAAGCCGAAGTGTTCGCGCAGCTTGCGCTCCAGGAAGCGCCGGTAGCCGGCCTCGAGGAAGCCGGAGGCGAAGACGACGAACCGCGGCGGCCGCGTCGAGGCCTGCGTGGCGAAGAGGATGCGGGGCTGCTTGCCGCCGCGCACGGGGTGCGGGTGGGCGGCGACGACCTCGCCGAGGAACGCGTTGAGGCGCCCGGTCGGGATCCGGGTGTCCCAGGAGTCCAGCGACTGCTCCAGCGCCGGCACGAGCTTGTCGACGTGGCGGCCGGTGCGCGCGGAGATGTTGACCCGCGGCGCCCATTGCACCTGGGCGAGGTCGCGCTCGATCTCCCGCTCGAGGTAGTAGCGGCGCTCGTCATCGAGGGTGTCCCACTTGTTGTAGGCGATGACCAGCGCCCGGCCGGAGTCGATGACCTGCTGGACGACGCGGATGTCCTGCTCGGTGACGGGCCCGCTGACGTCGATGAGGACGACCGCGACCTCGGCCTTCTCCAGGGCGGTGCGGGTGCGCAGCGAGGCGTAGAAGTCGGCCCCGCGGGTCTGGTGGACGCGGCGCCGGATGCCCGCGGTGTCGACGAATCGCCAGGTCTTGCCGGCCAGCTCGATGTACTCGTCGACCGGGTCGCGGGTCGTGCCCGCGACGTCGTCGACGACGACGCGGTCGCTGCCGGCGAGCTTGTTGAGCAGGCTCGACTTGCCGACGTTGGGCCGCCCGACGAGGGCGACGCGACGCGGCCCGCCCCGCCGGTAGGCGCCCGAGACGGCCGAGACGGCCGGCAGCACCTCGAGGATCGCGTCGAGCATGTCGCCGCTGCCGCGACCGTGCAGACCCGACACGGGCCACGGCTGCCCCAGCCCGAGCGACCACAGCATCGCCGCGTCGGCCTCGGTGCGCTCGTCGTCGACCTTGTTGGCGACGAGCACGACGGGCTTGCGGGAGCGGCGCAGCAGCTTGACGACGGCCTCGTCGGCGTCGGTGGCCCCGACGGTCGCGTCGACGACGAACATCACGACGTCGGCGAGCTCGATCGCCACCTCGGCCTGCTCGGCGACGCGCTGGTGGATGCCCTCGGCGCCGACCTCCCAGCCGCCGGTGTCGACGAGCGTGAAGCGCCGCCCGGACCAGTCCGCGTCGTAGGCGACCCGGTCTCGGGTCACGCCGGGCACGTCCTCGACGACGGCCTCGCGCCGGCCGAGGATGCGGTTGACCAGCGTCGACTTGCCGACGTTCGCGCGGCCGACGACCGCGACGACCGGCCGGGTCGACCCGTCGTCGTCCTCGTCGTCATCGCCGCGGCGCCCGTCGAGCAGCGCACGGTCCTCCTCGCTGAGCTCGAAGCCCTCCAGGCCGGCCCGCAGCGCCCGCTCGACGTCGTCGTCGTCGGTGAACTGCACGACGGTCACGCCGTCGTCCGGCCCGCCGTCGTCGCCCTCGCCGTCGTCCTCGTCGTCCTCGCCGGAGGCCTGGGCCAGGACGAGGTCGTAGGCGACCTCGACGCTGGTGTCGAAGTCCAGGTCGGAGGTGTCGAGCAGCGCCACCCCGGGCGCCGGCTCGACGAACGCCGTCACCTTGGAGTCGTCCGCGTCGCGGCGCACGACCTCGTCACGCGTCGACTCCAGGCGCTCGGCGCCGTCGTCGCCGTGCAACTGCAGCGCGCGGCGACGCAGCCGCGCCTCCTCGCTGGCCACGAGCAGCAGCCGGGCGTCGGCGTCGGGGGCGACGACCGTCGTGACGTCGCGGCCCTCGGCGACGATGCCGGTGCCGGCGTCGCGGGCCGCGTCGATGATCGCGCGCTGGGCCTCGATGAGCAGCTCCCGCACCGCCGGCACGGACGCGACCTTCGAGACGACCGCGGTGATCCGCGACTCCCGCACGGCGTCGGTGACGTCGGTGTCTCCGACCCGCACGGTCGGTGCTGCCGGGTCGGTGCCCATGACGAGATCGACCGCCCGGGCCTGCGCGGCGACGGCCTGCGGATCGTCGAGGTCGACGTCGTCGCGCAGCGCGGCCCACGTCACCGCCCGATACATCGCGCCGGTGTCGAGGTAGGGCGTCTCGAGCCGCTGCGCGAGGGCGCGGGACACGCTGGACTTGCCCGAACCGGAGGGCCCATCGATCGCGACGACGGGCCGGAAGCTGTGCGGGGAGGTCATCGCGCCAGCCTATCCGCTGGCCGGAGCGCCGGATCCCGACGCCGGCTCAGTCGCGCACGGTCCAGCCGCGGGCCCGCAGGGCGTCGGTCAGGGGCTGCTGCGCCTGCGGCAGCACCCACATCTGCACGATGCCGACGGGTCGGCCGAATTCGTGCTCGATGCGCAGGTCCTCGAGGTTGACGCCCTCGGCGCCGACATCGTGCAGGAGGCGGGCGATCGTGCCGGGCTCGTCGGCGACGACGACGGTGACGACGGCATAGGCGACCGCGCTCGATCCGTGCTTGCCGGGGATGCGGGCGTGGCCGGCGTTGCCGTCGGCGATGAGCGAGGCGAGCACCCGCCGCGCGCCCGGGGCCGGGGAGTCGGGGTCGTCGCCGATCGCGTCGAGGGCGTCGATGACCCCCTGCAACTCGCGGATCATCCCGCTCAGCACGCCGCGCACCGCGGTGGCGTTGCCGACGAGGATCTGGGTCCACAGCGCCGGGTCGCTCTCGGCGATGCGGGTGACGTCGCGCAGCCCCTGCCCGGCGAGGGCGACCGACTCCGAGGGCAGCTCGCGCAGCCGCCCCGCCACCAGGCTCGCCGCGACCTGCGGCACGTGCGAGACGGCCGCGACCGCGCCGTCGTGCTCCGCGGCGTCCATCTGCGCGACGACCGCGCCGGTCAGCTCGGCCAGGGCCCGCACCTGCTCGACGCGGCCGGTGTCGGCCCGCGCGGAGGCCACGACGACCCACGGCCGCCCGACGAAGAGGTCCGAGCGCCCCGACACCGCCCCGCTGCGCTCGCGGCCGGCCATCGGGTGACCACCGACATACCGCGCGAGATCGGCTCCGGCCGCAGCGAGTTCGGCGAGGATGACGCGTTTGACGGAGGCGACGTCGGTGACCGTCGCCCGCGGGTGGGCGCGCAGCTGCGCGGCGACGACCCCGGCGGTGACGTCGGGCGGCGCCGCGACGAGCACGACCTCCGGCTCGGGGTCGTCGTCGCCGACGAGTCGCCCCGCGCCGAGGTCGGCCGCGAGGGTCACGGCCGTCGGCGACGGGTCGGCGAGCGTGACGTCGACGCCGCGGCCGCGCAGCGCGAGCCCGATGCTCGTGCCGATGAGACCGGTGCCGACGATGTGGACCCGGGACAGCGCGGGCATCCTCAGAGCTCCGCGGCCTGGTAGAGCTCGCCGATCTCCTTGCCGTTGAGCGGGCGCATCCGCCCCGTCTTGAGGTCGCGCAGCTGCACCGGGCCGACCTGCACGCGGGTCAGGGTCTCCACGGGGTGACCGACGGCCTCGAGCAGGCGCCGCACGATGTGCTTGCGGCCCTCGTGGATGACGACCTCGACGATCGCGCGGCCCGGCGCCGAATCCACGAGCCGGAAGGAGTCGACGGCCACCGGGCCGTCCTCCAGCTCGATGCCCTCGCGCAGCCGCCGCCCGACGTCACGCGCCACCGGGCCGGGGACCGTCGCGACATACGTCTTCGCCACCCCGTAGGAGGGGTGCTGGAGTCGGTGGGCGAGCTCGCCGTCGTTGGTCAGCAGCATGAGTCCGTCGGTGTCGGCGTCCAGGCGCCCGACGTGGAAGAGCCGCTCGGACTCCTTCGAGCGCCGCGCGAGGAAGTCACCGATCGAGGGCCGGCCGTGCTCGTCGCTCATCGTCGAGACGACGCCGAGCGGCTTGTTGAACGCGAAGTAGACGCGGCTGGTGTCGAGCTGGATGCGCACCCCGTCGACGTGCACGCTCTGGGTCACCGGGTCGATCCGCACTCCGAGCTCGGTGACGACGGCCCCGTCGACGCTGACGCGGCCGGCGGTGATGAGCTGCTCGCACACGCGACGACTGCCGACGCCCGCGGCGGCCAGCAGCTTCTGCAGCCGCACGCCGTCGGGATCGTGGACGTCGACCTGCGGCGCGTCGACCACCTGCGGCGCCCGCCGGGCCGCGCCCTGACGACCGCGGCGCACCCGCGGCGCGCCCGAGCCGCTGCCCGATCCCCCGCCGTCCCGGCGCTGCGGCCGGCCGCTCCTGGCGCCACCGGATCCGCCCGCACCGGCGCGCCCGGCACCCGCGCGGCCACCGCCCGAGCTACCGGATCGGCCTGCGCCGCCGGACCGGCCCGCGCCGCCTGTACCGCCGGATCGTGGTCCGGGTCGTCCTGCCCTGCCGGTCATGCGTCGCGCTCCTGGATGAGGTCGTCGAGAAGGTCCGAATCGGGAAGGTACGGGGCCAGCGGCGGCAGCTCGTCCAGTGATCGCAGCCCGAGACGCTGGAGGAAGTAGGCGGTCGTGCCGTAGAGGACCGCGCCGTGGTCGTCGTCGACGCCGGTCTCGGTGATCAGGCCGCGCGTCAGCAGCGTGCGCACGACCCCGTCGACGTTGACGCCGCGCACCGCGCTGACCCGCGCCCGCGAGACCGGCTGCCGATAGGCGATGACCGCCAGGGTCTCCAGGGCGGCCTGGCTGAGCCGGGCGCGCTGCCCGTCGAGCAGATACTTCTCCACCACCGGGGCCAGGTCGTGCCGGGAGTAGTAGCGCCAGCCGCCGGCCAGGCACAGCAGCGCGAAGCCGCGGCGGGACTCCTCGTCGTCGGCGGCGATGGCCGTCAGCGTCTCCTCGACGAGCGCCTCGGGCCGCTGCAGCGCCGCGGCCAGCGACGCGGCGGTGACCGGCTCCTCGACGACCATGAGCACCGCCTCGAGGGCGGCCCGCAGCCCGCCGGGCACCTGCTCAGGGTCGAACGGCGGCTCCTGCGCGGCCTCCGCGCCTGCGGCTTGGGCCTGCTCGGTGGCCTCGACCTGCTCGGTGGGCTCGACCTGCTCGGTGGGCTCGGCCTGATCGGCGGAGTCGACCGGACCCGGTGCCTCGACCGGGGAACCCTCGTCGGTCACGTCGGTCGCGTCGGTCACGTCGGTCGCGATGTCGTTCACGCATACACCTCCTGAGCCGTCGCGCCCGCAGCGCCGGACCCCCGCGCCACGGGGTCGCCGCCGCCTGCTCCGTCGCCGACTGCGCCGTCACCGCCTGGTCCCTTGCTGTCAGCGCCGTCGTCGAACTGCGCGCCGACGTCGACGGCGCCCTCCTCGCGCCCGACCCAGGAGACGGTCAACTCACCGAGCGCGACCTCCTGCTCGAAGGTCACGGCGGCCTCCCGGAAGAGTTCGAGCAGCGCGAGGAAGCGCGCGACGACGACGAGCGTGCCGTCGGCGTCGGCGACGAGCTCGCGGAAGGATGCGGTGCGCTGCTCCCGCAGCCGCCGCACGAGCAGCGCGGCCTGCTCCCGCACGCTGACAGCCGGCGCGTGCAGGTGGGTGACGCCGACGGTCGGCGGCGCCTTGGGGGTCAGCGCCTGCGCGGCGATCTGCGCCAGCTGCTCGGGGGTGACGGACAGCACGAGCTCGGGCAGCAGCGCGGCGAAGCGCGGTTCGAGGCCGCTCTGGCGCGCCATCATCCGCCCGTGACCGGCGATGCGCTGCTCCACCCAGGCCGCGACCTCCTTGTACGCGCGGTATTGCAGCAGCCGCGCGAAGAGCAGGTCCCGGGCCTCGATGAGCTCGAGGTCTTCCTCCTCCTCGCCGGTTCGCGGCAGCAGCCGCGCAGCCTTGAGGTCGAGCAGCGTGGCCGCGACCAGCAGGAACTCCGAGGCCTGCGACAGGTCCCACGCGCAGCCGGAGGACCGGGCCTGCTCCTGGCGGGCGCGGATGAAGCCGATGAATTCGTCCGTCACCCGCGCGAGCGCGATCTCGGTGATGTCGAGCTTGTGCTTGGAGATGAGCCCGAGCAGCAGGTCGAACGGGCCGGAGAAGACGTCGAGATGCACCTCGAAGGGGGTCGGCGCCCCGCGCCGCGTCAGCACTCCCCCGGGCGTGACGCCGCAGGTCGCGGGCGCACCGAGAGCCACGGCCGGCGAGTCCGGCGAGTCCGGGGCGGCCGGCGCGGTCGACTCCGGCGCCTCCTGCGCCGCCCCAGACGCTGTCGGCCGCGCAGAATCTGCCGGCTCCACAGGCTCTTCGGGCTCCACAGGCTCTTCCAGCTCCACAGACTCGGTCCGCTCCACCGGCGGCGCCGACGGCGCGGCGGCGCTCAGGCCGCCCCACCTCGGCTGATGAGCTCGCGGGCCAGCTGCCGGTAGGCCTCGGCGGCGGCGTGCGACGGCGCGTAGGCGGTGATCGGCTCGGCGGCGAGCGTCGCGTCGGGGAACTTCACGGTGCGGCTGATGACGGTGTGGAAGACGCGGTCCTGGAAGTGGTCGACGACGGAGCGGACGACCTCCCGGCTGTGCAGGGTGCGGCCGTCATACATCGTCGCGAGGATGCCGTCGACCTGGAGGCGCGGGTTGAGCCGGTCGGTGACCTTGTCGATCGTCTCCACGAGCAGCGCGACGCCGCGCATCGCGAAGAACTCGCACTCCAGCGGGATGACGACGCCGTGCGCGGCGGTCAGCGCGTTGACCGTGAGCAGCCCGAGCGAGGGCTGGCAGTCGATGAGGATCGCGTCGTAGTCGTCGAGCACCGGCCGCAGCACCCGGGCGAGCACCATCTCGCGGGCGACCTCGCCGACGAGCTGGACCTCCGCGGCGGACAGGTCGATGTTCGCCGGGAGCAGGTCGAGGTTGTGCGTGCGCGTGGGCTGGATGACGTCGCGCACGTCGTGACCCCGCTCCACGAGCAGGTTGTAGATCGTCAGGTCGAGCTCGTGGGCCCGCAGCCCGAAGCCGACCGACAGCGCGCCCTGGGGGTCGAAGTCGACGAGCAGCACCTTGCGCCCCAGCTCGGCGAGCGCGGCGCCGAGGTTGATCGTGGTCGTCGTCTTGCCGACCCCGCCCTTCTGGTTGCACATCGCGATGATGCGCGCCGGGCCGTGGCGATCCAGCGGCGGCGGCTCCGGGAAGTGCGGCATGACCCGACCGGTCGGCCCGAGCTGACCCTCTCCGGCGGTCTCGGTGCCGGGCAACCGGCCGTGATGCTGGGTGTAGTCCGCCGCCGTCGGGCGGCCCTGCGAGCGCTCGTCGCGCTCGTCGTCGGACGGCAGATAGTCCGCAGCCTCGTCGGAGTGAGCCTCGTCGGAGTGCAGGTGGTCGTCGGTCATGTCGGCCTCGCGTTCGGCATCGATCCTCGTCGTGGCGAGCTGCTGCAGGGCCATCATCGGGTGCCACTCTCCTAGTCCGGGACTCCGCTCGCACGTGCGCAGTGCGGCGGCCTGCAGCCCCCCGCCACGCACCTGGCGCCGACTGTATCAGCGCACTCCAACGGCCGACTCCCCTGGCGTCGGACCGCGCCCGCACATCTGGTATGCCGTGCGGTCGCGCCCGCGGGGCGGGCCCCCGGGCGCTCATCGCGCGCTCATCGGGCGCTCATCGGGCGCGCGGATGGGCGGCGGCATAGACCTCGCGCAGGTGCTGCACGGTGACGTGCGTATAGATCTGTGTCGTCGTCACACTCGCGTGGCCGAGGAGCTCCTGCACGACCCGCACGTCGGCGCCGCCCTCGAGGAGGTGCGTCGCGAAGCTGTGCCGCAGCGTGTGCGGGCCGATCCGGTCCGCCCAGCTCGGCCCCTCCGGCCCGCCGCCCGCGTCGGCACCCGACCCGACGCACGACCCAGCGCCCGTCCCTGGGCCCGACCCTGTGTCGGCAGCGACCTCGGCCTGCCGGGCGAGGGCCGCGACGCGCCGGATGACCGCCCACGCGCTCTGGCGGCTCAGTCGCCCGCCGCGGTCACCGAGCAGCAGCGCGGCGCCGCCCCGCCCCGGCCCGGCGGCCACGAGCGCCGGCCGCCCCCGCACGAGGTAGGCCTCGATCGCGGCCCGGGCATACCGGCCCACCGGCACGATCCGCTGGGTGCCGCCCTTGCCGACCAGCCGCAGCGCCCCCGCGACAGCCGGCCGGCCGTCGCGTGCCGTCGCGTCCGGGCGCATCGTGTCGAGGTTCGTCGCGTCGGGGGCGGGCTCGCCGCCCGACACCTCGCCGGACGCCCCGTCGGCAGGCACCTCGGCAGGCACCTCGGCAGGCTCCTCGGCAGACACGTCGGCAGACACGTCGTCGACGTCGAGACCGACGGCCTCGGAGATGCGGGCGCCGGTGCCGTAGAGCAGTTCGAGCAGCACCCGGTCGCGCAGCGAGGCGGGCGTGCTGCCGTCGCCGGTCGCGGCGATGAGCGCCTCGACCTGGCCGGTGGACAGGGTGTCGGGCAGTCGTCGCCCGGCGGCGGGCGGTCGGACCCCGGCGGCGGGGTCGGTGGCGGTGCGGTCCTCCAGCAGCAGGAAGCGGTGCAGCCCGCGGACGGCGATGAGGGCCCGGGCCGCCGACGCGCTCGACAACGCGCGCCCACCGCGGCCCTCGCGCAGCGCCACGAGGAAGTCCGCGACATGACCCGGGGTGACCTGCCCGGGGTCGGCGATCCCGGCGGCGGCGAGGTGCTCGACATAGCGGCGCAGGTCGCGGCCGTAGGACGCGAGGGTGTTCGCCGACGCGCCGCGCTCGACGCGCAGGTGGCTGAGCCAGTCCTGGGTGGCGAGCTCGACGGGGTTCGCGGCGGCCGGCCGACGCGCGTCCCCGGGGCCTGTCATCGCGCGGCCTGTCATCCGACCAGCGTAGGTGAGCTCGCCCGGCGGGCAGGGGTGACCGGGGGCCCGTCCGCGCGCGGCCGACCCGGTTCGACCGGCGGTTCGCGGCGTCACGAGCGGCGAGCGCCGGGCAGGATGTGCCCATGTGGTACGCCCAGACGCCCGGCCGGCGCCTCGCCCAGATGACCTTCGACGCGATCGTCGCGGTGTGGGCGATCGCGTGGGTCTGGGTCGGTCAGTGGATGTATGCGCTCGTCGTCGCGCTCGCGCAGCCGGCGCTCAAGCTGCACCAGACCGGCATCTCCTTCAACACCGCGATGCAGCAGACCGCCGGGCAGGTGCGGGATCTGCCGATGGTCGGCGATCAGCTCGTCGGCGCGTTCGCCTCGATGGCGCAGACGGGATCGGACATCGCGGGCATCGGCTGGGACACCGCGGGCGCCCTGCAGCGGCTCGCGCTCGCGCTGGGCATCGCGACGGCGGCCGCGCCGATCCTCATCGTCGTCATCCCGTGGCTCTTCCTGCGGGTCAGCTTCTATCGGCGGGCCGCGGCGGCGCGGCAGTTCATCGACGCGGACGCCGACCTCGACCTCTTCGCGTTGCGCGCCCTGGCCAACCAGCCGATGCCCAAGCTCGCCGCGATCAGCGACGACCCGGTCGCAGCCTGGCGGGCCGGTGACCCGGCGATCGTGCGGCGCCTGGCCAGCCTGGAGCTGCGCTCGCGCGGGCTGAAGGTGCCCAAGCAGCTCAAGAGCCGCACCGGCGGCCACGACGCGTCGAGCGGGCCAGGCCACGACAGCCACTGAGGCGCTGCCGAGGCAGCACCTCCCCCAGCTCGCTCACGGTTGCGCTCGCAGTCGATGGTCGCGGCTGTATCCGCAACGCCGAGCTGAGACCGCAACCGCGAGCCTCGCGGGGCCGGGCGCGTCACTCGACGAAGCTGTCGTCCTCGGGCAACTGGGCCGCGGCGCGGCGGCGGGTGCGCCAGTCCAGGAGGGCGAACGCGCCGATCGCGCAGGACGCCCCGACGAGCATCCCGGCGAGAGTCGCGGCGTCGAGGCCACCCTCGGGCAGCTGCACGTCGCTGCTGAACGCCCGCAGCAGTCCGACGGCGTAGGCCGCAATAAGCACGAGCCGCAGGCGGAAGCTCCAGAAGCGCAGGCGGTCACGCCACGGCAGGTCGCTCAGTCCCGCGGAGCGCAGGTGGGCGAGCGCGGCGAGGTTGCCCAGCCCGACCACCCAGACGACCGCGACGGACCACCACAACAGGGGTCGGCCGCCGACCCACACCATGACCGTCGCCAGGCTCAGCGCGGCGAGCAGCGCGACCTCGTAGGCCACGACATACGCCTCCATCCAGGCGCGTTGCGCTCGCTCGTCCCCGAAGACGGGGTTGTCGACGTGGCTGCGGCTGCGGCGGCGTGGGGTGGTCATGACGGATCCTCCTCGTGCGTGGGGTCGATGAAGAACAGGTGGTCGACGGAGTCCCCCAGGGCCGCGGCGATGCGCAGCGCGAGCAGCACCGAGGGCGCGTAGTCGCCGCCCTCGATCGACACGATCGTCTGCCGACTCACCCCGACGGCCGCGGCGAGCTGCGCCTGGGTGAGTCGACGCGCACGCCGCACGTCCCGGACGTGGTTGCCAAGGGCTTCGTTGGGCACACGACAAGTCAACTATCCTTGATACCAGATGTCAAACGAACTTGACATCAACGCGCGCCGACAACCTCCCTCAGAGCGCTGCGGCCGGCCTCAGAAGGCCTCGTAGCCGGCGCGCGCCATCTTGACGCCGTGGCCCGTCTCCGTATTCCAGCAGGTCAGGCCGTCTTTGGCGGACGAGCACACGTAGTTGCGGTAGTGGACCGTCCGCCCGAAGCCGACGACCTGGGCCGGGACGTCGGGGGAGGCGAACCAGGGCGCATCTCCCCTGGTCAGCGGCGACGGGACTCCCGGGCCATCCAGCTCGAACCACCATTGCGCATCCCCGCTGTCGCGGCCGGCGCCGCCGATGCCGCTCTGGATGTACGACTGCACGCCGCAGCCCGCGCCGCGGGAGGACAGGTCGCAGCCGATGTTCTTCGAGGGCGTAACGATCACGGCGACCTCCGGCGAGTACGTCGTCGCGGGCCGGATCGACGTGATCTTCGTCGATCCGGCGGGCACCGATCGTCGCGTCCCGCCGGCGGACACCTCACCGTCTCCGTCGTCCTCGCCGGCGTCGGCCGCCTGCTCGCCGCCGGGCGCCGACTCGGAGTAGCCGGGCGGGATCTGCCCGGTGCGCACGACCTTGCCGCTCGCCGCGTCCCACGTGAAAAGGGCGGTGGCCCGGCCCGAGGCCCCGGCGGTGATCTCGCCGGGCTTCTCGTAGGTGTAGGTCACCGACAGCTGCGACGGCGACACCCGCCGCGTGGCGGGCGCGAAGCCGATGACGTCCTTGGTCGCCGGCCCGACGTAGGTGCCGTGGTGGAAGAGCATGATCGCGTAGGGCGAGGAGCCGGTCGGGCCGATGATCGGCAGCACGATCCACGACAGCGGCGCGCAGGGGTCGTAGTCGGCAGGGTCGGCCTGCCCCAGATCCCACTCGTAGTCATTGGGGTGCCGCGGCACCTGCGGTCCCCACGTGGCGAGGGCCTGCCGGCCCGTGAGCCGCGCGCACGTGGCGGTCGGCGTCGGGCTGGTGGTGCCCGCGGAGCCCGGGGTCGCGGAGCTCGGGGACGCGCCGGACGTGGCGCCGGCGCTGTGCGTCGACGGCGCGCCGGTGGCGACACCGCACGCGCTGAGCAGCAACGCCGCCCCCGCGAGCAGCCCCACGAGTCGCGGCGCGCGCAGGCGCAGAGGCGCTGCGGCCGGGCGCCACCAGGGTCGGGTCGAGATCGTCATGGCAGGCTCCTTCGCTCGCCGGGGCGCCGGGCTCACTCTGCTCATCGGAGCCGGGATCCAGGACGTGAGCAGCGGCACGTGCTCGCCCCTCGGCCGTCGGGGACGGCGAGCCCTCGGCCTCCACGCCCTGCGCGACGACGGTCGGGAAGAGCCGGTCCAGCGCGACGCCGGGGTAGGTGAAGTTGGGGATCTGGTAGCCGAGCCGAGTCATGTCAGGCCCCTTCGCAGCATCTGACGGCACGTGCGGACGGGGGCATTGTGCCCCGCCGTCACCGCGAAAGGTCTACTCGCCCACAGCCGCCGCGTCCCCGCCGACGAGCCGGGGCCGCAGGTCGTGCGCCGGCGGCATCCAGGTCGCGGGGTCGGCGTCGACCTGCTCGCCGGAGCGGATGTCCTTGACGGAGTGGACCGCGTCGGCGTCCAGCGGCGGGAACCACACGTAGGGGATGCCGCGGCGGTCGGCATACCGGATCTGCTTGCCGAACTTCGCGGCGGTCGGCGCGATCTCCGTGGCGATCCCCCGCCCCCGCAGGGCCGCGGCGAGCGCACCTGCGGCGGCTCGGTCCTCCTGCGCACCGAGCGCCACGAGCACACACGTCGGCGTCGGGCGGCTCGCGGCGATCGCGCCGCTGGGCACGAGCTTGGCGAGCAGCCGCGACACCCCGATCGAGATGCCGACACCCGGATACGTCGTGCGCCCGTCGGAGGCCAGGGAGTCATAGCGCCCCCCGGAGCACACCGAGCCGTAGGACTCCTGCCCGACGAGCTGAGTCTCGTAGACGGTGCCCGTGTAGTAGTCCAGCCCCCGGGCGACCTTGAGATCGGCGACGAGCACCCCGGGGGCGTGCTCCATGCCGGCCGCGACGACCGCGGCGAGCTCCGCGAGCCCGGCCGACAGCGTCTCGTGCTCGACACCCAGGGCCGCGACCTGCTCGACGAACGAGGTGTCGGTCGCGCTGATCTGCGCCAGCGCCAGGGCAGCGTCGGCCTGCTGCTCGGTCGCGCCGAAGTCGACCAGCCCCGCGCGGACCGCGTCGGCGCCGATCTTGTCGAGCTTGTCGACGATCCGCAGCACGCCCGCGACCTGCTCGGGTGCCAACCCCAGACCCAGGTAGAAGCCCTCGGGGATCTTGCGGTTGTTGACCTGGATCCGGTAGGGCCCGATCGGCAGCTGCGCGAAGACGTCGGCGATGACCAGCGGCACCTCCGCCTCGTAGTGGAAGGGCAGCTCACCGGCCCCGACGATGTCGATGTCGGCCTGCGTGAACTCCCGGAAGCGGCCCTCCTGCGGCCGCTCGCCGCGCCACACCTTCTGGATCTGGTAGCGCCGGAAGGGGAAGGTCAGCTTGCCCGCGTGCTCCAACACGTAGCGCGCGAAGGGCACCGTGAGGTCGAAGTGCAGCCCCAGGGCCGCGTCCCGATCCGTGCCGGGGTCGGCGGCCAGCCGCGACACCGCGTAGATCTCCTTGTCGGCGTCGCCGCCCTTGCCCAGGAGTCGGTCGACGGGCTCGACCGCGCGGGTCTCGATGTTGACGAAGCCGTGCCGCTCGAAGGTCTCACGCACGACGTCGAGCACGAGCTGCTCGACGAGCCGATCGGCGGGCAGCCACTCGGGGAAGCCGGACAGCGGGGCGATCTTCTGACTCAACGTTCACAGTCCTTGCAGGTAGGGGTTGGCGAGGCGCTCGCGGGCGATGGTCGTCGCGGGGCCGTGACCGGGGAAGACGAGGCTGTCGTCGCTCTGGGTGAGCACGACGTCGCGCAGGCTGGCGCGCATCGCGGCGTCGTCGCCGCCGGGCAGGTCGGTGCGCCCGATCCCGCCGTTGAAGAGGACGTCACCGGCGAAGATCGTGCGCGTCAGACCCGAGTCCGCGGGGAGGGCATCGGGGATCGTCTCGGTGCGGAACATCACCGAGCCCTCCGTGTGCCCCGGCGCGTGCAACACCGACAGGTCGAGCCCGGCGATCCGCAGCGACTGCCCGTCGGTGAACTCCACGACGTCGTCGGGCTCGTGCCACGCGGCCTTCGTGCCGAACTGCGCCTCGAGCATCGCCACCAGCGAGGGGTCCATCGAGGCGATCGGGTCGACGAGCCGGTAGCGGTCGTCGGGGTGGATGTGGGCCGCGATCCCTCGGGAGCCGCAGACGGGCGTCACCGAGTAGACGTGGTCGAGGTGGCCGTGGGTCAACAGGACGGCTGCGGGGCGCAGCCGGTGCTCGCGCAGCACCTCGTCGAGCCGGTCGAGGACGCCGATGCCCGGGTCGATGACCAGGCATTCCTCGCCCGGTGCGGGGGCGACGACGAAACAGTTGGTGGCGAACGCCTGCGCCGGAAAACCGATGAGGAACACCGCCACAGCCTAGTTCGTCGGGGTGCGCCGCCCCGACCCGGCTTTTCGGCACATTCGGGCGGGGCCAGTATCGTGATCGAGACGTTCCGTGCACCGAACCGCCGAACCGACCCGGCAGCGACCCCGTCGCCGGGCCCCCCGGCGGTGTCCTCCGACCCGAGCAGAAGGCCGACGCCGTGTCTGATCACACCACCCCCCAGCCCGACTCCCCCGACCAGCCGACGGATCCGTCGCAGGTCAGCGCACCGCAGGGCGAGGCGCCCGCGTCGGTGGACACGCCGGCCGACGCGCCGGTGGAGGCGACGCCGGACGAGGGCGACACCCCGGACGCCGCGACTTCCGAAGAGGCCGCCGCGACCTCCGAGGACGATGTCGAGGCCGCGCCGACCGCCGAGTCGGTCGAGCCTGTCAAGTCGGTCGAGCCTGTCGAGTCGGACGTCGTCGAATCGGTCGAGGCCGCTGAAGGCGCCGAGGCCGCTGACGAGCCCGTGCTCGTGGGCGAGACCGAGCCGCTGTCCGAGCCCGTCGCGCAGGACGCGCAGATCGAGGCCGCGGAGCCCGCAGCCGCCGAGGACGCGCCCGCGCAGGCCGCCGAGGACGCACCCGCCCAGGCCGCCGAGGACGCACCCGCGCAGCCCGCGGCCGCCGGCGGCGAGCCGGCGCCCGAGCCGCCCGCGACTCCCAAGCCGCAGGCCCCGGCCACGCCCGCGCCGCCGCCGTCGGCCCCGACGCTGCCGCAGCCCGACTCGCTGCCCGGCGCGGCGACGGGCGCCGAGGCGCTGTCGGCGGCGTCCAGCGAGTCGGCGAAGTTCGGTCGGGTCGCCGACGACGGCACGGTCTACGTGCGCACGCCCGAGGGTGAGCGGGAGGTCGGCTCCTACCCCGGCGCCCCGGCGCAGGAGGCCCTCGCCTACTTCGTCCGCAAGTTCGACGAGCTCAACTCGCTGGCCGACCTGCTCTACGCGCGGGTCACGCAGACCGACCTGTCCGCCAAGGACGGCGCGGAGAGCCTGGCCAAGCTGCGCGAGGCGACGACCGACCTGCACGCCGTCGGCGACCTCGTCGCGCTCGCCGCGAAGGTCGAGAACATCGCGACCGCCCTGGAGGCGCGGCGGGTCGTCGAGGCCGAGCAGCGGGCCGCCGCCCGCGCCGAGGCGCTCACCGCGCGGGAGGCGATCGTCGCCGAGGCCGAGCGGATCGCCGCGACGCCGGAGCCGAAGGTGCAGTGGAAGTCCAGCAGCGCCCGGATGCGCGCGCTGCTGGACGAGTGGAAGGCCGCGCAGCGTGGCGGCCCCAAGCTCGACCGCGAGACCGAGCAGGCGCTGTGGCACCGGCTCAGCTCGTCGCGCAACTCCTTCGACAAGATGCGCCGCGTGCACTTCGCGCAGCTGGGCAGCTCCCAGGCGCAGGCCAAGGCCGCCAAGCTCGAGCTCGTCGAGGAGGCCGAGAAGCTCGCGTCCTCGACCGAGTGGGGCGCGACCGCCGGCGCCTACAAACGACTCATGGACCGGTGGCGTCAGGCCGGCCGGGCGTCGCGCACCGACGACGACGCGCTGTGGAAGCGCTTCAAGGCGGCGCAGGACGCGTTCTTCGGCGCCAAGGATTCGGTCGTCGCGGCGGAGAACGAGGAGTTCACCGCCAACCTCGCCGTCAAGGAGGAGCTGCTCGTCCAGGCGCAGGCGCTGCTGCCGGTCCGGGATCTCGAGGCGACGAAGGCCGCGCTGCGGGCCCTGCAGGACAAGTGGGACGCGGCGGGCAAGGTGCCACGCTCGGCGATGGAGCGCATCGAGAAGGGCATGCGGCGCGTCGAGGCCGCGGTCCGCGAGGCCGACGACAAGCGCTGGAAGGCGACGAACCCCGAGGTCGCGGCACGCGCCGCGAGCATGGCCAGCCAGGCCGAGGCGGCGCTTGAGCGCTACCGCAAGGACCTCGCCAAGGCCGAGGCGTCCGGCGACCAGCGACGCATCACCAAGGCCCGCGAGGCCCTCGAGGCGCGCGAGCAGTGGCTCAAGCAGGCCCGCGCGGGGCTGGCGGAATTCGGCGGCTGACCTCGCAGGAGACGACGCGAGAATCGACCCGAGCGGGCGGTGCACCTATCACGGGCGCACCGCCCGCCGCGCGTGCCCTCGGTCGCGCCGGACGCGCGCCATCGCTCAGTCGCGCCAGGCGCGTTCGAAGGGCAGCCGCCACGAGAAGGGCGCGACGAGCTGGTGGATCCGGTTCGGCCCCCACGACCCGGGCTGGTAGGGCCGCACGACCGGCGGGTTCTCCAGGAGGGGCTCGCTGACCTCCCACAGTCGCTCGATGCCGCTGGCGGTCGTGAAGAGCGTGCTGTCGCCGCGCACCGCGTCGTAGATGAGCCGCTCGTAGGCCTCCAGGATCGACCCGGCCCAGTTGGTCCGCTCCATCGCGAACTGCATCGACAGCTTGTCGAGCCGGTAGCCCGGCCCGGGATGCTTGCCGTAGAACGACAGCGACATCCGCGGCTGGTCCGACAGGTCGAACGTCAGGTGGTCGGGGCCGTGGTCGCCGACCCCGGAGCCCGGCGGGAACATCGAGCGCGGCGGCTCCTTGAAGGCGATGGAGATGATCCGCGCGCCCTCGGCCATACGCTTGCCGGTGCGCAGGAAGAACGGCACGCCCGCCCACCGCCAGTTGTCGATGTAGCAGGTGAGCGCGACAAACGTCTCGGTCTCGGAGTCGGCCCGCACGCCCGGTTCGTCCTTGTAGCCGACGTACTGACCGCGGACGACGTTCTGCGGCTCGATGGGCAGCATCGAGCGGAAGACCTTGTTCTTCTCCCGGCTGATCGCCTTGGGCTCCAACGCGGTCGGCGGCTCCATCGCGGTGAACGCGAGCACCTGGAAGAGGTGCGTGACGACCATGTCGCGGTAGGCGCCGGTGTGCTCGTAGAAGTCGCCGCGCTGGGTCAGGCCGAGGGTCTCGGGCACGTCGATCTGCACGTGGTCGATGTGGTTGCGGTGCCAGATCGGCTCGAAGAGGCCGTTGGCGAAGCGGAACGCGAGGATGTTCTGCGCCGCCTCCTTGCCCAGGAAGTGGTCGATGCGGAAGATCTGCTCCTCGTCGAACGTCAGGTGCAGCTGCCGGTTGAGGCTCACCGCCGACGCCAGGTCGGTGCCGAAGGGCTTCTCCATGATGATGCGGCTGCGCTTGACCAGGCGCGCCTTGCCGATCATGTCGACGGCCGCGAGCGCGGCCTTCGGCGGGACCGACAGGTAGTGCAGTCGCAGCTGTGGTCGCCGGGCAGCAGCTCCTCCGCGGCCAGGACCGCGGCCCGCAGCGCCTCCGGGCCCGCGGACGTCGGCACGTAGTCGATGCGCCGCACGAACTCGGCGAGCCGCTCCTCCTCGATGGACTTGCGGGTGCCGAACTGCCGGATCGACTCCAGCGCCAGGTCGCGGAAGGCGTCGGCGCTCAGCTCGTCCAGCGCCGTGCCGACGATCCGCAGGTCGTCGAGCAGCTGGGAGCCGAAGAGGTGGAACAGTCCGGGGATGAGCTTGCGCTTGCTCAGGTCTCCGGTGGCGCCGAAGAGCACGACGGTCGCGGGGGCGGTCATCCCTCTAGATTCACCGCCGCAGCCGGCAATGGCTAGCTGCGAGAAACACATCGGCGACCGCCGCACCCGGGACCCGGCCCGCGGTCTCCCGGCGCACGGACCGGGGAAAGGTCGGACGAAACGCTGCGGCGGGCCGCGCGGACGGCCGATACGTAACCCCGGAGGCGAGCCGTGAAAGCCCAGGTCAGCGGCCGTGCGCTCCGTGCCGGGCCGGCTCGACGCAGCCCGGATATCACCTGGACGGGCCCTGGGCGTCACCTCGATGACCCGTGAAAGGGGCCCCTCGTGTCTGCACAGCGCCTCTCCATCCGCACGCGCCTGCTGGCGCTCGGTCTGCTGCCGCTCGTCGCCCTCTTGCTCATCGGGGCGACCTCGATGCGCTCGGTGCTGGCCGAGCGCGCCGAGACCGCCCAGCTCGTGCGGCTCGTCGGGCTGTCCACCGGGCTCACCGACCTCGTCCACGCCCTGCAGGTCGAGCGTGGCACCACCTCGGGCTTCGTCACCTCACGCGGCGCGTCGATGGGCACCGAGCTCACCGCGGCCCGCGCGGCCACGGACACGGCGCGGAGCGCGCTCACCGACTACGTCGGGCGGGAGGAGTCGCTGCCCCAGGACGTGCGGGCCGGCGCGCAGACCGCGTTGGAGTCGACCGCGACGGCCGTCGGGCAGCGGGACAGCGTCGACCGCTTCGAGCGGCCGGTCGCGCAGTATCTGGCCGGATACACCAGCGCCGTCGACGCACTGCTGACGGGGATGGCGTCGGTCACCTACGCCACCGGGGACGCCGACATGACCCGCGACCTCGGGGCGATGGCCGCCCTCGCCTGGGCGAAGGAGAACACCGGGTTGGAGCGGGCGCAGCTGACGGCCGCCTTCGCCGTCGACCGCTTCGCGGCCGGGCAGGCCGCGCGGATCACCGGCCTGTCCAACCAGCGCGCCGCGTATCTGTCGATGTACGAATTCCTCGGCGGGCCGGACGCGGCCGCGCAGACCACGACGCTGCAGGAGTCGCCGTCGGGCCGGCAGGTCGCGCAGATCGAGACCGCGGCGCTGGCCAAGAGCGGCGACTTCACGATGGCGCCCAGTGCGTGGTTCGCCACCGCCTCCGCCTACATCGATCAGATGCGCGACCTCGAGCACCACCAGCAGGAGCACGTCGGGCAGCAGGCGCAGCAGTTGGCCGACGACGCGAGCCGCACGGTCTGGCTCGTCGCGCTCGCGCTCGCGCTCGTCGCGGCCGCGACCGCCGCGCTCCTGTGGTGGACGGTGCGCTCGATCCTGCGCGGCCTGCGCCGCATCGAGGTCGTCCTGACGGGACTGCGCGAAGGGCGGCTCGACGAGCGATTCGTCGTCGAGGGGCGCGACGAGATCAACGTGATGGGCGGTGCGCTGAACACCGCCATGGACTCGATGGAGGACGCCCTGCGCACGATGCGCGGCGCCGCACACGAGTTGTCGACCTCCGCCCGCGCCCTCGGCGGCGTGGCCGTCGACCTGCAGTCCCACGCCGCGGACTCGGCGTCACGCGCCGACGAAGCGTCGAGCTCGGCCGGCGAGGTGTCCCGCGATGTTGACGAACTCGCGACGGCCGGGGAGGAACTGCGCGCCGCGATCGACGAGATCGCCCGGTCCGCGCACGCCGCGCAGCAGATCGTCGACACCGCCGTGGCCAGCGCGCAGGAGGCGGCCGACACGATCGCCGAGCTCGAGCAGTCCAGCGGCCGCATCGACGAGGTGCTCAAGTCGGTCGCGGCGATCTCCGAGCAGACGAATCTGCTCGCCCTCAACGCGACGATCGAGGCGGCCCGGGCCGGCGAGGCGGGTAAGGGCTTCGCCGTGGTCGCCGGCGAGGTCAAGGATCTCGCGCAGGAGACGACGGCCGCCACGGAGGACATCGGCCGGCGGGTCGAGCGGCTGCGCGAGGACACCCGCGCCGCGTCGAGCCGCATCGAGGCGGTCGGGTCGACCGTCGCGCAGATGAGCGGGGTGCAGGCCGCGATCGCCGCGGCCGTCGAGGAGCAGACCGCGACGACCGCCTCGATCGGCCAGCACGTCGGCCTGGCCGCCACGGGCACCCGCACGATCGCGGGACGCGTGCAGGGGGTCGCCGACCTCGCGCGACGCACGGACGAGTCCGCCGCCTCGACCCGGACGTCCGCGGAGTCCCTGGCGCGGCTCTCCACCGAGCTGTCCACCGTCATCGACCGCTTCCGGGTGCGCGCCTGAGCAACCGGCGCCGCAGGGCCGCTCTGCGTCGGGCCGCGTCCTCACCGTCCTCACCCGTGCAGCCGCGAGAGGAAGGCGCGGGTGCGCGGCTGCTGCGGGTCGTCGAGCACCTGCGCCGGGGTGCCCTGCTCGTGGATGCCGCCGTCGTGCAGGAAGCACACGGTGTCGGCGACGCGGCGGGCGAAGCCCATCTCGTGGGTGTTGAGCAGCATCGTCATGCCGTCGGCCCGCAGGTCGCGCAGCAGGTCCAGGACCTCGCCGACGAGCTCGGGGTCCAGAGCCGAGGTGACCTCGTCGAGCAGCATGACCCCCGGGTCGTTGACCAGGGCGCGGGCGATCGCGACACGCTGCTGCTGCCCGCCGGACAGGTCGTCGGGCCGGGCGCCGGCCGTGGCCGCCAGGCCGACCCGGTCGAGCATCTCCAGCGCCCGCGCGCGGGCCGTCGCGGCATCGACCCCGTGCACGCGACGCGGCGCGAGCGTGATGTTGTCGAGCACGCTCAGATGCGGGAAGAGGTTGTAGGACTGGAAGACGATGCCGATGCGCGCCCGCGCGGCGTCGACGTCGATGCGCGGGTCGGTCAGCTCGCTCCCGCGCAGCGTGATGATGCCGTCGTCGACTTGTTCCAAGAGATTGATACAGCGCAGCAGCGTCGACTTGCCCGAGCCCGACGAGCCGATGAGCACGACGCACTCCCCCGGGCGCACGTCGAGGTCGATGCTGCGCAGCACGAGGTTGTCGCCGAAGGACTTGCGGACCCCGCGCAGCGACAGCAGCGGCTCCCGCTCGCTCGCAGCCTCGCTCACAGCGGGCCTCCCGCTCCCTGGTAGCCCTGCCGCGCGCCGATCCAATCCGTGATCCGCGCCATCGGGACGGTGAGGGCGATGAAGAGGACGCCGGCGACGACATACGGGGTGTAGTTGAAGTCGGTCGCGGTGGCGATCTGCGCGGCCCGCACGGCGTCGACGACGCCGAGGATCGAGATGAGGCCGGAGTCCTTCTGCAGCGACACGGCGTCGTTGAGCAGCGGTGGCATGACGCGGCGCACGGCCTGCGGCAGCACGACGTGGCGCAGCGTCTGGCCGTGACTGAGACCCAGGGAGCGGGACGCCGCGATCTGGGAGGGGTGCACGGTCTCGATACCGGCGCGGAAGACCTCGGCGACGTAGGCCGAATACGACAGGATCAGCGCGACGCAGCCCCAGAAGAGCGTGCTCGTCGGCAGCCCCTGCAGTCGCAGAGCCGGCGCGCCGTAGCCCAGCAGGAGCAGCACGAGGATGAGCGGCAGCCCGCGGAAGAGGTCGACGTAGATCGTGCCGGCCAGACGCACCGGGAAGAAGACGGGCCCGCGTAGCGTTCGGGCGATCGCGATGAGCAGCCCGCACGCGGCGATGGCGACGCCGCACACGAGCATGATGCGCACGTTGAGCCAGAGGCCGTCGAGCACCGCCGGCAGCGACGCGACCGCCTTGTCCCAGTTGAAGTACGTCCACTGCACGCGCGGCCAGCCGGGCGAGGAGACGAGCACCGTCGTCACGGCGAGCGCGACGACGATCGTGCTCGCCGCGGAGAGGAGCACCGAGCGGCGTGATCGCGAGCGCCGGTAGGCGGCCCGCTGCAGCTCGTGGTGCGAGGGGGTCCAGGCTGGGGCGGTCACGACAGCTGCGGCGCGCCCTGGTCGGCGAGCCACTGCTTCTGCAGTGTGTCCAGGGTGCCGTCGGCGCGCAGCCCGTCGACGGCCTGGCTGACGCAGGCGGTCAGCGGCGAGCCCTTGTCGAGGACGGCCCCGAACTGCTCGGGCGTCGCGCCGGTCCGCCGCAGCTGCCCGACGATCACGCCGTCGTCGAGCTGGGCGCCGATCATGTAGAACGCGGTCGGGGTGTCGACGACGACGCCGTCGATCTGGCGGTTCTTCAGCGCCTGCACGGCGAGGTCGTTGGTGTCGTAGACCGACGGCTTCGTCGTGGGCTTGATCTGGTCGACGATCGCCGTGTAGCTCGTCGTGCCCACCTGCGCGCCGAGGCCGGCACCGGCCAGTTGTGCGATCGACGTCTTGCCGGCGATCGGGGAGCCCTTGTAGGTGACGACCGCCTGAGTCACGTCGTAGTAGCCGGAGGAGAAGTCGACGGCCTGGCGGCGCTCGTCGCTGACGGAGATCTGGTTGAGGTCCAGGTCGAAGGTCTTGGGGCCGGGCGCGACGGCCGTGTTGAACGGCACGACGACCCACGTCACGTCGCCCTTGGCGAAGCCGAGTCGCTGCGCGATGGCATAGCCGACCGCCGACTCGAAGCCCTGGCCGTTCGCCGGGGTGTCGTCGACGAACCACGGCGGGTAGGCCGGCTTGTCCGTGCCCAGGGTCAGCGTGCCGGGGGTGCGGGTCGCCAGCGAGTCCTTCGTGCAGGCCGCCGACGTGGCGCCGGCAGTGCCCGCCGCAGCATCCGCCGAGGTGCCCGCGCCGGTCGCGCCCGGGGCGGCGCCGCCGCCGTCGGTGGGGGCGCCGCACGCGGCGAGCGCCAGCAGCGCCAGCGGGGCCGCGAGCAACGTCAGGTGGCGGGTGGCGCGGGAGGTGCGTGTCGTCATGTCCCCATCTCCGGGTGGCAGGGCCTGGTCGCGGCGGGCGATCGGTCGCGCGACCGCGTGTCGTCGCAGGTCAGCCTAGCCGGGTGGGTGTAGGGCTACGGTGTGCGGATGAGTCGCGCAGAGGACCGCATCGGCGATCGCGAACTGTCGCAGTGGCGCACCCCCGCAGGGCGGGTCGTCGCCGACGCCGCGGTGCGGGTGCTCGGTCATCGCGAGGTGACGCTGCTGGCGCTGACCGCGCTCGTCGGCGCGCTCGTCATGGGGCTGCTCACGGCGCTGTCCGCCGAGCTGTACGACGCGGTCACCGAGCACGAGGGCATCGCCCTGGTCGACAAGCCGGTGCTCATGGACATGGTGGCGCTGCGCTCGCCGGGATGGGACCGGGTCGTCGCGTTCTTCACGACGATCGGCGGACCCGTCGTCATGCCGGTGTTGGCGACCGCGGTCGTGCTGGTGATGGCCTGGCGGTGGCGCTCGCGCACACCGATCGTGCTCATGGTCGTCGGCGCCGCGGGATCGCTGGCCACGACGATCGTCGGCAAGGACTACATCGGGCGGGTCCGGCCCGCCTACGAGTGGGCGGTGCCGCCCTACGAGACGTCCCCGTCCTTCCCCAGCGGGCACTCGCTCAACGCCGTCGTCGTCTCCGGGATCATCGCCTACCTGCTGTTGCTGCACCTGCGCTCGCGCCGCGCCCGCTGGGCCGTCGTCGCCGCCGCCGTCGTGTATTCGCTGCTCATGGGCCTGTCACGGGTGTATCTGGGGCATCACTGGCTCACCGACGTGCTCGTCGGCTGGACGATGGGCGGCGCGTGGCTGACCGTCGTCATCACCGCCCACCGGCTCACGCTGACGCTGCGCCACCGCAGCGCCACCGCAGCTCGAGAACCGTGAGCCGGTCCGGGCCGGTGTGAGTCCGGCGTCTCCCCGCGCGTGCTCGCGCGGAGCGTCCGCCTGCTCGTCGAGCAGAGGCGTGGCCTCGCGGCAGGTAGGGGCCGACTACCGCCCCTGCCGCGTTGGCCACGGGGTGGCTATCGCCCGTTCATCGTCAGGCCCCGGGCCGGCCACGCCCCTGGAGTTGGCTTGCGCGCCATGAAGCCTCATGTGCGCCTCCTCGCAGCCGCCGTCTCTGTGGTCACGCTCGTCGCCGGCGCAGGCGCCGCCAACGCCCACGCCCACGAGTCCCCCGCCCCACTGCCACGCAACGACTCCCGCGACCAGCCGTTGGGCACGAAGGCGATCGCCACCGTCCCCGCGCACATCGCGTCCTCGGCGCCGCGGGGCTATCGGCTCGTCTCCACGCAGCTGCTGAGTCGACACGGTGCCCGCGGCCTGTCCTCCGCGAAGTACACCGAACTCGGCCTGGCGATGGCTGATCACGCGGCGGCCTCCGGATCGCTGACTCCCGCCGGCGCCGCCTTCCGCGCGGAGACGGTCCGCATGGCGGCGGCCAACGAGAAGATCGGCTGGGGCAACCTCTCGGCACTCGGCCGCGACCAGATGCGACAGATGGGCGGACGTCTCGCCGACCGCGCGGGCGCAGCGCTGGCCCTGTCGGGGAAATACCGCATCGAATCCTCCGGAGAGGCACGCGCGACGGCGAGCGCCCGTGAATTCGCCGCGGGGTTGGCGTCGGCGCGACCGGGTCTGACGCTCGGTGACGTGGTCCCCGACACCGGTCTGCTGTATTTCCACAAGTCGAACACCACGTACAACGACTACGTCAAGGACGACCCGAGCCTCGCCGCGGCGCAGAAGCGGATCGAAACCCAGCCGCGTATCGTCGCGGCGGAGAAGGCGGTGCTCACCGGCCTGTTCGGGAGCGGGTTCGTCGCCGACCTCACCGCCGGAAAGATCACGCTCACCACCGCGGACGGCAAGAGCAAGGTCGCGGACCTGGCCGGCGCCACCGACATCGTCTACGGGCTCTATTCGATCTCCCCGGCGCTGCGAGCAGAGGGTCCGTTCGACTACGAACGATTCCTTCCGGCGTGGACCCGCCCCCTCCTCGGCCTGCGCTCCGACGCTCAGGACTTCCTGGAGAAGGGTCCCTCCTTGGCAGGCCGCACGCAGACCTACGCCATGGCGGCGCCGCTCCTGGCCGACGTGTTCACCTCGATGGAGACCGCTCCCGCCACGGGTGTGCGCGGCGTCTTCCGATTCACGCACGCCGAGGAGGTCATCCCGTTCCTCGCGCTTCTGCAGGTGCGCGGCTCCGACCGGCAACTGCCCGTGAACGACACGTTCTCCTACGCCAAGACCGGCTGGTACGGATACCAGCAGGCGCCGCTAGGCGCGAACATCCAATGGGACGTCTTCACGAACTCCTCGGGCACGACACTCGTGCGCATGCTCTTGGACGAGCAGCCCGCGCGCTTCAAGAAGCACTGCCACGTCTACTCCGGCACGCTCTACCGTCTCGACGAACTCAAGCGCTGCTACGCGACCGAACTGTCGCTCGCATCTGGTTGACCCGCGCGACACGGACGGGGTGGCGTCTCGTCAGCGGACGCCACCCCCGCCCCGATCGGTGAAGGCCGTTGTCGCTGTAGGGGATCCCCGGCCGGCTCAGACGGCGGCCAGCTCGTACATCACGATCTGGTCGGGGTGCAGCAGCGGCGGTTGGAGGCCGACCTCCGCCAGGGCTGCGCCGGAGAACGTGCCTCCGGAGAGTCGCCGCCCACCCAGGGTGGGCTCCGGATAGGGGTGCGCCGGGTCGAGCGCGCCGGGCTCCTCGATCTCGCCGTCGGCGAGCCACCAGCGCGCGGCCGCCAGGCCACCGGGGTGGGCGCCGACGATGACGGGCGTGACGGCATACGTGCGGGTGGGGTCCAGGCCCGGCAGCCTCACCCGGGGGCGGGGGCTGACGTCGCTGCGGCCGGTCGTCGCGAGGAAGTACGTCGCGCGGGCGCGGTCGGGGGCGAGCACGCCGTAGACGGCGAGGGTGTCGGGGTCGGCGACGTCGACGCGCACGAGGTCACCGGAGAGCAGATGCTCACGGTGCTCCTGGTAGTAGGCGATCCACGCGGCGAGCTCGGTGAGCTCGTCGTCGGTGGCCCGCGCGAGGTCCCACTCGATGCCCAGGTGACCGAGCAGCGCGGTGCCGGCGCGGAACGACAGGTCGTGCACCCGCCCCGTCGTGTGCGAGCGACCGGAGGCGATGTGGCTGCCGAGCAGCTCGGGCGGCAGGAGCTGCATCGTCCAGCGGTTCATCTGCTGCCGCTCGAGGGGGTCGATGCAGTCGCTGACCCAGATGCGGTCGCACCGCTGCATGACCTCGAGGTCGACCCGCGAGCCGCCGGAGGAGCACGACTCGATCTCCAGGCCGGGGTGCCGCGCCTTGAGTTCGTCGACGAGCCGGTAGAAGGCGTGCGTCTGGGCGTGCACGCCGGGGCGCCCCCCGCGGGTCGCGTCGCCGGCCTCGGTGAGGTCGCGGTTGTGGTCCCACTTGAGGTAGGCGATGTCGTACTGCGTGAGCAGCGCGTCCATCTGGTCCCGCACGTGGGCATACGCCTGCGGGATGCCGAGGTCGAGCACCTGCTGGAAGCGCGACTCGATCGGCCATCCCGCGGCGCCCTCGCTCGGGCGGGCCGTCATGATCCAGTCGGGGTGCGCGCGGGCGACATCGGAATCGGGGTTGACCATCTCGGGCTCGAACCACAGCCCGAACTGCATGCCCAGCGCCGTGACCCCGTCGATGAGCGGGGCCAGCCCGTCGGGCCAGGCGTCGGCGCTGACGACCCAGTCGCCGAGGCCGGCGTGGTCGTCGCGGCGCGCCCCGAACCAGCCGTCGTCGAGCACGAAGCGCTCCACTCCCAGGGCCGCGGCGCGCTCGGCGAGGTCGAGCAGCCGGGGCAGGTCGTGGTCGAAATACACGGCCTCCCAGACGTTGAGCGTCACCGGCCGCGCCGTGTCGACGTGCTGCTCGCGCCCGCGCAGGTAGCGGTGGAAGCGCGCCGCGACCTCATCGAGCCCGACCCCGTAGGACCCGTAGACCCACGGCCCGGTGTAGCTCTCGCCGCGGGCGAGCCGGATCTCGCCGGGCAGCAGCAGCTCTCCCCCACCGGCGACCTGGACCCCGCTGCTCAGCCGCTCGGCGTAGTGCGTGTGGTTGCCGCTGTAGGCCGTGTGCACGCCCCAGATGCGCCCGTGGGCGAAGCCGAAACCGTCCTCCCCGAGGTGCAGCACACCGGCGGCGTCGGCGCCGGTGCGGCCTCGCCGCCCCTCGCGCAGGTGCGTGCCGACGTCGAGGCGGCCCCGCTGGGGCACCTTCTCCTTGCCCCAGCGGCCCGCGAAGTCCAGCACGTCGCGCGCGGTCCCCGGCACGGGGTAGGCCAGGACGAGATCGTCGAGCGTGTAGGGCGCGTCGTCGCCGTTGGTGACGCGCGCGCGGCTGCGCACGAGCCCGGAGCCGAGCAGCTCGATCTCCAGGCGCAGGTCGAGCCGGAGGGTGTCGTCGCGGGCGTCGACGACGAGCCGCACCGCGCCGGCGACACCGTGCCCGCTGCGCCGGGCGGCGACCTCGCGCTCGACGTAGCCGGTCACAGGCTCGCCGTCGAGCCACACGCCGGTGGTGACGAACCGCGGGCTCCACCCCGCGCCGTCGCGGTGCCCGGACAGACCGGGTCGCCCGAGCCACCCGGCGTGCGCCTGCGGCAGCAGCGCGAGCCGCAGCGGCGTCTCGGGAGCATTCCCCGGCACCGGCGGGACGGCGGCGGCGATGAGGCCACGCGCCTCGTCGGCGCCCAGCGGGCCGATGTCGGCGCCCCAGTGGATGACCGCCGGCAGCGCCCCGTCGGACAGGTCGAGCAGCAGCCCGACGCCTGCGGCGCGCAGGTGGACGACGGCATCCGGCGGTCTTGCGGCGCCGGCCCGGCCCGTGGCGCCGGCAGCGGTGGGGTGAGCGACGGGCATGGCGGGGTCCTCACGACGTCGGGGCGGTCCACGCGTCGGCCGGGCTCGTCACTGCTGAGCCGGACGCCCTCGTGGCGCCCTCGGAGCGCCCTCGGAGCGCCCTCGTCACGCGATGCCACGAAGCTCGCCCCACGCGTGGGCCATTCCTACCATCGCTCTGCCGGGAGACCCGCGCGCCGGCGCCGCTCCCGCGCCCCCGGCTCCCCTCCGACGGCCGGGGGATGCGGGGCCGCCCGGCGCGGCTCAGGCGTTCGGCAGCAGGGCGGTGCCCGCACCCCGGCGACGCACCTGCAGGTCAGCGGCGTGCGACTCCCGGACCGAGATCACCTCGGCCTCGTCCTGCGCGCCCTCTTGGGGGCCCTCCGGTGCGCCCTCGTGTGCGCCGTCGTGCGAGCCTAGGACGACGAAGCCGTTGTCCGCGATGAGCGCCAGGTCGTCCTGCGCCGCCTGCCCCTGCGAGGTCAGGTAGTCCCCGAGGAAGATCGAGTTGGCGACGTGCAGCGCCAGCCCCTGCAGCGAGCGCAGGTGCAGCTCGCGGCCGCCGGCGATGCGGATCTCGACGTCGGGGCAGACGAAGCGCGCCATCGCCAGGATCTTCAGGCAGCGCAGCGGCGTCAGCTCCCACGTGTCGGCCTGCGGGGTGCCGTCGAAGGGCATGAGGAAGTTCACCGGGATCGAGTCCGAGCCGAGGTCGCGCAGCGCGAAGAGCGCCTCGACGAGCTGCTCGTCGCTCTCCCCCAGCCCGGCGATGAGGCCGCTACACGCCGACAGCCCCGCGTCCTGGGCGCGCTGCACCGTCGCGACGCGATCGTCGTAGGAGTGGGTGGAGACGATCTGATCGTGGTGCGACGCGGCCGTGTTGACGTTGTGGTTGTAGGCGTCGACGCCGGCCTCGCGCAGCCGCTCCGCCTGCCCCTCCCCCAGCAGCCCGAGGCAGGCACACACCTCGACCTGCGGATACTCCTCCTTGAGCGCGCCGACCATGCCGGCGACCCGCTCGACGTCACGCCGGCTCGGGCCGCGCCCGCTGGAGACCATGCAGACCCGGGTCGCGCCCGCGCTCAGCCCGGCGCGGGCCTGGGCGACGGCCTGCTCGCTCGAGAGCCACGAGTACTTCAGGATGTCGGCGCTCGACCCCAGCGACTGGGAGCAGTAGGTGCAGTCCTCCTGGCAGAGGCCGGACTTGAGGTTGACGAGGTAGTTGACCTTGACCGTGTCGGCGAAGTGCCTGCGCCGCAGCCGGGCGGCCGCGGCGACGACGTCGAGCACCTGCGCGTCGGGCGCCTGCAGCACCTCCAGTGCCTGGTCGGCGGTGACGGGGGTGCCGGCGAGCACCGCGTCGGCGAGGGCGTCGTAGGACGTGGGCATGGGCTTCTCCTGGCGCGAGCGGGTCGCCCCTCGCGCGACTCGTGAGGCGGTGGTGGCGACCGCACAGGGCGCCACCTGAACGGTGTTCAGGTTAGCGCGGGCGGTGCGGCCCGCACACCCCGGTTCCCCCCGGCACCCCTACGCTCACGCCTCTCCACCCGACCCGACGACGCGACCCCCGACGCGGCAGCCCCGATGCGGCAGCCCCGACGCCCCGCGCCCGGACACACCGCAGCAGCCGACCCCGGACACACGTCGGCGGCCGACCCCGGGACTGCCCGGAGCCGGCCGCCGCCGTGGGATCGCGCCTCGGGAGCCTTAGGCGGTCGCGGCCGCGAAGGACTCGGCGAGGATGTCCATGCCTTCGGCCAGGAGCGCGTCGTCGATCGTCAGCGGCGGCAGGAAGCGGAAGACGTTGCCGTAGGACCCGCAGGTCAGCGTGACCAGGCCCCGCTCGTGGCAGCCCTTGTTGACGGCCGCGGCCAGCGCCGACGCCGGCGCCTTGCTCGCGCGGTCCTGCACGAGCTCGATCGCCATCATCGCCCCGCGACCGCGGATCTCGCCGACCGCGTCATACGTCGCGGCGAGCTCCTCGAGGCGCCCGCGCAGGATCGTCTCGATCTCGCGGGCCCGCGCCGGCAGATCGTCCTCCTCCATCGTCTCGATCGAGGCCAGGGCCGCCGCGCACGCGACGGGGTTGCCGCCGTAGGTGCCGCCGAGGCCCCCGGGGTGCACGGCGTCCATGAGTTCGGCGCGGCCGGTGACCCCGGCCAGCGGCATGCCGCCGGCGATGCCCTTGGCGGTCGTGATGAGGTCGGGCACGACCTCCTCGTGGTCGCTGGCGAACCAGTCGCCGGTGCGGCAGAAGCCCGACTGCACCTCGTCGGCGACGAAGAGGATGCCGTGCTCGCGACACCACTGCGCCAGCCCGGCGAGGAAGCCCGGCGGCGGCACGATGAAGCCGCCCTCACCCTGGATGGGCTCGAGCACGACGGCCGCGACGTTCTGCTCCCCGACCTGGGTGTGGATCTGGCTCGTGACGACGTCGAGCGCCTCGGCGCCGCAGGCCTGCTCGCCGCCGGGCCACCGGTAGGGGTAGGCCATCGGCGCCCGATACACCTCGGCGGCGAAGGGCCCGAAGCCCTGCTTGTACGGCATGTTCTTGGCCGTCATCGCCATCGTCAGGTTCGTGCGGCCGTGGTAGGCGTGGTCGAAGGTGACGACCGCGTCCCGGCCGGTGGCGTGCCGGGCGATCTTCACGGCGTTCTCGACGGCCTCGGCGCCGGAGTTGAAGAGCGCGGAGCGCTTGTCATGATCGCCGGGGGTGTGCTCGTTGAGCTTCTCGCACACCGCGACGTATTCCTCGTAGGGCGTGACCATGAAGCACGTGTGGGTGAAGTCGGCGATCTGCGCGGCGACCGCCTCCATGATCCGCGGGTTGCGGTTGCCGACGGTCGTCACGGCGATGCCGGACCCGAAGTCGATGAGCTGGTTGCCGTCGGCGTCGACGAGGATGCCGCCCTCGGCGCGCTCGACGTAGACGGGCAGGCCCGCGCTGACCCCCGCGGCGACGGCGCCGGCCTTCCGGGCGTTCAGCTCCTGCGATCGCGGCCCCGGGATGTCCGTGGTCAGGACGCGCTTCTGCTCGATCATGTGTGGTGCCTGCACTCTCTCCCTGCGATGAAGCGTGCGCCGTCGAGGCCACGCCCGGTCGATACCGTCGTCGCGTGCCGATGCCGAGCCGGAATCCGCACGTCCGAGGACGCCGGTGGCGCGGGATCACGAGCAATCCCGCCCTGATCGCCACCCTAGGCCCAGATCGCTCCGCCCGCCGCAGGCCCCGGGAGGATCCGCGTCGCCTGCGCCGCCCGGGCCGCGCCGGCGAGCCTCAGGCGTGTTTGCGGACCGTCTTGCCGCCCCCGGTGATCCGGTAGACGTCGAAGACCCCGTCGATGCGCCGGACCGCGTTGATGACGTAGTCCAGGTGGCTCGGGTCGCCCATCTCGAAGGTGAAGCGGGAGATCGCGACCCGGTCGCGCGACGTCGTCACGGTCGCCGAGAGGATGTTGACCTGGTGGTCGGAGATGACCCGCGTGACGTCCAGCAGCAGCCGGCTGCGGTCGAGGGCCTCGACCTGCAGCTGCACGAGGAAGAGGCTCGCGGCGCTCGGCGCCCACTCGACCTGCGTGATCCGCTCCGGCTGCGAGAGCAGCTGGTCGCTGTTCGTGCAGTCCGTGCGGTGCACCGACACGACGCCCTCGCGGGTGACGAACCCCAGGATCGGGTCGCCCGGCACCGGCGTGCAGCACTTGGCGAGCTTGACCCAGACGTCGCTGACGCCCTTCACGACCACCCCGGGGTCGCCGGGGCGCGGCCGGCCGCGCGAACCGCCCGGGACGGTCGCCTCGGCGAGGTCCTCGCTCGCGCCGTCCTCCCCGCCGTGGCTGGCGACGGCCTTCTCCACGACGGACTGCGCCGAGACGCGCCCCTCCCCGACCGCGGCGTAGAGGGTCTCGATGTCGGTGTAGCGCAGCTCGTTGGCGATGCCGGTGAGCGTCTCGGCGGTCATGATCCGCTGCAGCGGCATGTTGCGCTTGCGCATCGCCTTGGCGATCGCGTCCTTGCCGGTCTCGATCGCCTCCTCACGGCGCGACTTGCTGAACCACTGCCGGATCTTGCTGCGCGCCCGGGGCGACTTCACGAAGGTCAGCCAGTCCCGCGAGGGCCCGGCGCCGTCGGCCTTGGAGGTGAGGATCTCGACGGTGTCGCCGTGGTCGAGCGTCGACTCCAGCGGCACGAGCCGGCCGTTGACGCGGCCGCCGATGCAGTGGTGGCCCACCTCGGTGTGCACCGCATACGCGAAATCGACGGGGGTCGAGCCCAACGGCAGCGCGATGACCCCACCCTTGGGGGTGAAGACGTAGACCTCGCGCGTATTCATCGCGTAGCGCAACTGCTCGAGGAATTCCTCGGGGTCGCTCGTCTCCTGCTGCCAGTCCAACAGCTGACGCACCCACGCGAGGTCGGTGTCGCCGTCGGCGCCCTTGCGGGCGTTCTCGCCCCGGGCGACGGTGCCGCTGACCTCCTTGTACTTCCAGTGCGCCGCGACCCCGTATTCGGCGCGGTGATGCATCGAATGCGTGCGGATCTGGATCTCGACGGGCTTGCCGTCGGGCCCGATGACCGTCGTGTGCAGCGACTGATACATGTTGAACTTCGGCATCGCGATGAAGTCCTTGAAGCGGCCCGGCATGGGCCGCCAGCGGGCATGCATCGCGCCGAGCGCCGCATAACAGTCGCGCGTCGTGTCGACGAGCACCCGGACCGCGACAAGGTCGTAGATGTCCGAGAATTCCCGGCCCCGCACGATCATCTTCTGATAGACGGAGTAGTAGTGCTTGGGTCGCCCGGTGACGACGCAGTTGATCCGCGCCGCCTTGAGATCGTCGGCCACCTGCTGCTTGACGCTCGTGAGGAGTTCTTCGCGGGCCGGGGCCCGCTCGGAGACGAGCCGCACGATCTCCTCATACACCTTCGGGTAGAGGGTCATGAAGGAGATGTCCTCGAGCTCCCACTTGATCGTGTTCATCCCGAGTCGGTGCGCCAGCGGCGCGTAGATCTCCAGGGTCTCGGTCGCCTTGCGCTCGGCCGAGGCGCGCGAGACGTAGCGCCACGTCCGCGCGTTGTGCAGCCGGTCGGCGAGCTTGATGACCAGGACCCGGATGTCCTTGGACATCGCGACGATCATCTTGCGGACCGTCTCGGCCTGGGCGGCCTCGCCGTAGGTGACCTTGTCGAGTTTCGTCACGCCGTTGACGAGGTCGCCGATCTCCTCACCGAAGTCGGTGATCAGCTGCCCGAGGCTGTAGTCGGTGTCCTCCACCGTGTCGTGCAGGAGCGCCGCCGCGAGAGTCGTCGGCGTCATGCCCAGCTCGGCGAGGATCGTCGCGACCGCCAGCGGGTGCGTGATGTAGGGGTCTCCGCTCTTGCGGAACTGCCCGGTGTGACACCGCTCGGCGACCGTGTACGCCCGCTCGATGAGGGCGAGGTCCGCCTTGGGGTGGGTCGCCTTGACGGTGTGCAGCAGCGGCTCGAGCGCCGGGTTGACGTGGTGTCGCGGGCCGCCGAAGCGGGCCAGCCGCGCCCGCACCCGCGAGGTGGCCTGCCGGGCCGCTGCCGGTGAGCCCGACGGCCCAGGCGTCGCGGGCGTCGCGGGCGTGGAGCCAGGGGTCGGCGGCGTCGCGCTCGGGGCCGGGGGCGTCGAGCCCGAGGTGGCGGTCCCGATGCGCACCGGCGGCGTGGGCCCCGACGACGCCGGCGGCAGCACCCCACCGGCAGGCGCCGCTCCGTGCGCCGGACGGGGCGTCGACGCGACCGAGGCCCCCGCGGGAGGCTGCGCCGCGACGCCGTTGGCCTGAGCGTTCGTGAGGGACCGCGCGCTCTGCGTGCCTTGCGAGGACTGCGCGCCCGGCGCACCCGGGCCCGGCTCCGCGGGGGCGTCGTGCCGCGCACCGCGGGCGCCGTGGGGGGCGACCGGCTCGTTCATGTCGCCATGATAGGTGCTCAGATCTGCAGAAGTGCGTGCACCTGACGCTCCGAGAGCTTCGCGCGCCCGCCCAGGGAGCCGATCTCGCAGACGACGTCGACGGCGACGACCTGCGCGCCCGTCTGCTCGACGAGCTCGCACGCGGCCGCCGCCGTGCCGCCGGTGGCCAGCACGTCGTCCATGATGAGCACCCGCGCCCCCGGTCCGCACGCGTCCTGGTGCACCTCGATCGTCTCCGAGCCGTATTCGAGGTCGTAGCTCGCGGTGAAGGTCGCGGCGGGCAGCTTGCCCTTCTTGCGGATCGGGATGAAGCCCACGCCGAGCGCGACGGCGCAGGCCGTGCCGATCATGAAGCCGCGGGCCTCGATCCCGGCGATGGCGTCGACCCGGCCGTGATAGCGCACGACGATGTCGTCGACGACCGCCTGGAGGGCGTGGGGGTCGGCGAGCAGCGGTGTGAAGTCCTTGAAGACGACCCCGGGCTGGGGGAAGTCGTGCACGTCACGCAGCCGGGAGGCCACGAGGTCGGCCAGGGCGAGAGCTTCGCGATCCATGTCGGTCCTTCGGGACGGGCACGTCGGCGCCCCGCCGCGCGGACCGCGCGAGGGGCCCGGCGAGCCGGGAGGGTGCGGAAGGGAGGGCGCGTCCGGGTGGGACGAGCCGGGTCAGCTCTTGGCGCGTCGGCGCCTCTTGCCGTCCCCCGCGCTCGGCGCGGGGCGCAGCGAGGGGTGGACCGGACGGCCGGTCAGGGTGTAGTCCGCATCGCCCTGCCCCTGCTCGGCCGTCGCGTCGTCGGACTCGTGCTCGCGCAGGTCGGAGACTGCTCCCACCGGGCGGGCCGGGCCCGAGCCGGTCGAGATGAGCCCGGTGACTCCCGCGCCGAAGACGGCGCCGGCGGCGGAGACCGGCGCGGCGGGCTGCCCTGCGGGGCGCACGGCGGGGCGCAGCGCGACCGACGACCCCCCGGTGGACGAGGCGTCGCCGGACGCTGCGGCGCCCCCGGCGGGCGCGCCCACGAGGACGCCGGAGCGGCCCCCGGCCGTGGCCTCGCGGCGCTCGACGCGGGCCCGCAGCTCCTTCATCACCGGCTCGCGCTCACGCAGCCACGCCAGCAGCGGGGTCGCGACGAAGATCGAGCTGTAGGTGCCGACGGCGATACCGATGAAGAGCGCGAGCGACAGGTCGAGCAGCGTGCCCGGGCCGAGCACGGTCAGGCCGACGACGAGGATCGCGGCGACCGGCAGCAGCGCGACGACCGAGGTGTTGATCGAGCGCACGAGCGTCTGGTTGACCGCGAGGTTGGCCGCCTGCGAATACGTCATCCGCCCGGTCGCCACCGCCTCGGTCGTGTTTTCTCGCACCTTGTCGAAGACGACGACCGTGTCGTAGAGCGAGTAGCCCAGGATCGTCAGGAAGCCGATCATCGACGCCGGCGTGACCTCGAAGCCCGCGAGCGCATAGACGCCGACGGTGATGAAGATGTCGTGGAAGAGCGCGACGAGCGCGGCGAACGCCATCTTCCACGTGCGGAAGTAGAACGCGAGGACGAGCGAGACGAGCACGAGGAACCAGACGAGGGCCTGCAGCGCCTTCTGGCTCACCGAGGCACCCCAGCTGGGGCCGATGACCGAGGCGCCGACGTTGTCGGCGCTCACCCCGAAGGCTTTCGCCAGGCCCGCGGAGACGTCCTGGGTGAGGCGCTCGTCGAGCTGGTCGGTCTGCACGCGCACGGTGTCGCCGCCGATGAGGGTGACCGTCGTGCTCGCGTCGCTCTCGGCCGAGCGCACGACGTCGGTGGCCTTGTCGACCGCTCCGGAGGTGTCGCTGACGCCGGTGACGCGGAAGTCGGATCCGCCCGTGAATTCGATGCCGAGGTTCAGCCCGCGGATCGCCAGGCCGAGACCGACGACGACGAAGATGACGACCGAGATGATCGCCCAGCGCCGCAGTCGGCCGACGAAGTCGATCGACCGGCGGCCGGTGTAGAGGTCGTTGCCGAAGGTGGCGAAACGCTGCATCATGCCGGGCTCCCTTGCGGTGCGGCGCTCTTGCGGTCGGCGAGGGTCACGCGGCCCCGGCCTCGATAGGCGGGCTGGGCACCGAGGGTCTCGGGGTCGAACCCGGACCACTTGTGCCCGCCGCCGAAGAACTTCGTCGACGCCAGGATCGACAGGAGCGGGTGGGTGAACCAGAAGGTGACGATGACGTCGAGCACCGTCGTCAGCATGAGCATGAACGCGAAGCCGCGGACGTTGCTCGTGGCCAACACGTAGAGCACGGCGGCCGCGAGGAAGTTCACCCCGTCGGAGATGAGGATCGTGCGGCGGGCGCGGGCCCAGCCGGTCTGGACGGCCGATTGCAGGCGTCTGCCGTCGCGCACTTCGTCGCGCACGCGCTCGAAATACACGATGAAGGAGTCGGCGGTCGTGCCGATCGCGACGATCGCGCCGGTCACACCCGCCATCGTCAGGCGCAGGTTGTAACTCCAGCCGAGCAGCGTCAGGCACAGGTAGGTGAGCCCGGCGACGATGACGAGCGAGGCGACGGTGACGAGGCCGAGCGCGCGGTATTGCAGCAGCGAGTAGACGACGACCAGCGCGAGGCCGATGAGGCCGGCGATGATGCCGTAGCGCAGCTGCCCCTCACCGATGGTGGGGCTGACCTGCTCGGTCGACTGCACGGTGAAGCTCATCGGCAGGGCGCCGAACTTCAGCTGGTCGGCCAGGGCCTTGGCGCTGTCGGCGGTGAAGTTGCCGGTGATCTGCGCCTGTCCGTTGGGGATGACGCCCTCGAAGCGCGGCGCCGAGACGACGCTGTTGTCCAGGACGACGGCGAGCTGGTTGCGCGGCTCGGGCTGGCTGACCATGTAGCCGCTGATCGCGGCGTAGGCGGCGGTCGGCTCCCCGCCCTTCATCTGCAGGTTCACCTGGTAGCCGCCGGTCGGCTGGCCGGTCTGCGGGCTCAGCGTCGGGCCGGAGCTCGCGTCGGCGAGGTCGTCACCGGAGATGACGGCCGGGCCCAGGAGGTACTTGGCCTGGCCGTCGTCGCTGCACGCGACGGCCGGCTGACGCAGATCCTCCTTGCCGGGGTCGAAGACCGGCTGGTCGCGGCAGGAGAGCGCCGTGAGCTTCTCCTCCCACTCCGGCGTCAACCAGGACTCGTTCGTCGCGTACTGCACGAGCTTCTGGGGGTCCTTGGCGTCGGCGTCGCTGATCGTCGGCGTCCCGCCCTCGCCCGTCGGGTTCGCGCTCGGCAGGCCCAGGCCCGGGGTCGCGGTGCCCGTCGGGGACGCCGTCGGCGCGGCCGTGCCGGTGGCGGCGGCGGTGCGCGTGGCGGTCGGGCTGGGCGCGGCGGGGCTCGGGGTGGCGGCCGGGGCCTGGCGCAGCGCCTCGGGCAGCACCGCGCCGGCGGTCGTCGCGCTCGCCTTCGGGGTCGCGCTCGCCGTGGCCGTCGCGCGTGCGCTCGAGGTGGCCTTCGCCGTCGGCGACGCGGTCGCGCCGGTCGGCGCAGGAGTGGGCGCAGGCGTCGGCGCGACGGTCGGCTCGATGGGGGTGCCGGCGGCGGCGACGAGCACGGGCCGGAAGCGCATCTGCGAGGACTGCCGCAGCGCGTCCTCCTGCTCCTTGGTCATGCGGCCCGGCACGGCGACGACGACGTTGTCACCGAGCGTGGCGACCTCGGCCTCGGCGACGCCCTGGCCGTCGACGCGGGCGCGCATGATGTCGACCGCCTGGGCGAGCTGCTCGGCGTTGACCGCACCCCCCGCGGTCTGCGGCTGCAGGACCATCTGGGTGCCGCCCTCGAGGTCGAGGCCGAGCTTGGGCGTCCACTGGCCGTCCTTCCAGATGACGGTCGCGCCGAGCGCGCCCGTCAGCGCGAGGATCAGCAGGAGCATGCCCGCCAGCGCCCGTCGGAAGGGGCGGTTCTTCGGGTTCGCCACGGCGTTCAGCCCTGCCTTCCGGTCGACCGACCGGTGATCGTGCGTGCCGCCTCCGGCTGCTGCGGGGTGCGGTGCCCGGCGTAGTCCATGCCTCGTCCCATCGGTGCGCTCATGGTGATCTGGTGCTGCTCACAACTGAGGGTGGCGCGCCACCTGGTGCCCGAATCCCCCCGTCGGACCGGCGCGCTCGGCGCCGCGATCCTGATGTGCGCCTCGATCGAGTTTAGGTGACGCCTCTGCCCGGAAGCGAACGAGCCGCGCCGAGGAGGTCCGCGGTCGGCGTCACAGCACCTCGTCGCCGAGCGTCAGCTGCTCGCCGGACAGGCGTCCGCCACCTCCCGTGGCATCGGCCGCCGGCAGTCCCGGGCCCGCCGACCCCGCCCAGGCCGGCGGGCCGGGCGGCGGGGTCAGACCGAGGTGACTCCAGGCCAGCGGTGCGGCGGCGCGGCCGCGGGGGGTGCGCACGATGAAGCCCTCGCGCACGAGGAAGGGCTCGGCGACGGTCTCGACGGTGTCCGGCTCCTCCCCGACGGCCACCGCGAGCGTCGAGAGCCCCACCGGCCCCCCGCCGAACCGGCGGCACAGCGCATCGAGCACGGCGCGGTCGAGCCGGTCCAGGCCGCGGGCGTCGACGTCGAAGAGCGCGAGCGCCTCCCTCGCGGCGGGCAGGTCGACGACGTGGTCGCCGTGGACCTGCGCCCAGTCGCGCACCCGCCGCAGCAGCCGGTTGGCGATCCGGGGGGTGCCGCGCGAGCGGCCCGCGATCTCGGCGAGCCCCTCACGCTGCGCCTCGACGCCGAGCAGCCCGGCCGAGCGGGCGAGGATGCGCTCCAGATCGGCGCTCTCGTAGAAGTCGAGGTGCCCGGTGAAGCCGAAGCGGTCGCGCAGCGGGGCGGGCAGCAGCCCCGCGCGGGTCGTCGCGCCGACGACGGTGAAGGGCGGCAACTCCAGCGGGATCGCGGTCGCCCCCGGCCCCTTGCCGACGATGATGTCGACCCGGAAGTCCTCCATCGCCAGATAGAGCATCTCCTCGGCCGGCCGCGCCATGCGGTGGATCTCGTCGAGGAAGAGCACCTCGCCGTCGGCCAGGCTCGACAGGATCGAGGCGAGGTCGCCGGCGTGCTGGATCGCCGGGCCGCTCGTCACGCGGATCGGGGCCTCGAGCTCGGCGGCGACGATCATCGCCAGCGTCGTCTTGCCCAGCCCCGGCGGGCCGGAGAGCAGGATGTGGTCCGGTGTGGCGCGGCGTCGGCGCGCTGCCTCCAGGACGAGCGAGAGCTGGTCGCGCACGCGCGTCTGGCCGGGGAATTCCGCGAGCCTGCGCGGCCGCAGCGCCGCCTCGACGCGGCCTTCGTCGTCCTCGCGGCTGACCCGCGCGTCGACGATGCGGGCGCTCGCGTCGTACGAGCCGTCGTCCTCCCAGCGGTCGTCGCCCCCGTCGCCCTCGTCGCGATCGTCACCCGGACCGCCCGCGCCGGCCCAGGTCATCGGCCCAGCTCACGCAGCGCGGCGCGCAGGGCGACCGCGACGTCGGGGTCGGCCCCCAGGTCATCGGCGACCTTGTCGACGCCCGCGTCGGCCTGCTTGAGGGTCCAGCCCAGACCGACGAGGGCCTCGACGACCTGCCCGCGCCAGGCGTCGGTGTCGTGCGCGACCGGCGCGCTGTCGAGCGCGGGCGCGGCCTCGCCGGTCTCGCCGCGGACCGCCGCGAGCGCCCCGACCTTGTCGCGCAGCTCGAGCACGAGCCGCTCGGCGCCCTTGCGGCCGATGCCCGGCACCTTGGTCAGCACCCCGTAGTGCTCCGCGGAGATCGCCTGCGCGAGCTGCGGCGGCGTGAGCACCGCGAGCATCGCCAGCGCGAGCCGAGGCCCGACGCCGGAGACGGTCTGCACGAGCTCGAACGTCGCCTGCTCGGCCGCGTCGCCGAAGCCGTAGAGGGTCAGCGAGTCCTCGCGCACGACCAGGCTCGTGTAGAGGTCGACGTCGGCGCCGTGGCGGGCGGCCGCGGCCGTGGCCGGCGTCGTGTGCACGAGGAGCCCGACTCCCCCACCGCCGACCTGCACGACGAGCCGGTCGAGCCCGACGTGGGCGACCCGGCCCGATACCGAAGCGATCACCGCGACTACTCCTCACAGCCCGCTGCCGCGAGCAGACGATCCGACGCCAGCAGAGGATCCGGGCTGCGTGCGGCGCGGACGATCTGCGCGGCCGGCCGGCCAGAGCGGGCCGGGATCGGACACATGTTCGCAACCGACCCTAGCCTGCCCGGCGCGAGCGCTTGCCGCGGCACGCCCGGGGAGGGTCGCCGGACGCGTCCGAGGCGGCTCAGTCGCGACGTCGGTCGGCGGCCGGGGCGATCCGCCGGGCAGCCGCATCGGGGCGGGCGGCCGGGGCGGTGCGGGCGGCCGGAGCGGCGCGCGCGGTGCGAGCGGCCCGAGCGGCGGCCGGTGCCGCGGCGCGCGAGCCGCTGCGCGCGACGGCGGCGTCGATGCGCGCGGCCGCGCCCCCGCGCCACACGTGACAGATCGCGAGCGCCAGGGCGTCGGCGGCGTCGGCCGGGCGCGGCGGGGCGGACAGCTGGAGGATGCGCGTCACCATGCTCGTGACCTGCGCCTTGTCGGCCCGGCCGTTGCCGGTGACGGCGGCCTTGACCTCGCTGGGGGTGTGCAGCGCGAGCGGCACCCCGCGGCGCGCGGCCGCGATCATCGGCAGCGCGCTGGCCTGGGCGGTGCCCATGATCGTGCTGACGTCCGAGCGCGCGAAGACCCGCTCGACGGCGACGGCCTCCGGCTCGTAGCGGGTGAACCACTCCTCGAGCTGCTCCTGGAGGTTGAGCAGCCGCTCGTGGATCGGGTCGCCGGTCGGGGTGCGCAACACCCCGACGCCGATCATCGCGAGCCGTCCGCCGAGGCGGCCGTCGACGACGCCGAGGCCGCACCGGGTCAGCCCCGGGTCCACCGCGAGCACCCGCATCCGCCACCGCCTTTCGCCGCCTCCGTCATCGCCGCGGACTGTCATCGCCGCGGACGTCCGTCGCCGCCGAGGTCATCGCGGTCGACGTCATCGCTGACGACGTCAGCAGCGAGCGCGGCGCGCGCCGCGTCCGGACATCTGTTCGCCACGGTAGCGACGACGTCGACGCTCACCCGGCAGCGACATGCCGCAGACCCGGCCGCGGCCTGGACAGCACCGACGAGGCACCGACGAGGCCCGCTGTGCGACATCCGCCACGGTCGGCGCCGGGGGTGACCGCGGATCGGGCGTCGAATCGGCCCGCGGCACAGCGCACTAGGCTTCCACCCATGCATCTCGGGGTGGACTTCGGCACGACCAGGACGATCGTCGCGTACGCCGATCGCGGCAACTATCCGGTGGTGACGTTCCCGGACGTCGACGGCGATCCGCAGGAGCACGTGCCGACGCTCGTCGCGCGGCACCGCGGCGAGCTCGTCTACGGGTTCGAGGCCTTGCGGGCGGCCTCCGACGGCGCGTCACCGGTGCGCTCGGTGAAACGGGCGCTGGCCGCGCCCGACGTCGGCCCGGGCACGACGGTCTCGATCGGCGGGGTCGACGTGCCGCTGCTGGAGGTGCTCACCGGCTTCGCCGCCGCGCTGCGGGCGGACCTGCTGGGCGTCAGCAGCGCCCGGACCTTGCTGGCCGGCGAGCCGATGACGGCGGCGATCGCGGTGCCGGCGCACGCGCACGGCGCGCAGCGCTACCTGACGCTCGAGGCGTTCCGTCGCGCCGGCTTCGAGGTCACGGCGATGATCAACGAGCCGTCGGCGGCGGGCCTGGAGTACAGCCACCGGCAGGGCCGCACGCTGAACTCGCGGCGCACCCGGGTCGTCGTCTACGACCTCGGCGGCGGCACGTTCGACGCCTCGCTCGTCAAGGTCGACGGCACCGACCACGAGGTGCTCGACTCGCTGGGTCTGAACGACGTCGGCGGCGACGACGTCGACGTCGTGCTCGCCGGCTGTGTCCTGGCCGCCGCGGGCCGCGCTCGCGCGGACCTCGACGCGGCCGCCTACGAGCGGCTGCTGCTGGAGTGCCGCGAAGCCAAGGAGCGACTGTCGCCGCAGGCCAAGCGCCTGCTCGTCGACGTCGAGGGCGAGGCCGTCGTGCTGCCCGTCGCCGACTTCTACGCGGCCGCGACCCCGCTCATCGAGTCGACGATCGCGGCGATGCGCCCGCTGCTGGGCGGGGGCACGCAGGACGCACCGGACCTCTCGGAGATCGCGGGCATCTACCTCGTCGGCGGGGCGAGCGGGCTGCCGCTCGTGCCGCGGCTGCTGCGCGAGCAGTTCGGCCGGCGCGTGCACCGCTCCCCCTATCCGGCGGCCTCGACCGCGATCGGCCTGGCCATCGCCGGTGACCGCGCCGCGGGATATTCGCTCGTCGACCGGCTCTCGCGCGGCTTCGGCGTCTTCCGCGAGGGCGACGGCGGCCGCCGCCTGTCCTTCGACGCGATCCTCGGGCGCGACGCCGTCGTGCCGACCGGCGGTGAGCGGGTCGCCGTGACGCGGCGCTACCGGGCGGCGCACAACGTCGGCTGGTTCCGCTTCGTCGAATACGCCGCGCTCGACGAGTGGGGCGAGCCGCGCGGCGACATCGTGCCCTTCGCCCACGTCGTCTTCGGCTTCGACGCCGAGCTCGCCGGCCGCGACGACCTGGAGTCCGTGCGCGTCGAGCGCCGCGACGACGGGCCGCTCATCGAGGAGCGCTACGCCATCGACCCGCACGGCATGATCGAGGTGTCGCTGACCAACCTCGACACCGGCTACCGGCAGACCCACACGATCCGTGCCGACGACGCGCCCGGCGCGTCCGAGGCCTGCGACACCTCGCCGACCGGCGCGACCCGGCCTGCACCGGTGGCCGTCGGCTGACGGCCCCCGCACCGACGAGAGCCCCTCGACCACGCGCGTGGTCGAGGGGCTCTCGTCGGTCCGGGCCCTGCCGGGCCGGCCTACTCCTCGTCCTACTCCTCGTCGTCCAGTTGCGCGGCGACCTCGTCGGAGATGTCGCCGTTGACGAAGACGTTCTGCACGTCGTCGCTGTCCTCGAGGGCGTCGACGACCCGCATCATCTTGCGGGCGCCCTCGACGTCCAGGGGCACCTCCATGCTCGGCACGAACTCGGCCTCCGCGGAGTCGTAGTCGATCCCCGCGTCGACGAGCGCCGTGCGGACCGCGACGAAGTCACCGGCCTCGGACTCGATGCGGAAGGAGTCGCCGTAGTCCTCGACCTCCTCCGCGCCGGCCTCGAGCACGATCTCCAGGAGCGCGTCCTCGCTGGTCTCGCCGTCCTTCTGGGCCTTGGGGACCATGACGACGCCGCGGCGGTTGAAGAGGTAGGAGACCGAGCCGGGATCGGCGAGGTTGCCGCCGTTGCGGGTCAGCGCGACGCGCACCTCGGTCGCCGCGCGGTTGCGGTTGTCGGTGAGGCACTCGATGAGCACCGCGACGCCGCCGGGGGCATAGCCCTCATACATGATCGTCTGCCAGTCGGCCCCGCCGGCCTCGGCGCCCGAGCCGCGCTTGAGGGCGCGGTCGATGTTGTCGTTGGGGACCGAGCTCTTCTTCGCCTTCTGGACCGCGTCGTAGAGGGTCGGGTTGCCCGCCGGGTCGCCGCCGCCCGTGCGGGCCGCGACCTCGATGTTCTTGATGAGCTTGGCGAAGAGCTTGCCGCGCTTGGCGTCGACCGCCGCCTTCTTGTGCTTGGTGGTCGCCCACTTGGAGTGCCCGCTCATGCCGTCCTCTCGGTAGTCGCACTTCGGTAGTCGCACTGTGGCGGTAGTCGCACAGTCCGGGTGGTGCACAGTTCGGTGATGCGCAGTTCGATGATGCGCAGTTCGGGGCTGCGCAGTTCGGTGCTCGCACAGTGCATCCCGCAGCGCGCTGCGCCGGTCGGCCGGCGGCCACGAGGACAGCCGGTGCCGCGGGGGCCGTCGCGGGCCGCGTGTGGAGGTCCGGCGGGCACCGTGGATGCGCACGAATCGCAGACCATCCTAAACCGGCCCCGCGGGCACGCCCGTCCAGGCGCCGGCGCGGGCGCCGGCCGGAGGAGGAGGACCGAGCGGGAGGCGACTCGACACCGGACCGGACGACGAGCGGGGAAGACCGGGGAACCGGACGGGGGTCCTGCGCGACCCTGGAGATGTCGAGCCTGCGCGATCGTGATGTCCGGGCCCGGCGCGGATCCTGGTGAGGCGAGGGGGCGATGGGATGCACGGCGACGGGGGGACCGGCGCGCGCGTCGAGCCGCTGGTCGAGGAGGCGAGCTCGCTGGAGCACGTCTTTCGGCGCGAGCGGACGCACCTGCTGCGGCTCGCAGCGGTCGTGACCGGCGACGCCGAGGCGGCCGCGGACCTCGTCGGGGACGCGTTCGCGGACCTGGTCGCGGCGCGGGACGTGCGCGATCCCGGCGCGTGGCTGCGCGTCGCGGTGACGCGGCGCAGCACCTCGTGGGTGCGCCGTCGGATCGTCGCCCGTCGCTATCTGGAGGGCGTCGCCTCGACCGGCGACCCGAGTGCGAGTGGCGATGGGGGCCTCGCGCCGCCGGTCCTGGACCAGGTCGTCGCCGATCGGGTCGCCGTGCGGGATGCGCTGAGCCGCCTCGACCCCGCGCAGCGCGCCGCCGTCTACCTGCGCTATTACCTCGACCGCCCCGAGGCCGAGATCGCCGAGGCCCTCGGTTGTCGGCCCGGCACCGTGAAGTCCCGCCTGTCGCGGGCGATGATCCGCCTCCGGGAGGAGCTGTCATGAGCACCGCACCACGCGTCGGTGAGCGCGAGGCCGTCGAGCGCCTGCGCGACTTCGTCGACTCCCTCGCCCTGGACTCCCTCGCCCTGGACGACTCCCGCGCACAGGAGGACCGCCCCTGGCACGAGCCCCCCGGCGGTCCGGCCCCCCTCGCCGCACGGCGATCTCGCGGGTTGGCGGACGACCTCCTCGGGGACCGGGCCGACGACCTGCACGGGTCGACGACCCGGCACGGCCGGCGCCGCGCAGGCTCGGCCGCCCGGCCCGTCGTGGCCGCCGTCGCCGCGACCCTCCTGCTCCTGGCGACCGTCTTCGGCGGGATGCGGATGCTGGGCCCGTCGCCCCAGCCCGCGACGGGCTCGCAGGTCGTGTTGCCGACCCAGCTGCCCTCGTACCGCCACTTCCCGCTGCCGCTGAGTTGGTCGCCGGTGGACCGGGTGCTCTTGTCCTTCCAGCACGGCGGTGACTACGAGTTCCTCGACCTCGAGCGCAGCGTCGTCATCGCCCCGGACGGCACGACGGTGCGACGGTTCGCCACGCCCGAGGGGCGCGCCGCGCTCGGTGGCCACGCTCCGACGCTGGTCTCCCCCGACGGCCGGCGGATCGCCGTCGGGACCGCCGGCTGGTCCGGTGACGTCGTCGTCGTCGACGTCGACACCGCCGCCGAGCACGTCGTGCGCCTCACCGACGCGCCGTATCGCGCGGCCGATCCGGTGGCCTGGTCACGGGACGGCGCGACCCTCTACGTCCGCGATGTCGACGCCTCCGGCGACAATCTGCGCAACCCGGGCTACCTGCTGGCCGTCGATGTGCCCGCAGGCCGCGTGCGCCCGGTCCCGGGCGTCCCGCACTCCCCTGACGTGCGCACCGCGATGACGGGCCCGGACGGGCAGCTGCTCGTCAGCCGCGCGCGCGGGATCCAACGCCTCGACGCCCGCGGCCGGGTGCTGCGCACCTACCCCGCGGGGCCCGAGGACGCCGCGGACCAGAACGCGTGGTCGCCCGACGGCCGCTATCTGGCGTCGGTCCTGCGCGGGGTGCAGGTCCTCGACCTGGGCACCGGCCGCACCCGGGCCATCGACATCCCCTTCGCCTCGCGGGGCCTCGCCTGGAGCGACGACCGGACCTATGTCGTGGAGGAGAAGGTGCCGCAGGGGTCGTCGGTCAACAGCCGCCTCGTCGAGGTCGACGTCGTCACCGGGGCCCGCTGGGTCGTCTCGAGCTGGGGGGACACGATGACCGGCGCCGCGGTCATGGCGCTGAGCGTGGCCGCCGACCTGGTCCGGCACTGGCAGGTGCAGCGACAGCCCTGGGCGCAGCCGGCGCCGGGATTCTGACGCGGCCGCACGCTGACCCGGCCGCCTCCGACCCGGCCGGCCCGCGGACGCGTCGGCGCCGACCGGTCAGGCGTCGCCCCGCACCATCGCCACGAAGTAGTCGTGCACGCGGTCGTCGCCGCTGACCTCGGGGTGGAAGGACGTGACGAGCAGCGGCCCCTGGCGGGCGGCGACGACGCGGCCGGCTGCGGGGCCCGACGGCACGCGCGCGAGCACCTCGACGTCGGGCCCGACCTCCTCGACCCAGGGCGCGCGGATGAAGACCGCGCGGATCGGCCGGTCCGGCTCGCGCAGCCACGGCATCGTCAGGTCCGTCTCGAAGGAGTCGACCTGGCGGCCGAACGCGTTGCGGCGCACCGTGATCGACATGCCACCGAGGGTCTGCTGGTCGGCGGTGCCGTCGAGCACCCGGTCGGCCAGCAGGATCATGCCCGCGCACGAGCCGTAGACGGGCAGGCCGCCCGCGATCGCGGCGCGCACGGGGTCGCGCAGGTCGAAGGCCCGCAGCAGCTTGTCGATGACCGTCGACTCCCCTCCGGGGATGACGAGCCCGGCGAGGCCGTCGAGCTCACCCGGCCGGCGCACCGACACCGGCTCGGCGCCGGCGGAGGCCAGCGCCGCGGCATGCTCACGGACGTCACCCTGCACGGCGAGCACCCCGATCCGGGGTCGCGACCGCAACGCGGGGCTCAGCGGCGCGGGGCTCTCGATGCCGGCGGGGGGACCGGTGGTGGGCTCGACGTCAGGGGCGGTAGGCACGGCCGTCGAGTGTAGGGGTCGGCTCAGCGGGTGAGGGCAGCGATCTCGGCGGGCAGCGGCCAGGCGTTGGAGCGGCAGCCGCTCAGCCCCTTGGACTGCTGCATCATGACCGGCGCGAGCGCGCCGCGCCGCGAGCAGCCCTGATGGCCCAGGCCGAGCCAGTGCCCGGTCTCGTGGTTGACGACCATGTGCCGATAGGTGCGCAGATCACCGGTGAACGCCTTCGTGCGGTGCCGCCAGGGGGTCTCGTTGATGACGACGAACCGCCCGACGCGACAGGAGAACTGCACCGAGCACGACCGCGAGAAGGTCGGCATCGTCCGGGCCTGCGCGAGCACGAGCGTGAAGTCGCCGCCGCGCTCGACCCGCTCGAAGCGCTGGTAGGCACGCGCCCACCCGCGCTGGTCGGCGAAGGTCCGGGCGGCGTCGCGCGCGAAGTCGTCGAGGTCGGTCGAGACCCGCCCGCGCCGCTGGACGTCGTAGGTGTTGAGCCGGTAGACGGTCAACGCCGGCAGCTCACCGCTCGCGAGCGGGCCACCGCCCGCGCCGAGCCACACGATCCGATAGCGCACGACCCCCAGGGTCGACGGCGGCGTGATCCGCTCCGACCACGAGCCGTCGGCGGCGATGTCGATGGTGTGGACGGGCTGCCACGCCGAGCCGACCCGCCGGTCGAGGCGGATCCGACCCAGGGGGCGGCTCCCGGCGTCGCGGACCTGGCCGGCGAGGGCGACCGAGTGGCCGACCTCGACGTCGCGGCTCGAGCCCCACTGCGCGTGGACGGACGGGCCGTCGTCCGTGGCCAGCGTGATCGCGTCGCTGCCCGTGTCGTCGGTGCCCGACCTGCCGCTGCCCGTGCCGTCGGGGCTCGCGCTGTCGGGGCCCGTGCCGTCGGGGCTCGTCCCGTCGGTGCCCGACGCCTGCGGGTCCTCACCGGCGGCCTGCGACGTCGTGTCGCCCGTCAGGCCGCCGCGCCAGTGCGGCCCCGGGTCCTCGCGGGTGACCGGGCGGTGGTCGTCGGTGCGGGCGTGCGCGGGCGCGGCGCTCAATGGCGCCGCGCACGTCACGAGCGCCACGGCCAGCGCGGCGGACCGCAGCGGCAGGGGTCGGTGCATCGGCAGTGCCTTTCGTCGTGCCCGTCCGAGAGACCCGCGGGCGCGAAGCCGGCGTGATCGTCCTGACCAGTGTGCCCCGCGATGTGGTGCAGATCGCGAGCTGAAACGCCGAACTCGACTACGTCCGTGTCGAATTGGCCGTCAGACCGCTGGTCGGGCAGGGGCCCGACCAGCGGCGCTGCGTCACCAGCCGCGCTCGGCGAGGCGGTGCGGCTGGGGGATGTCGTCGACGTTGATGCCGACCATCGCCTCGCCCAGCCCGCGCGAGACCCGCGCGATCGTGTCGGGGTCGTCGTAGAAGGTCGTCGCCTTGACGATGGCCTCGGCGCGCTGCGCGGGGTTGCCGGACTTGAAGATGCCCGAGCCGACGAAGACGCCCTCGGCGCCGAGCTGCATCATCATCGCGGCGTCGGCAGGGGTGGCGATGCCGCCGGCGGTGAAGAGCACGACGGGCAGCTTGCCCTCGCGGGCGACCTCGGCGACGAGGTCGTAGGGCGCGGCGAGCTCCTTCGCGGCGACATACAGCTCGTCGGGGGCCATGCTGCGCAGCCGGTTGATCTCACCGCGGATCTGACGCATGTGCGTCGTCGCGTTCGACACGTCGCCGGTGCCGGCCTCACCCTTGGAGCGGATCATCGCCGCGCCCTCGGTGATGCGGCGCAGGGCCTCACCGAGGTTGGTCGCGCCACAGACGAAGGGCACGGTGTAGGCCCACTTGTCGATGTGGTTGGTGTAGTCCGCCGGCGTGAGCACCTCGGACTCGTCGATGTAGTCGACGCCGAGGGACTGCAGCACCTGCGCCTCGACGAAGTGGCCGATGCGGGCCTTGGCCATGACGGGGATCGAGACGGCGTCGATGATCCCGGCGACCATGTCGGGGTCGCTCATCCGCGAGACCCCGCCCTGGGCGCGGATGTCGGCGGGCACCCGCTCGAGGGCCATGACGGCGACGGCGCCGGCGTCCTGCGCGATCCTCGCCTGGTCGGGGGTGACGACGTCCATGATCACGCCGCCCTTGAGCATCTCCGCCATGCCGCGCTTGACGCGGGCCGTGCCCTGCGTCGTCGGCGGGGTGGTGAGGGTCTGGTCGGGCTCTGTCAGGGTCACGACGGCTGGCCTTTCAACGACTGATGCGGTGCAGCGGGGACATCGGGGACGCCCCGGGCCCGGTCCACACGGCCGAGCGCCGCGCCAGTCTAGTCGCCGCCGTAGAGCGCCCCTTGCGCCGTCCGATCCGCCGTCCGATCCGCCGTCCGATCCGCCCTCCGATCCGTCCGTCGATCCGCCCACGTGCCGGAGTCCGCGGGGCGCTCACACGTCGTCGTCGAACTCGACGGTGCGCGGCAGCGCCGCGTGGCCGGCCAGCCGGAAGAGGCGCACCTCGGGCTCGCGGCGCAGCCGCTGCACGTCGCGGACCGCGTCGTTGGAGAAGCGCCGGGCGAGCTGGACCCGCCGATGCGCGTCGCGCAGCCGCCGCGTCGGGTCGCTCGCCGGCGTGCCCGACGACGCCAGCGCATGCCGGATCGTCACCGTCAGGTCGCTCTCCAGCGCCTCGCGGGTCGCCAGATCGCCCTCCGCCCAATCGGATCCGCTCATGTCGTCGGCGCGGGCGTCGAGACTGTCCGAGGCGGCGCCGGCGAGCAGCAGGGCGGTCGCCGGGTCCAGCGTGCCGGAGTTGGCGAGCTCGACGGCCGCCTCCGCCCGCCGCACGAGGCGGGCGTCGAGCGCGGCCAGGCTCCCCTCGACCCGGGTGTGCAGCCGGTGCAGCCGCGCGGCGGTATACGTCAGTCGCCACGCCAGGAGCACGACGACCACGACGACGAGCGTGACGATCTCCAGCGCGCTCACGGCCGCCACCGCCACCGCAGCGGGCGCGCCAGGGGTGCCAGCACGTGCCGCACCCGGTCCCGGCCGCGGGGCCGCGCGGGGGCAGCGAGCGCGGGCACGGGGGGCGCGACGCGCGACGGGGGCCGCCCCCCGGTCCGGAAGGCCGCCCAGTGCGGGTCGGGAGCCGCCGAATCCCCTTCGAGCACGGTCTCGTAGACCGCGAGCACGTCGTCGCAGACGCTGCCCCAGTCGTAGCGTCGAGCGGTCACCGGCCCCAGGCGCGCGAGCCGGTCACGCAGGGCCGGGTCGTCGAGCACGGCGCCCAGCCGCGCCGCGAGCGCGGCGGCGTCGCCGGTGGCGAAGAGCGCACCGGCGCCGCCGTCGTCGAGCACGGCGGCGAAGGCGGGCAGGTCGGAGGCGACGACGGGCGCGCCGGCGCTCATCGCCTCGACCAGGACGATGCCGAAGCTCTCGCCGCCGGTGTGCGGCGCGACGTAGACGTCGACGGAGGCCAGCAGCGCGCGCTTGTCGTCCTCGCTGATCGGGCCGAGCAGCTCGCAGGCGGCGGCCACGCGCGGGTCACCGGCGGCCAGCCGCTCGCGGGCGGCGTCGAGGTCACCGTGGCCGGCGATGAGCAGGCGGGTGCCGGGGTGCGCGTCGAGCACGGCGGGCATGGCCTCGAGCAGCACGGGCAGTCCCTTGCGCGGCTCGTCGATGCGCCCGAGGAAGGCCAGGGTCGGGCGGCCGGGCACGCCCTGCCACCGGGCCTGCGGGACGGCGCCTGAGAAGCGGTCGACGAAGACGCCGTTGGGGATGACGACGGCGTCGCCGCCCATGTGGGTGACCAGCGTCTGGCGGGCGGCCTCGGAGACGGCGATCCGGGCGTGGATCTTCTCCATGCTCGACTGCACGAGGGGCGCGACGGCGGCCATGGCGCGCGAGCGTTCGAGGCTCGTGTGGAAGGTCGCGACGATGGGGCCGGTCGCGGCCCACAGCGCGAGCACCGAGACGCTCGGCACGAGCGGCTCGTGGATGTGCACGACGTCGTAGCGGCCGTCCTCGACCCAGCGGTTGACGCGCGCGGCGGTCAGCGGGCCGAAGGTCAGCCGCGCGATCGACCCGTTGTAGGGGATCGGCAGCGCCCGCCCGGAGCCCGTCACGTAGTCCGGCAGCGGCGTGTCCTCGTCGGCGGGGGCGAGCACCCCCACGTGATGGCCGCGCGCCCGCAGGGTCTCGGCGAGGTCGCGGACGTGGAATTGCACGCCGCCCGCCACGTCGAAGGAGTAGGGGCAGACGAGCCCGACGCGCACGGCTCAGCGCTCCTGCGCGGAGGCGTCGGGTGACGCCGAGGCGGAGGCGGCGGCGGACCGGGCGAGGCGCCGCGGGTCGAGGTCCTGGGTGAAGACCCGCTGCATCATGTGCCAGTCCGCGGGGTGCGCGGCGACGGCGCCGCCCAGAGCGTCGGCGCAGGCCTGGGTCATCGCGGCGACCCGCTGCCGGGTGTCGCCGCCGGCGGGGCCGGGCGCCGGCACCGGGACCGCAGGGTGGAAGGTCACGACGAGCCGATACCCGCCGGGCCCGGCCGCCCACGGCTCGTAGTGCATCGACACCGGGTGCAGGGGTGCCTTGGTGGCCAGCGCGAGGGCGGCGGGCCCGGCGGCCATGCGCGCCGGCCGGCCGCAGAAGTCGACCTCGACACCGGTGTGCGTCAGGTCGCGGTCGGCGAGCAGCGGCACGACGCACCCGCCCGCCGAGGCGTGCCGCACGAGCCGGCCGAAGACGTCGCCCTCCCCCGTCAGGGGCAGGATCGTCATCCCCAATCCCTCGCGGAAGGCGAGGAATTCGCGATAGAGCTCCTCGGGTTCGAGTCGTTCGGCGACGGTCAGGACGGGCGCGAGCCGCTGCGCGGCCCACGCGCCGGCGGTGTCCCAGTTGCCCATGTGCCCCAGGAAGCAGACGACGGGCCGGCCCGTGGCGAGCACCTCGCGGACCGGTGCGTCACCGACGCTGCGCACGCCGCGCACGATGTCCTCGACGCGGCGCCCCGGCAGGCGGAACGCCTCGCACCAGTACCGCATGTAGGAGCGCATCCCGGCCGCCACGAGCCCCTCGAGGGTGGCCTCGTCGGCGTCCGGCCGCACCCGCGCGTAGTTGGCGCGCAGCAGGTCCACTCCCGCGCCGCCACGACGCCGGGCGATGTCGGCGACGACGTCGAAGAGCCGGTAGGCGAGGGGTTCGGGCAGCCGGCACACGAGTCGCCACGCGGCGCGGAAGCCGGTGACGGTCAGCCGCTGACCGACTCCTCGACGGGCCTGCCCGAGCTGCCGGCCGACGCTGCCGCGGGGCACCTCAGGCGGCCATCTCACGCCGCACGGCGAGCATCCGCTGGGCGACCGTGATGGCGCTGGCGGCGGCGAGCAGCCACAGCACAACGGTGAAGACGACGTGCGGCAGCCCGAAGAGCCCGACGAGGAACGTCGTGACGAGCACGACGACGAGACGGTCGGCGCGCTCGGCGATGCCGACGTTGGCGCCGCCGAAGCCGAGCCCCTCGGCGCGAGCCCGCGCATAGCTGGTGACGAAGCCGAAGACGAGGCAGGCCAGCGCGCCCCACGCGGTGGCCGCCCCGTCGGGCTGGCGGGTGAAGTAGAGGACGAGCCCGCCGAAGACGCTGGCGTCGCCGAAGCGGTCGAGCGTGGAATCCAGGAAGGCGCCCCAGTTGCTCGCGCGCCCCGAGACGCGGGCCATCGTGCCGTCGAGCAGGTCGGAGACGACGAACAGCGTGATGAAGAGCGTGCCCCAGACGAAGTCGCCGCGGGAGAAGAAGAAGAGCGCGCAGAAGCACACGCCGACCGTGCCGATGATCGTCACCGCATCCGGGGTCAGGCCGATCTTGAGCAACCCGCGGGCCACCGGGGTGATGAGTCGGGTCACGAACGCGCGGGCGAATTTGTTCAGCATGGTGCGGGACAGCCTAACGACCTCCGCGAGGGTGACCGTGCCGCGGCGAGCGCCGCGGGTCGCCTCGGCCCGCCGGACATCCGGGACCATCGGCCCGTTTCTGCGCGCCGCCCTTGTCGGGCGGCCCGACCGGGGGGAAGGTGAGGCATGGGCAGACCAACCACCGCGCAGACCCCCCTCCCCCGCGACGCCGACAGCATCCGCAACGTCGTGCTCGTCGGCCCGAGCGGCTCCGGCAAGACCCGGCTCTTCGACCATCTCGTGGCGATCACGACGCCCGGATACCGTCCGCCGAACCGGCCCGAGGGGCGCTCCACCCAGCTCGAGGTCGCGGCCGTCGCCGCCGGCGACGTCGTCGTCAACCTCATCGACGCGCCGGGATACCCCGATTTCGTCGGCGAGTTGCGGGCGGGTCTGCGCGCGGGCGACGCGGCCCTCTTCGTCGTCGCGGCGACCGACGGGGTCGACGCCGCGACCCAGGCGTTGTGGCACGAATGCGCGCAGGTCGACCTGCCGCGGGCGGTCGTCATGACGAAGCTCGACGCGCCCCGGGCCGACTTCGAGGCGACGCTGGCCGACATCCAGGCGGCCTTCGGCGACGGGGTCATGCCGCTGGGGGTGCCGGTCGTGCGTGACGGTCGCCTCGCGCAGGTCGTCGACCTCGTCCTCGGCGAGATCCACGACTACTCCGGTCAGGAGCGTCAGGTCCGGCCCACCGACGAGGCGCACATCGGGTATTTCGACACCCACCACGGCCCGCTGCTCGAGGGCATCATCACCGAGGCCGAGGACGACTCGCTGCTCGACCGCTACCTCGGCGGGGAGCAGATCGGCTTCGAGGTCGTCGAGGCCGCGCTGCTGCAGGCCGTGGCGCGCGGGTCCTTCCACCCCGTGCTGCCCGCCTCCGTGGACACCGGCGCGGGCATCGACGTCGCGCTGCACCTCATCGAAGCCGCGTTCCCGCCGCCGCGGATGCGGCCCATGCCGAGCGTCTACACGGTCGAGGGGGCGGCGGGGCCGGCGCTGACCAGCGACCCCGCCGGGCCCCTGGTCGCGGAGGTCATCCGCACCACCAACGACCCGTATGCCGGTCACATCGCCCTCGTGCGGGTCTTCTCCGGCACGTTGAGGCCCGACGCGACGGTGCACGTCTCGGGGCATCTGGGCAGCTTCCTCGGCCACGACGTCGAGGGGCACGCCGACCACGACGACGACGTGCGCGTCGGTCCGCTCGCCTCACCGCTGGGCGCAGAGCTGCGGCCCAAGCCCGACGCGGTGGCCGGTGACCTCGCGGTCGTCACCAAGCTGCCGTCGGCGCAGACGTCGGACACCCTCAGCGACAGGGACGCGCCGCTGGTCGTCGAGCCCTGGGCGATGCCGCAGGCGCTGCTGCCGGCGGCGATCAGGCCGGCGACCCGCGCCGACCAGGACAAGCTGCCGGGCGCCCTGCAGCGGCTCGCGGGGGCCGACCCGTCGCTGCGGATCGAGCACAACGCCCAGACCGCCCAGGTCGTGCTGTGGACGATGGGCCCGACGCACCTCGAGCTCGTCCTGACCCGTCTGCGGGAGGACTTCCGCGTCGAGGTCGAGCCCGAGGAGCTGCGGATCCCGCTGCGCGAGACCTTCGTCGGCGCCGGCAGCGGGCACGGCCGGCACGTCAAGCAGAGCGGCGGCCACGGCCAGTTCGCCGTCTGCGACATCACCGTCGAGCCGCTGGAGCGCGGCGCGGGCTTCGAATTCGTCGACAAGGTCGTCGGCGGCGCGGTGCCGCGCCAGTTCATCCCCAGCGTGGAGAAGGGGGTGCGCGCCCAGTTGGAGAAGGGGACCGTCTCCGGCTACCCGCTCGTCGATGTGCGCGTCACGCTGCACGACGGCAAGGCCCACTCGGTCGACTCCTCCGACGCGGCCTTCCAGACCGCCGGGGCGCTCGCGCTCAAGGAGGCCGCCGCGGCCGCCGGTGTCGTCACGCTGCTCGAGCCGGTCGACACGCTCGAGGTGCGGGTCGCCGACGACCACGTCGGGGCCGTGATGACCGACATGCAGGGCCGCCGCGGCCGCATCCAGGGCAGCGAACCGGCCGATCAGAGCGGCTACTCGCTGATCCGCGCGGAGGTGCCGCAGCTGGAGCTGTCGCGCTATGCCATCGACCTGCGCTCGCTGTCGCACGGGTCGGGCAGCTTCTCGCGCACGTTCGCCGGCTACGAGCAGATGCCGCACCGGCTCGTCGAGGAGCACCTCGCCAAGGCGTGACGCGCGCCCAGCCTCGGTCGCCTCGGTCGCCTCGGGTGGCCGGGGCCGACGCGTGCCCGGGCCGACGTGTGCCGGGCTAGGACTCGTCCGGGTGCTGCGGCCAGTGGGCGACGAGTTGGGCGCGGGTGTCCTCCAGCAGCACCGGCAGCGCTTTGGTCTGCCCGATGATCGGCAGGAAGTTGGCGTCGCCGCCCCAGCGCGGCACGACGTGCTGGTGCAGGTGCGCGGCCACTCCGGCGCCGGCGACGTCGCCCTGGTTCATGCCGATGTTGAAGCCCATCGGCGCCGACGCGGCGGTCAGCGCGCGCAGCGCGTCCTTGGTGAGCGCGGTGAATTCGGTGGTCTCGGCGTCGGTGAGGTCGAGGTAGCGCGGCACGTGCCGGTAGGGGCAGATGAGCAGGTGGCCGGGGTTGTAGGGGAAGAGGTTCATCACGACGTAGCAGAGCGCGCCGCGGTGGACGATGAGGCCGTCGGCGTCGTCCTTGCCCGGGGCGGCGCAGAAGGGGCAGCCCTGCCCGGCGTTGGGGTCGGGGCGCTCGCCCTGCACGTAGGCCATCCGGTGCGGCGTCCACAGGCGCTCGAAGCCGTCCTCGACCCCCACGAAGTCGCTCGTGTCCTCGACGTGGCGGTCCGACGCTGCGCTCATGGGCTCGATCCTAGGCGGGGCGTCGGGGCTGGACAGCCCGGGCGTCGTGGTGTGGGGTGGCGACATGAGCACTTCTGACACCGCGCCCCTGACCGGCGAGTTCGCACCGCAGAAGGAGGGCTGGGTCGCCGACCAGCTCGCCGCGATCGACGCCGCCGGCGACACCCGCGCCGCCGACATCAACGGCATGGCCGTCGTCGTCTACACCGTCCGCGGCAAGCGCTCCGGCCTGCTGCGCCGCGTGCCGCTCATGCGCGTCACCGACGGCACCGCCTACGCCGCGGTCGCCTCCAAGGGCGGCGCCCCGCAGCACCCGGACTGGTACCACTCGATGACCGCCAACCCCCGCGTCGACCTGCAGGACGGCACCGACACCGGCGCGTACGTCGTGCGCGAGCTGTCCGGCGACGAGCGCGCCACCTGGTGGGAGCGCTGCGTCGCGGCCTTCCCGCCGTATGCGGACTACCAGCGCACCACCGACCGGCAGATCCCCGTGCTGCTCGCCGAGCCGGTGTCCTGACCCGTTCGGCGCACGTCGGCGTCTCTTCCCAGCCGCAGCCACGTTCCTGCCCAGCTTTGACTCAGACTGCAGGTCGAACGGTCGACCTGTGATCTGACGACGCGGTCCGCACAGGGGCTGACCAGCGCGGACACTCCCGGCAGCCGGGAGCCTCAGGGATGGGACACATCATGGCCAAGAACGGACTCATCGGGCCGATCGTCGGCACTGCCTGCGCCGCAGCACTCGCGACGACGCTGCTGGCGCCGGTCGGCACGGCCGGCGCGGCGCCGGCTCCTGCGGCGACCGCGGTCGTTGCGAACGACATCGCAGCAGTTGGGGCTGCATGCCCGCAGTTCTACGCGTACAACCAGAAGACCCGCGAGGTGGGCACCCTCGTAGGCGGTGACGGGAGCTTCGACTTCTACGAGCACACGCGGATCACCATCGACCCCATCTCGTCCGCGAGCCTGGCGGGGACCGTGTCTCGATGGAAGGACGCGGACGGGGAGCAGGAGTCGAGGTACGGCCGACTGTTCATCGACAAGCGCGGCAACGCCGTGTATTTGCGGACCGTCGACGGCGACCAACTGGCGAGCCCTGTCCGGGTCAGCGGGCACTTCACCGGATTGCGGCACATCGTGGACACCGGAACGACGGGCAACGTCGAGAAGGACCAAGAACGCGACACCATGCTCTACGGCGTCACGACGACGGGCACCCTGGTGAAGATGCCGGTCTCCTGGGGGCGCAACGGCATTCCGTCGTTCGGCAAGCAGCAGGTCGTCGCGCGCGGATTCGGCGCCTACAGCGACATCCAGTTCGCCGCGTGGAAGGGCGTGAACTGGGTCCCCACCGAGGATCGCCTCGTCGCGGTCACTACGGCCGGTCGACTCGTGGAGATCACGGTGACTCGGGCCCGCACCCCGAAGGTCACGACGAAGGTGCTCATCGAGACGCGACTGAAGAATGTCGTCGGGCTCTCCAACAGCATGTGCTGGGACGAGCCGCGAGCCGTCGAGTGGATCGTCCAACCGGCCGCCGGAGCCGCTGTCGAATACAAGGACCCCGAGTTCTTCGACAGCTCGTTCAAGGGGGTCAAGAAGACCACCCTGTATCCCGTCCCGCGCGGCATCACGACCTTCTGATTCGCGCAGGATCGGGCAGCGTCGCCAGACACGGCTCGCCCGGCCCCGCGGACATCGCGGGGCCGGGCGAGCGTCGTGCGGGTCAGGCGGGCGCGCTCGTGACCTGCGCCTTCGCCTCGATGGCGGCGGTCACCTCGGCAATGGCGTCCTCGATGGGGACGCCGTTGCGCTGGGTGCCGTCGCGGTAGCGGAAGGACACGGCCCCCGCGGAGCGGTCCTCCTCGCCGGCGATGAGCACATACGGCACCTTGGACTTGCTGGCGTTGCGGATCTTCTTGGGGAAGCGGTCGTCGGAGCTGTCGACCTCGACGCGCACCCCGGCGGCGCGCAGGCTCGCGGCGACGTCCTCGAGATACTCCTCGTATTCGGCGGCGACGGGCACGCACGTGACCTGCACCGGTGAGAGCCACACGGGGAAGGCGCCGGCATAGTGCTCGACGAGCACGCCGAGGAATCGCTCGATGGAGCCGAACTTCGCCGAGTGGATCATCACGGGCTGCTGCCGCGACCCGTCGGGCGCCTGGAATTCCAGACCGAATCGCGCGGGCTGATTGAAGTCGTACTGGATCGTGCTCATCTGCCACGTGCGGCCGATGGCGTCACGCGCCTGCACCGACACCTTCGGGCCGTAATACGCGGCGCCGCCGGGGTCGGGCACGAGCTCCAGGCCCGTCGACGTGCACGCCTCCGACAGGATGCGCGTCGCCTCGGCCCAGTCCTCGTCGGACCCGATGAACTTGTCCGAATCGTCGCGGGTGCTCAGCTCGAGGTAGAAGTCGTCGAGCCCGAAGTCGCGGAAGAGCCCGAGGCAGAAGTTCAGCAGGTGCTTGATCTCGTCGGCAGCCTGCTCGGGCATGACGTAGGAGTGGCTGTCGTCCTGCGTGAAGCCGCGCAGGCGGGTCAGGCCGTGGATGACGCCGGACTTCTCGTAGCGATACACCGACCCGAATTCGAAGAGGCGCATCGGCAGCTCGCGATAGGAGCGCCCGCGGCTGCGGTAGATGAGGTTGTGCATCGGGCAGTTCATCGCCTTGAGGCGATAATCCTGACCGGCGCGCGTCACCTGGCCCTCGTCGTCGTATTCGGCGTCGACGTGCAGGGGCGGAAACATCGTCTCCGCGTAATACGGCAGGTGCCCCGAGGTGTGGAAGAGCCCGTCCTTGGAGATGTGCGGCGTGCCGACGTAGTCGAAGCCCTCCTCGATGTGCCGGCGCCGCACGTAGTCCTCCATCTCCCGCTTGATGACCCCGCCCTTGGGGTGGAAGACGGGCAGGCCGGAGCCCAGCTCGTCGGGGAAGGAGTAGAGGTCGAGCTCGGTGCCGAGCTTGCGGTGGTCGCGGCGCTCGGCCTCGGCGAGGCGCTCGAGGTATTCGCGCAGCTCGTCCTTGCTCGGCCACGCCGTGCCGTAGAGCCGCTGCAACTGCTGATTGCGCTGGTCACCGCGCCAGTAGGCGGCCGAGCTGCGCATGAGCTTGAAGGCGTTGCCGATGAGCTTGGTGCTCGGGATGTGCGGGCCGCGGCACAGGTCGCCCCACGCGACGCTGCCGTCGCGGCGCACGTTGTCGTAGATCGTCAGCTCGCCCGCGCCGACCTCGACGCCGGCACCGGCCTCCTGGTCGTCGTGCGAGAGGCCACCCTTGAGGCCGATGAGCTCGCACTTGAAGGGCTCACCCGCGAGCTCTTCGAGGGCTTCGGCATCGGTGACGACGCGACGGCGGAAGGTCTGGCCCTCGTTGACGATCTTCTGCATCGCCTTTTCCAGCGCCTTGAACGACTCGGGGGTGAAGGGCTCCTCGAGCGCGAAGTCGTAATACCACCCGTCCGTGATCGGCGGGCCGATGCCGAGCGTGGCGTCGGGGTTGAGCTGCTGCACGGCCTGCGCGGCGACGTGGGCGCAGGAGTGGCGCAGGACCGCGAGGCCGTCGGGCGAGCCGATGTCGACGGCCTCGACGACGTCGCCGTCGGCGAGTTCGCGGGCCAGGTCGACGAGGTCACCGCCCTGATTGAGCAGGCGGGCGACGACGACGCGCTTGTCGTCGGCGAAGAGGTCGGCGGCCGTCGTGCCCGCGGCGACCGTCCGCTGCTCTCCGGCGACGGTGACGCTGATCTGGGCGGACACGGCGGACTCCCTACTGTCGGTGATCGACGCCGGGCGCTTCCTGCGCCGTCGCCTCTGGTCGCCACGGGCGACGAAGGGCGCCGGGATCGGTCCCGGGCAGGCGTCGAGGCCGTAACACGGCCCCGCACGATGGTATCCGCGCGTCCGCGCCGCTCCGCACAGGTTTACCCCGCGCGCCGCCGACCTGCCGCCGACCGGGGCGCCTCACAGGATCGTCAGCGCATCCCCGAGCGCGACGCGCCCCGGCGTGGCCACGACGGCATACACGCCGGGGCAGCCGCTCGGGCGCTCGGTGACGTGCAGCACCGCGTCGCCGAGCCGCACCGTGCACTCGAGCAACGCGGCGACCTGCGCGTCGGGCAGATCGAGGAAGATGTTGGCCCGCGTCGTCTCCGGCGTCTCGCCCGCCCCGACCAGATGCACGGGCCGCTTCTTGCGCCGATCCCCCGCCAGCCCGGCGTCCTGCACCGCGACGTCGGCCAGCCGCACCCCCGGCTCGTCCTTGACGGGGTAGATCGCCAGCTCCCGCACCCGCGGGCCGCCCGTCGACACCTCTGACCCGTCCCGCTCGTCGCGCTCGTCGCGCTCGTCCCGTGTGAAGTCCTCGTGCGCACTCATGCGGCCACCCTGCCACCCCGACGGGCGCTCCCCCGCCGTCGCCGAACGCCACGGCGCACCGACACGCCGGTGATCACCGGCGTGTCGGTGCGGCCCCCTGTGCGCCGACCACTCGGAGGGCAGGCGCCGGGCCGGGGACGGGAGCCTGGCCGGGCGCCGCAGCGCACCTACAGTGGGCGGGTGCCGACCCGCCGACCTGCTCTCGACGCCGCGCTGCCGGTCCTGCGGTGCCCGGTCTGCGCGGCCTCGCTGACGGCCGCCGGCGAGGGGCCGGTGCGGTGCACGTCGGGGCACGCGTATGACGTCGCGCGGCAGGGCTACGTCAGCCTCCTCACCGGCGCCGGCACTCGCGGGCTGACCGCCGACGACGCCGACATGGTCGCGGCGCGCGAGCGGGTCCAGGGCGCGGGCCTCTTCGCGCCCGTCGCGGCGGCCCTGTCGGAGGCGCTGTCGGAGCATCTCGACGAGGCGTTCGCGCAGGTGGGGCCGGGCGGCGCGCTGATCGACGTGGGCGGCGGCACGGGCTATTACGCGGCCGCGTGCCTGCGTGCGCCGACGCCGCCGGACGCGGGCGAGAGTGCACACAACAGTGTGCGACTCGGAGTGAGTCTCGACCTGTCCCGGTATGCCGCGCGGCGGGCGGCGCGGGCGCACCCGCGCCTGGCGAGCGTCGTCGCGGACGCGTGGGCGGGCCTGCCGGTCCGCGACGAGGCCGCGGCGGCGGTGCTGTGCGTCTTCGCGCCGCGCAACGCGGCGGAGTTCGCCCGGGTGCTCAGCCCCGGCGGCGTGCTCGCGGTCGTCACCCCCGCCCCGGGTCACCTGGGCGCGGTCACCGACCTCGTCGACGGCGACCAGGGCCGGGTGCGCATCGACCCGGACAAATCCGATCGGCTCGCGGCGCAGCTGCGGGGCTGGCGGATCCGCTCGACGCGTCGGGTCGAGGCAACCGTGCGGGTCGACGGGTCGGCCGCGGCGGACCTCCTGCTCATGGGGCCGGCCGCGTGGCATGTCGACCGGGCCGCCACGCGGGCGCGCCTGGCCGAGGGGCCCGGGCTCGAGGTGGGGCTGGCGGTCGACCTCACCGTGGCCAGTCCCGATGGCTGACCGCGCAGCTCGCGGCGAGGCGGCGGAGGAGGACCACCCGGACGTGCGTCGCCTCACCGCCCGCGAACCCTCCATGGCGGCTGACCGCATCGGCCGGTTCTTCGATCCGCTCGTCCTGACGGCGGCACTCCTGCTGGCGGTCGGGGTGGCCGGCGCGGCGAATCCGTGGGTCGGCGCCGGCTGGGCGGCCCTGGCCGGGGTGGGGTGCGCGGTGGTGCCCGAGGCCGTAGTGCGCCTGTCCGTGCGCTGCGGTCGGGCCGGCGACCGGCAGCTCGTGCGCCGCGAGCAGCGGCACGTCCCGATGCTCGTCGCGGCGGTCAGCGTGCTGGCGATCGCCGTCGTGTTGACCCTGACCGGGGCCCCACCGCTGCTCGTGGCGACGGTATGGACGGTCCTGGCCGGCGTCGCGGTGTTGGCTGCGGTCACCCGCGTGTGGAAGGCCTCGATCCACGCGGGCGTCGCCGCGACCGTCGCCACGGTGGCTACCGGGGTGTTCGGCATCGGGACCCTGGCGTTCACCGGGCCGATCTGCCTGGCCGTCGCGTGGGCCCGCGTGCGCGCCGGCCGGCACAGTCTCGCGCAGGTGCTCGCCGGGTCGGCCCTGGGCGCGGTCGTGACACTCGCGGTCTTTCCTGCGCTGCGCTGATCCGTTCGGCGCGGGCGCCGACAGGCCATCGCTCACGTCGGCGAGGTCGACGAGCGGCACGCGGCGCGGCCACGTGTGCTGCACTGGTCGACATGACCAGCGGATTCCCCCAGAGCGCCCCGGCGCTCGACGACGGCGTAGAGCGGTTGCGCGCCCATACGGCCTCGGATGCCGAACTCACCAGGGCAGTCGTCGCCGAGCGCGCGGACACCCGGCAGGACCCGCCGATGCTCGCGGGCGAGCGCGAGTCGTTGGAGAGCTGGCTCGAGCTGTACCGGGAGTCGCTGCTGCTCAAGATCGCCGGCCTGGACGCCCGGGCCCTGTGTGCCCGGTCGGTGCCGCCGTCGACCCTGAGCCTGCTCGGCCTCGTGCGCCATCTCACCGAGGTCGAGGCCTACTGGTTGCAGGAGGTGCTGCACGGCCAGGAGGTCCCGGACCTCTACTCCACACGCGAGAACCCGGACGGCGACCACCTCGACGTCGACCCCGCACATGCCGAGCGGGACGTCGCGGCCTACGAGGCACAGGTCGCGACATCGCGCACGGCGGTCGCCGGGTGGGCGGACCTCGACACAGCGGTGCGGGGTCAGCGGCGCGGCGCGCAGCTCAACCTGCGGTGGATCCTCATCCACCTCATCGAGGAGTACGCCCGCCACCTGGGCCACATGGATCTGCTGCGCGAGGCCATCGACGGCCGCACCGGCTACTGAGTCGCTGCGGCGGCACCGACGCGTCCGACGTGTGCGCCACACCCCGGCGCAGAGTGCTGATCCCGGGCGTCCGGCGACGACCCCGACGCCGTCGCGACCGGCGACGAGCCGCGAACCCCACACACCAGTGTGCGGATCGGAGTGACTCTCGATCCTGAGTCGGGTCACATGGCGTAGTGCCGTGGCTACGGGGTCTGGAGCGTGTGGACGAGTTCGTTCTCTGCTGGTTGTCGGGCGGGTCGCGCCGGCGCGCGAACGGCGGCGCAGACGGCGCCGACCCCGGCAGCCGGCGTCCACCGACGCAACGAGCAACGGCAGGACCCCGCGGGATACGGGCAGGGCACCGCGTCCCAGCCCGGCGCCGCGCCCGCCGCCCCGACCCGACGTCGGGGCACTTTCGGACAGCTGTAGGCAGTCCTGGCCACCTCGTGTCGCTCCGGAGCGACACCACGTGACCGCTATCTCCCCCACCTGGCAGAAAGTGCCCCCACGTCAGCGCGCACCAGACGCCAGCGACGGAGCCGACGCCGACGGCCGGAGTCACCGCGGACGCCGACGCCCCGCACCGGCGCGCCCACGACCCCCGCCCCCACGTCGGGGCACTTCCGGACGAGTAGAGGCAGTTCCGGCCACCTCGTGTCGCTCCGGAGCGACACCACGTGACCGCACGCGCCGCGCAGCGCGGGCGCACCCGCGCCTGGCGAGCGTCGTCGCGGACGCGTGGTCGGGACTGCCCGGTGCGCGACGAGGCCGCGGCGGCGGTGCTGTGCGTCTTCGCGCCCCGCAACCGGGGAGAATTCGCCCGGGTGCTCGCCCCCGGCGGCGTGCGGATCGACCCGGACACGTCCGACCGGCTCGCAGCGCAGTTCCAGGGCCGGCGGGTCCTCTCGACGCTGGGCCCAGACCCCTTCCCCTCCGCGGCGTCCGGCCACCGCGGACGACACCGGCGCGGCGGACGCATGACGGATCGCCGCGCACAGTCGTGACAGATCACACGGGTGCGCGGGCGTGCGCCGGGCCACAGTAGAGCCATGAACCGCAACGTGCTCAGCTTCATCGCCCTGGCCATCACCATCTGCTACGGCGCCGGCTTCGCCGCCTTCCGCGGCGACGTCCCGGCCCCCTACGCCGCTCTCGGCGGCGCCCTCGTCGCCCTGGCGTGGATCGCGGTCGGCGTCTTCGGCCGCGACAAGGCCTCGCCCACCGAGCCCGGCCCCCTCCAGGACGAGATCCGCCGCTGAGACCGCGGCCCGAGCCGGCGTGCGGCAGCCGGGACCACGAGGACTGGATCGAGGGACTAACGCCCCGTCGAGGTCCGAGCGTCCTCGCGGCGCCGCCGCACGGCGCGCGGCAGCGCGGCGCAGGCCTCGGCGACGATGGCGCCGATCTGGGTGCCGACCGTCAGCGCGAGGATCGTGCCGATCGTCGCGCGGACCGGGTCGGAGTCGCCGCCGCCGGTGAGCGCCACCAGCCCGAACGACCCCGGCACGAGCAGCCAGTAGGCAGGTCGGAAGACGACGATGCTCGGGTAGTCCGGAGCGGCCGCCTCGAGCGCGCGGGTCGCGGCGAGCACGATCCCGGCGGCGGCGCCGGTGGCCACGACGGTCCCGGCGACCGGCTGCAACCCGACGAACAGCCCGTAGGTGAGCAGCAGCACCGCGACGATCGCGGCGGTCAGGCGGGAGGACGCCGACCCGAACAGCCCGACCCCGACGGCGACGAGGGCGGTCGCGGGCCAGGCCAGCACGTCGGGCACGGCGGCGCCCCACAGCGCGTCGGCGCTCCCGGAGGCGGAGGCGAGCTGGATACCGGCGCCGTCGATCCGGGCGCCGACGATGGCGGCGCCGGCGGCGATCCCGGCGGCGAGCAGCCCCCAGACGACGAGACCGGAGATCAGCCGCCCGCCGCCGGAGACGACGTCGCCGGCGGACAACTCGATGACCGCGTTGGTGACGATGGCGCCGGGGATGAGGATGACCAGCGGCGCACACGCGGCGAAGAGCGGCACCCGGTCGGCCCCGGCCAGGTCCGCGGCCACGAGGAGCAGGACGGTCGTGGCGACCGCGCACAGGAAGGGCAGCAGCTGCGCCACCCGCAGCCACCGCGACGCCCCGACGATGAGCGCCCCGACGAGCAGCCCGAGCAGCGCATCGGCCGCGAGCGACCACCACCGCGCGCCGAAGACGACGGCGACGCCGCACGACATGAGCCCGCTGCCGAGCACGACGACCCAGGCGGGCCGCAACCGCGGGTCGGCGCGGATCGCCGCGACCCGCTGCGGCAGCTGCCGCCAGGGGATCAGCCCGCGCGCAGCGTCCGCGACGAGCCGCCCGGTGCGCCCGACCTGATCGAAGGTCAGCGACTCCCCGCCGGCCTGCACGAGCCGCGCCCCGCGCAGCGGCGCCACCAGCCCGCCCGAGGCGACCGGGCCGGCCGTGCCTGCCCGTGCCCGTGGGGTCGCCTCGCCGCGTGCGCCGGCATCGGCCGGGGTGGCCACGTCGATGAGCACGGCCTGCGGCAACACGCCGATGACGACGTCCCGGCTCCCGCCCGCGGCGGCAGCGGTCTCGCGCAGCGACTGGGCCACGTCCGTCACGGCATACCCCGCGTCGAGCATGAGCGCCCCGAAGCACCCCAGGGCGTCGGCCTCGCTCGTCGCTGTCTGCGCGTCCTCGTCCACGCCGCTCCCGTCCTCGCCCACCGAGCCCGGCGCGCCGCCGGACCCCTCCAGTGTCCGACAGCCTGGACGTGCCGGTCAGCCTGCCTGTGCCGATCGGGCAACGACGAAGCCCCGGCCGTAGGCCGGGGCTTGCGGGGTGATCGGTGGACCTCGGTAGAGAGTTTGAGAACCCCTACTCGGCATTGAAAACGGTGGTGTCCCGCAGGTCGCGTGGCGTATACAAGCGTTCTTGGCGGCCTTTGGAGCCGTCGGTTGTGGACTCGCGGGGTCGGATGGTGCGTGCAGTTGGGATAGCTCAAACCTTTCTGCGCCCGGCGCAGGTCGACGAGCTGGTGGCCCTGTATCGGGAAGGCGCGACCCTCGTTGAGTTGGGCGAGCGGTTCAGTGTTCACCGCCGCACAGTGGCTGCCCATCTTGTCCGCCGGTCGATCCCGATCCGCAGGCGCGGCCTCGATGAGTCCGACGTGACTGAGGCGGTCGAACTCTACGAGGGTGGTTCGACGCTGATAGAGGTCGGCTTGCGGTTCGGGGTGAGTCAACAGGCGGTCCGGCGCGCGCTCGACGTGGAAGGAGTCACGATCCGTCCGGGCGGCCGGCGCGCTCGGGTCAGTGCTTGATGCGCCTGACCCGGGAGGAAGATGCGTGGATCGTGGCGATCTGGATATCGAGCAGCGTGGTCGTGTCGCCGAGGGGCTGCGGTTCTCGGTCGGCGGTGTAGAT